>JAYSTF010000034.1:0-44255 GCA_043720065.1 Pseudobdellovibrionaceae bacterium | reverse complement strand
TAAAACGTTATGAGCTTCGCTTACAATGGAAAACACCTGATTCACCGTCTGGCGAATATCCGTCGATGCTCCGGGGGACAAAAGATCGGGATGATTCGATCTTGCGAACTCTTTATAAACTCTCTCAACATCTTGCGCCTTTGGCGTGTCAATTAAACCGAAATAAGAAAAAACTTCGAGGGGATTTCGCCCATGAAGTTCTTTAAGCATGGTCTTCATACGATCGCCGTACTCAACCGTACCCTTTGCTTTTTTCACATCATCAAAGATGATCAAGCGGCGGAAGGCCATTAGGTGAAGGGATTTAAATAAATCCTCTTCCTTATAATTCCCCTGCGCGTGAAGCTCTCCGATGGTGAGATTGCCGGACAATAACTCGCCAAGACGTGGAAGTCTTTTGAAGAGGGGCATATCAAATAGCTCGTGATCGAATTTAAAAACGGGCCCGAGTTTGATGGGATATTCCATCCATTCTTTATAGAAACCCTTTAAATATTCATGAGTAATTTGCGTATCGACGACATCGTGAAGCAGAGGCGTGATATCGTTCATGTCCCAACCTACCTCGCCCGATTTCTTGCTGCGATCCGGAACGAAGTTTATGTTCATTGGTTCATTCGTAAAAAGATTGCGCAGATCAAAAAGAACCTGCTCTTTTTTTACGATTGGGAGCACGTGAGGGCTAATGCATTGCTGTTCCACCAAAAGCGCTACTAAATCACCGCGCTTCCCTTTAGTCTGCACCATCTGAAGGTCCTGGCGCGTGAGGAAGCCTTTTTCCAAAAGCATCATTGTCAACGTCGCGTCTGTTTCGCTGCTGTCGACGCCCGTGATTTTGCCCTCAGCAATCGTCACGCCATAAATTTCACCTGATGTGTTCGCGAGATTCAAATGTCCCGAGGCTCCAACATCAAGAAGGACGCTAATTACGAATGGCAAATCAAAGCCCTTAACTTCTTCCAAGCCTTCGATCACTTTTGTTCGTTCCCGGGGAGTCGAAAATGGTTTGGAAACGAGAACATGAAGCGGTACGCCACCACCTGTTACGAACTCTTTAAATAGCTCATCAAGTTTGGCCTTCAAATCTTCTAGGTGAAAGGGCTTACTTAAAAATCCAACGGCCCCCGTTTTTTCTATCGCTTCCGCAGCGAAACCTTTATCGCGGAAAATTCCACTCATGAGAATAATTGGGCAGCTGCCAAATCTTGTGGCGCGAAGCGCTCGGCTAAGATCCATGCCATTCATTTTAGGCAGCATGCAGTCAATCAAGGCCGCGTGATATTGCTTAATCTTTACTGAGTTGATGGCCTCTTCGCTGCGAGCCACACCCATGCACTTAAAGCCGAAGCGCTTGATAGATTCCACCATAGAGTTGCGGAAACTCGAATCGTCGTCGACGACCAAAATGTTAATCTCGGATTTTTTCATATGCTTAATATTTATCGGAACCTAAGGAGCTTTACTGTATCCGCAGCGCGCCGGACCTTAGGCCTGAATTAACCTTGCGGAAAGTGCTTTGCGAATGCTTCGTTAAGACGCTTCGTAAGGGTTTCAAGGTTGAATGGTTTCACAATATAACCACTTACGCCGCTCACCGCGGCCTCAATAACCGCTCCCTTTTCGCTCTCGGTCGTAACCAAAATAAACGGTAGCTGAGCATATTCCACGCTTGCCCGCACCTGTTTGAGAAACTCTAAGCCTGAGGGACCTGGCATATTCAAGTCAGACAATACTAGCTTTACGGGGGTTGGAGTCGCCACGAAGAACGCGAGCTTGCCGAGCGCCTCATTGGAGTTTTCAGCGGTTGAGACCTTAATAAATCCCAGTTTTTGCAAACTATCGACCACGAGACGTCGAATATTCAGCGAATCATCTACGACCAATATATGAGTCTCTTTAGCGAACATAATTCCTCTATTATTAAAGGATCAGGCGGCCAAAGCAAACAAATCAGCGGCGTTTGCTTTTGGGAATTCCAAGACCAATCGAGCACCCCGATCAAGTTGGGATTCCACTCTCACGCGGCCACCCATTTGCTCGACTTCAGTCTTGATCGCGTCCATCCCGATACCACGCCCGGAAAACTGCTCGACACTGTCCCGACTCGAGAATCCGGGCAGAAAAATTCCCTGCATAACTTCGTTATCATTGAGAGACTCGAACCCTTTATCTGGAAACCGCTGAATAAGTTTGGGCCTTAGTTTCTCAAGGTTAATTCCGCCACCGTCGTCTTCAATCATCAGCCTGATCCAATTCATGGATTTTACTTTAAAATTTTCCGCAACGACCTTGATTGAACCTGAATCTGGCTTTCCCCGCTCCATCCGGACGTCGGGCGTTTCAATACCGTGATCGACGGCATTCCTAAAGGCGTGAACCAGTGAGGCAATGAGTTGGTCGAGAGATCCCGGGGCAACCCTGACTTGATCGCAATCAAAATGCACGGGCCTTAAAAGTTTCCCCTGAACCTGTGCAACGTGTTGCGCGACTTCATTAAAATGTTTTAGATAAATTGATAACGGCTGTTCCAATAAAGTGTCAGCGAAAGTCGTTCTGAGGACCAGAGGCGTCGGGTGTTTATAAAGCATCTTGGCGAAGCGCAAAAGGTGGTCGAGCGAGACTTCGACGTTTCTTGTTTCGCCGACCTTAAGAATCTGCAAAAGTTCCTGATTTTGCTTGAGGAATTCTAAAAACGCGAATTCTAATTTCGCTACTGCGACTTTTAATAACTTAAGAACCCCTTGAGCATCTACTTTTTCACCCTGACGGAAAGGCTCTAGGACTTCCTGGCAATCCCTTGAGGCCTGCCGAATCGCCGCTGCACTAAACAAACTTGATTCACCCTCAAGAGTATGAAGGGTGCGAAACGCGGTGCCAAAGTCGAAATTATCTGCAGGCTTCGTCATTTGCACGTTCATCTCTTGGATCAAGCCTCTGGCGCTAACCAGAAACAGACCAAACTGCTCCCGACTTTTCACGACTTTCAGTACCATTTGGATGTATTGCTGCTCTTTCGCAAGAGCTTCTTCAGCCGCGTGTTCCCTGGTTCGATCCGTCGCGACCATAACAAGATTTGTGATGGAGTTGTCATCCGCGCGAATCGGATAAAATGAGAGCGTGATATGGCGGCCCATCGTATGGCGGTAGAGGCTGGGTGCCAAATCCGTCAGGCTTTCAAATGGCAAGGTCTCTGTAAAAGCGGCGAACATCCATTTCTTAAACATTTCAACGTCAGCGGCGTTGAGACTTAAAACCTCCCAGATGGGAAATTGGGCGGGACTGCCTTCGAGAATATCCTCGCAGGCCTTAGTGAAGATATTTGAGCAAATACCCTGGCGGTCAAACACCACAAATCCTTGCCCTAAACTATTCATGATGGCGTTGAGCATTCGGTTGGCGGTGCGAACTTCAGCCGTTCGCTCTTCCACCATATGTTCCAAGTTCTTCGAGTAGTTTTCTAGTTTTGCCTTCGCATTTTGAAGCTCGCTGATGAATACTTCTTTTTGCTCAAGCTCACCCTGATATTTCTTATGCAAAGTTTCTTCTAGCGTCACGTCGTGCATGAGGATCGCCCAGCGTTTTGCTTCACCTTCCATGAAAGGCTGAACTGTAACTTGCAGCTTGCCCTGCTTCTCAGAGTTTTTGATGGTGTAATTTAATTCGCGCATGGACGCGGCGGAAGCTTTGCCATCCTCACCACCACTACCCATGACAAAGAGACTGGGGTCGACTAACAGAAATACGTCCGGAAAACGCACACCTTTAGTGAGGCGACGTACGCTTGATCCGGCAAGCATCGCCGCCGTCTCATTGCAATAGATAATCTTAAAGTCGTCACCGACTACTATTGCAGAATCAAAAAGTGAGTCAAAAACACTATAATCGATCATTCCGTCCCAAATTACTTTTTGATGAACCTAAAATACTTCGCTTCGATGACATCCATTTCCATGGCCTGTCCAGTCTCATCTTTCACTGTCGCTGGAGGGGTGAGCTCATTCTCTTTGAACTCGGTTCCGCGACGAAACAAAACCATTTTCTCTGTCCCAGAATCTTCATTAAAATACGGCACGTAAAAACTTTCTACTAGCGCGTTCTCAGGTAAGAACCCGGCCACCATGTTGATTTGATCAACAATGATCTTCGGGCAATTCTTGTAAACGATCTTTGCCGAACCTGGCGCGCCCTTTAGCCACTTAATCCACTCGCGAATGCCGCAGGAGTTAATCGCCGTGACTTTCTCGAGATCTAAAGTGATTTTTTGGGCACCATCAAAGCCGATATTCCCTAGAACCGCGTCTTCGTCGATGTTGCCTTTAAGAGCGACCATCACGCCGCCCCCATCTGATTTTTTGTCCACTTGAAACTGCCCCATTGTTCCTCCGTTCAATATTGAATACAGTGTAAATTCTTGGTTGCTTGGTCACGTCGCTTGCCGCCCCATTTCCAGTGAATTGCGGCCGCGACAACGGTGCACTTTCCTGGCTGAACACCAACATAAAAACTTGAGCTCGCATTAAAAACCATAAAACTTCCAATGCCGGCGCCACCGACTCCCATTTTCATATTAGCGGATATGCCCTCTAAACAGCAATCGCGGATGCGAGTCAGCAAATGCCTTATTTCCATCGAGCCAAACGGATCTCGGCAAGCAATGACTAGTCGGTCTTCATCGTGGCCTAAAAGCAGTTCCCCGTATTGACCAGTATTCATTTCAACCGACCAGTCGCTCCGATCTATTCCTGGATTAAAACCCGATTTTGGATCAACGAAAGGAGCATTAAATATCGCATTCGTGAACATCTCATCAGCAATCAGCACTGAATTTGCAATTATTGAACCAGGTCGGCCCATTTTTAGCAGCGTCTGGCGCAATTGCTCTATCATCTGAGTCTTTTGAGTACCCTTTTGAAAGCGAAATGCCATTTTTGTAAGCGCACGGCTTGACTCGGGCGTCACTACGTCTGGGGTTAGGATCGAGCCAATAGGAAAATCCATAAATAAATCCGGATTTTTAAGCATCAGTGCGGAAGTATTCATTTCCTGTTCAATGGCGCCAGAGTCAGTTTGGCAAATATGATTAGCGCCACGATCCAACTTCCAGTTCAAAACCCTTGTCATATCTAGACTTTCAGAAGTGACTATTGCTCGTGACGATTGAATGGGGCCTTGATGAGTGGATGCATCCACCACATCTATTGCTGCAGCTAAAGAACCCTTTAGCAACAACCGCAAATCGGTCATGGGCATGACCTTTTTTTGCGCCGCACTCAAGCTGCCTCCTTGAACTCCGTCATGAATAAAGTGATGTCGTCGAGAAGGTCCGCATCGCCCCGATAGGAACTGATCGAGCGGCGAATAAAACTCATCTTTTGATTTAAATCGTGTTCACCACTGCTGGCGTCAATGACGGTTTTTAAGAACGTCCTCTCTCCCCAGCTTTGACCCTTTATATCCTGCAAATCAATAATCCCATCTGTATAGAATATGATGGTATCGCCGGGCTCAAGACTCACAGTGCTTTCCTCGTAAACTGAACCGATCTTTTCGCCAAGTCGAAGGCCGTTCACATCCATAAGGGGAATGAGGTCTTTCTTCTTTAGCGGGCGATCTTTAGGTTTTCGAATTAAATATGGTGGATCATGGCTCGCATTGGCGTAAGTCATTACGCCAGATTGCTCGTCGATCATGGCCAGGAAGAACGTCATATTAATTTTGCCCTTTGAGGTTTCATGAATCGCGTGATTCATAATCTGCAGAGCCTGCCCCGGACTTACGCTGCCTAGCATTTCAATAACTGCAGCTGCAGATCGGGCCGCGCTTGTAATCAAGGCAGCTGGCGCCCCGTGTCCTGTGGCGTCGCCAATCCATAAAAATACTTTATCGCCAATCTTACTGTAATTCCACCAGTCTCCACCGCACTCACTAGCCGGCTCAAAATGACCGGAGATCGCAATACGGCCGAACTGATTTTCCGGTGGCGGAAACAGGGTTTCTTGAACTGTTTTTACCGTCGCTAATTCGTTTTCCATGCGCGCTTTCTGGGCTGTTTCAGACATCAATCGCGAAACCTCGGAGGCCATCACGTTGAAGCCGTCGGCAAGGCCACCGATCTCATCCGTCGATGTTGAGCGGACGCGAACGTCAAACTTTCCTGCCGCGATTTTTCGAGTTGCTTCATAAAGGTCTCGCAGTGTCGACGTTAACTGGAAAGACGCGAAGACAGAAATGAGAATAGTGGCCGAGGCAAGAGCCAAGAAAAACAGTAAGGACTTCGCGACGAGAGATTCTACCGCTTTTAATGCTTCGCGACGGGCGACAACAGATGCGACCTTCATTTCCCCGATGCCCACTTGAGCGTAGGAAACTAGAGCTACTTGATTGCCTGCATTCTTAATTTCAAGGGAAGATTCCGGGAGATTCGTTTGTAAAATCGGATTAAAGTATTTTTCTAGATCTTCGCCTGCGAGCGGAGTGCCTTTAAGCTGGGCTACGCTTGGGCCCATTGCCACCTGCCCTCGCTCATCAAGAAGAAAGTTTCTATATAATTGAGCTTTTGTGAAGGCGCCTATCAGTGTCTCAGCACGATACATTCCCACAAACACCAAGTGCGTGGCATCCGTGACTTTTCCAATCCGTGAAGCAATTACGACGTTGGACTCGGTGTAGGGGTCTGGCGTTACAATTAGACCCTTATTTGCCGCGCGTGTGCGAAATCCTTCCATGACAGTGAGATCAGCAAGAGTTTTCACTTCACCTGATGCACGATTGGAAATTTCGGCGAGCTTCGTGTAGTTGCCGGCGGCGTCACCCTGATACAAAACCACTGCTGTTAGTCGTGGATAACGGGAGAACAGTTCTTGTGATTGCGGCGACAGGCCTGGTATCGCTGGATCGTACCCTTCGATGATGGGTTTTACCGCGCCAAGGTAAGATTCGACCTCAACGCGAATTTGCATCGCGAGAGATTTCGCCACCGCGACTCCAGAGTCGTTCACATAAGCGATTTTGTCGTTCTCAAATTCCCTGATCGCAAGTTGCAAATACGCACCCAATGTCGCCATTGGAATAAGCGTAAGAATCATCAACAACTTGTAACGCAAGGACAGCCGAACTTTTCGTACACTGCGCTTGGGTTCTATTTTTCTTTCCATATCACTTGTTCTATCGGTACCGTCCCCCTTTATATTTGCTAGACCTTCACAAAAACTAGACCTTGGTACGTCAACAAGGTTCACCAGACTCACGATAAGTAAGCTTAGGAAACCTATTATGTTTTGGTATCGTTTCACAAATTTTGACCGGTTCTTACTTATCGGTGCGGCCATCGTTATGCTGCTATCGACCTTCCTTATTTTGGACGATCGCTGGTTATTCAAAGTGTTATCTACATCGAGCGACAGTTTAGAAAAAATCGGTATGACGAAAACCGCCGTCAGCGACGTGCGTCGACGCCATAGTACTGCCTTCTCATGGATGCCGCTGGATGAAAAGGACGACGTGTTCCAAGGCGACAGTATTTATACGGGAGACAAGTCTGAAGCCGTGATCATCACCGACCGGGGTGAGCAGCTTTCCATTTCGCCGAACTCTCTCGTTGTGATTAACGCCAAATCGGATTCCATACGCCTCGACATCGATTTCGGATCGGTTTTGGGTAAAATCAGCAAAGACCAAAAGCTTTTGATTGCGGCGGGTGGAGACGTCACGGAATTTGAGGGTGACGACGCGATCGTAAAAGTCGATGTCGGAGCTGATCAGAATCTCGTAGTTAACGTTCTCGAAGGTCAAGTTGAAGTGACTAGCGACAGCGGGCGCCGCAGTCTCGGCCCAAGCCAGCAGGCGGAGATCAGCGACGAGGGTGCTATTTTTGACCCAAGTGACGTGCGGTTAGAACTACTAAGTCCCGTTCCGGACCGGGTATTAAAACCCGACGAAGGGCGCGACCTCGTTCTTACCTGGCGCTCATCTTATAATTTCTCTGAATATAATATAGAGATCGCCGAGGATGGCGCATTCCAGAAGATTGTAATAAAGGATAAAGTTCCGCGCCCGCTTTATCGCCCCCCCACACTTCCGACTAACCAGCGCTTATTTTGGCGGGTGTCAGCTTCGCTTAAAGCTAATCAACCGCTAGCGAAAAGTCCAACAAATGCGTTCACGATTGCCGAAGACAATCCGCCGCAGTTTATTTTCCCGCGAAACAATATGAGATTTACTTTCGAAGAACAACCTGGGGAAGACGGCCGGCGTCTGCAAGTCGCCATGCGCTGGTATCCAAAGTCCGTTTCAATAAAATGGGAAGTCCAGCTCGCCACCAGCCCCGACTTCGCAAAAGACTTGAAGATTTTCGAGTCCAGAGATCCTTCCCTAAATCTCGGCTTACTAAGTGAGGGGGAATATCATTCCCGCATCCGAGCTAAAGACTGGTCAGACGCCCAATGGAGTGACACTGCTTCTTTTTATATCCTTCGCCGTCCACCGGCTTCGATGAAACCGCCACAGCTACTTTCCGTGGACGATACGTTCCTTCTCAGTACGAAAACAGTTGGCGTTACGGCGCAGGAGTTGGCACTAGCATCGCAATCTAAGACCGGGGAATATGTTGAAGCCATTCCTGAGCTCGCCTGGAACACGATTCCGGGAGCCACCAGCTATGATCTGGAAATCTCGTCCAACTCAGACTTTTCTAGAATAATTCACAGAGCCGAGGTTCCTTCTACAAGATACGGCTGGGAAAGCGTTCGACTTGGACGATACTACTGGAGAATCCGCTCGATCAACAGCGGCTCTCGCCGCGGCACTTTTAGTGAATCGCAAAAACTCGTCGTCACGCTGGCGCCGCCTCGCAATCTGACGAATGAAAAAGTAATTGAGGAAATCACCGCGGTCATGCAAATGGAATCCGCGCCACCGCCCTTTCTTATCCGTTGGTCACCGACTCTCTTTACCGTTCGTTACGAAATGGAGTTCGATAAGGGCGCAAAAATGGAAAAACCACTTCGCCTTTATACCCAGAATCCATTTAAAAAAGTACAGGCGGCGCAGCCTGGCGTCTATTACTGGCGCGTCCGCTCAATAGACGCAGGCAATCGCCCACTCACCGAGTGGACCCCAGTTTTCAAATATGACTATGAGAGAAAATTAATAAACCCCGACAACACCAAGGAGCTTCGTGCTCTAAATCCAGTTAATGAAACCATTATGCTCATTGGTGATGGCGAGTTAAAGATTAATTTTCGATGGGCTACTCCGCTAAAGAGCGGCAAATATCGTTTCCAGATGAGTTCGGGCAAGAATTTCGCGAAACCTAAGTATGATTTCTTAACCGACAAAGACTTCTTTTTATTACGCGAAAAACTGAATGACGGCTGGTTCTACTGGCGCTTAAGAATCGAAACTCCACAATATACATCGGCGTGGACCCCTGGGTACGAGTTCCAGATTAAGCACGAGCAGACTTCATTTAGCTTTGAACGGTCAGAAAAACTCCAAGAAGAAGAAATTAAAAGAATTGAAACGCTACGCAAACAAGTAACGGATTCCGAAGCCGCGCGAGATATAGCGGAGTCGAAGCAATTTGCCAAAGAAATGGAAGCTAGCCTGCCTCAGATTGAAACGCCGACGGATCTTTCCGGTCCTGATGTTTTTAGTCTGGAGACTCGCGCCCTTCCGGCCAGTATGAAGCGTCTCGAGCAACTTGAAATGACGGAGCTCTGGAAACATTTGCGAGAGCAGCCAACTCTCGAGTGGCAACCGGTCACGAATGCGACCAGCTATCGTGTGGAGATCGCGGAAGATGCCAACTTTACTAAGAAGGTAGAAACTCTAACCACTCCGCTGCCTTCTATCCGCTGGAACACAGTTCGACCTGGCAAATTCTACTGGCGTGTTAGTGCTTCAGGTCGCCGGTTCCGACCGAGTAGCTTCACTTCAGCAGAAAATTTGGAAGTGAATGTTCGAATTCCTAAGATTTCAACGCCTCAAGCTGTTCTACTTCAATCGGATGCTGCAAAAGCTATCGTTCTGAAATGGACTCCAACCGTTTTCGCGAGAGCATATGAAGTCCAATGGAGTCTTTCGCCTAACTTTAAAGACGCGAAATCAACGAAGGCAATTGCGCCTTTTTTAAGCAAGCTAGTTGAGGCCGACGGGATATTTTATTGGCGCGTTCGCCCAGTGGATGCCGCGGGAACCCCGCTTTCCGAGTTCACGCCTGCCCGCCCATTGAACGTTGCTATCTTGCCACGGTCACCAACGATCGGAAACCAGGCCGTTCTGCTTTATCCCAACGACAAATCGACTCTGCGAGTTTCAAGCGATGATCTCCCACGCCTCGGCTTCCACTGGAAATCACCGGCGCCTGTCGGAGTATTTGTTTTAGAGATGGCCAAAGATGCCGCATTTAAGGAAGTCCTATTCCGCACGACCACGAAAGCAATGGACGTCATCGCCGAATGCCCCGTCAATGACGGCAAGGTCTACTGGCGCTTAAGTGTGGCGAGCCAAGGGCGCACTGTTTGGACCAGCCCGATTCGGGAATTCACATTGGTAGAAGAGGCCGCTTTAAGACAACCGGCCGGTAACTAAGGAATCTCGACCAAAAATCTGCCATTTAGGCCGTTGCAACTTAAGCTTGTGATCAAGCTGACTCACTCCCCACAGGGGCGTCACCGCGAGTCCTTCTTTTGCACCGACTAGGTCGGGCGCTAAAAACTGATACCAGCGCTGGACCGCATTTTGTTCAAGTAAGCTCGAAATCAGGTGAGCTCCACCTTCAACTAAAATGGAAGTCACGTCATTTTCGAAGGCGTGTTTTGCGAGAAGCTCATGATGAATGGAGCGGTTTGCAAGGAGAGGGATTTTCCAAAACTGAATCGGCAAATCTGATTTTACCTCTTCTGACACAACCCAAATAATGTTTTCTTTCGCGTGAGAGGCAATCATTTTGCTCTTTTTTAATTCCGGGAGAGCCTCACCGCGAGGATCAACAACAATCACTTTATGATGCCGGTTGGTGAATTCCGGATGACGGTTCGTCAACCGAGGGTTGTCCGTGAGGAACGTGCGCTTACCTAACATTACAGCGTCATATGTACCCCGCAAGCGATGCGCCTGAAGTCTTGATTCTTCTCCCGTGAGCCATTGGCTCGGGCCTGACCGTAAAGCCATCTGCCCATCGATGGTTGAGGCGACTTTTACTGTTACAAACGCTTTGCTCGTTCGTACATTGTGTAAAAAAATTTCCGCCAAATCCTCGAGCTCACCTATTAGATCGCCGCTGGCTTGCGTGGTTTTAATTTTCGCGTCTTGAAGACGGCGCACTCCTTGGCCAGAAACTTTTGAATGTGGATCCACCAATCCATAAACCACTTGCGCGAGTGGTAGTTTCGCGAGCGCTTCGGCACAAGGTGGGGTTCTGCCAAAATGAGAACAGGGTTCAAGCGTTACAACGACAGTTGCGCCGCTGAGTGAGGCCGGGTCTTTCACAGTCTTTAGCGCCGCGGTTTCCGCGTGGTCACCACCGACTTTTGCGTGATGACCCCACCCAATCACTTTAGAGGCTTTATCTAAAATAACACATCCCACCAGGGGGTTTGGTGCGACAAATCCTATGCCTTGTTTCGCCAAGTCAATCGCCCAACGCATAGCTTCGTCAATAGAGAGAAAGTCACCAGCGTTATGCATAGGTCTCAACCCTGCCACGAACGCCAGTAATCCTTCAATTCCACTTTTTCAGCCAGGGGATCGATTTCTAAAGGCCGCCTTGAATCGACCATGACTGCGTACTCACCAGTATGAGTTTTTGTCATTACACTTTTTACGGCTTTTGGATGCGGGCCATGGGGGAATCCTGCCGGGTGAAGACTCATCATGCCCGCATGGAGATTATCACGGCTAAAAAAATCTCCCGCGTGGTAAAATAGCACTTCATCGTAGTCAATATTCTGATGATAAAACGGAACTTTCAACGCGTCGGCATCCGATTCCAGTGGCCTGGGCAAAAAAGTGCAGACCACAAATTCACGCGCTACAAAGGTGGTATGAGCGCTTGGGGGCAGATGTGAGCGGTGGCTCATAAGCGGCATCATGTTGTCGACATGCAACGCAAAAGGATACAGGTCCCCCTTCCACCCCATGACATTACTTAAGATGCATTCACCATAGCGAAAGTTTGTCGGCTGATCAAAACGCTTCACCTGAATCTCTTTGATTTCGCCCCAATGCTTTAGTCGTTCATGTTGCAAATCTAAATTGGGTTTTTCCAATGTGTTGGGGTCGTAAATCGCGTGGCGTCCAACAATTCCCCGGTCGGGCTGCTCGTAATGGCTACTGCGGTTTTCGACCACGAAAAAGATCGAGCGCTCCATTGCGGCAATCACATGCGTGAGACATTTCGGCACAATAATGTAATGGCCTTTTTTATAGGCGAGCAAACCATATTCTGTTAGAATTTCACCGGACCCTTCGTGGCAGAAAAAAAGTAGATCGCCGTCGGCGTCCCGTCGCCCCTTTAAAGCCAAACTTTTTTGGACTTCAACTGTTTCGATTGAAATGGCCACGTCAGAATTGAACAATAAACGCGTGGGTCCGTTCTTCGCGAAAATTTTTACGAGATCAAACATGTGCGGCTTTAATGGTCCATCAATTTCCATCCAGCTTGTGCTGGGTTGGCGCTTAAGCAAATGCGAAACCGGACCAAAGAAACCTTTGAGTCCTTGTTCCTCTTCAAATAAGCCTTCCGGAATTCCCTTATGAGCCTGCCTGGTATTTTTGCCTTGCGTATAGTGGTCGCTCACAGATATCCCCGTTGCCTCTGATCGCGTTCAATCGCATCGAAGAGCGCCTGGAAGTTGCCGTTACCGAAGCCATCATGATTGCGGCGCTGGATAATTTCGAAAAAAATCGGTCCTATTAAATTTTTAGTAAAAATCTGAAGTAAATAACCCTCTTCGTCACCGTCAACAAGAATGCGGTGTTTCGCCAGTGTTTTCATATCTTCTTGCACGTTTGGAACGCGATTTGGAATTTCCGCAAAGTAGGTATCGGGTGCGTCCAGAAACTTAATGTTGTTTTGCGCAAGTCCCGAAACACTCTTAGCGATATCCGAACTCGTCAGTGCGACGTGCTGAATTCCAGAACCATGATACTCGTCCAAATACTCTTGAATCTGTGATTTCTGTCCCGTCGGTTCATTTATGGGAATCGATATCTTGTTGCATGGTGAACGCATCACTTTGGAAATCAATCCAGTTACCTTGCCTTTGATATCAAAAAAGCGAACTTCTTCGAAGCCGAAGATGTTGGTATAAAAATCGCACCACTTTTGCATTTCGCCGGCTGGAACGTTGTTCGTGAGGTGATCAATAATCTCTAGCCCAACGCCGACGGGCTGGGTGTCTTGAGTCAGGTAATCGAAGTCATCATCAAAGTGGCGGCCATCCATGTACCGGTCAATAAAATAAACCGCAGAACCACCGATACCGTAGATCGCGGGAAAACTATGGCTTGCCTGATCGTCTTTGATGTCGATCTGTTTAGCACCATTCGCGACCGCGAGCTCAAGCGCGGCCTTGGCATCTTTCACGCGGAAACCTGTGGCGCAAATTGAACCGCCATGATCCCTGGCGAAATTCGCGGCGAAAGTCCCGGGCTCCTTATTAATGACGAAATTGATCCGGCCCTGGCGATACAGGGTCACATTTTTTCGTTTATGTTGGCCGATTTTAGTGAATCCCATTCTTAAGAAAAGCTGCTCTAAAGTCTGGGGGTCTGGGGCGGCGTATTCAATGAACTCTAGACCATCCAAGCCCAGGACATTGCCTTTGGTCGTGGCCGATTTAGCCGGGATCTCGCTGCGCGTAGTCGTTGTCATCATTAGATCCTCCGAAGCTACTTTCATTCCATGAAAAGTCCCTGAAGTAAAGTGCCGAAAAGGAAGGAGGAAGGGGAAGAATTATGAGCGGGGGCCGTCAGATATCGGGGTTCGTTCGCAGGCTGGTCACGAGCATCAGCATGCCTATCGTTCTAGTTGACCCCAAAAAGCAAACGGTTAGTTTCGTAAACCCAGCGTTCGAGGATCTTTGTGGCCGAACCCAGAGCGAAGTTCGCGGGGTAGCCGCCATTGACCTCTTTGCCAAAGCCGTACAGGCCAAGGTGGAAGCCCTTTGCGAAGTGATGGCCCAAGATGGGTCCCGCAGACTTGAGGAGCATGACTGCGAACTGGTGCGCCGCACGGGGCGCAAAATTCCGGTGAACATTCTCGCCAGCCGCGTGCGCCTCGGGTCACAAAATTGGATCGTTCTTTCCCTCCATGATTTATCAACCATTCGAAAGCTCCAATCCCAGCGGGAAAACGATTTAAAGGAGATGGCGCAAGTTTCTAAACTCGCTGATATTGGTTTACTCGCCGCCGGCGTAGCGCACGAATTGAACAACCCTTTGATGATCGTCCAAGGGTTCGCGGAAAATCTGGAATTACTTTTGAATGAACCAAAACTTCAACTTGAAGAACTTAAAACCCAAACCGGTGAAATTCTCAAAGCGGCTGATCGCATGAACCGGATTATCTCCCAGATGACAAGAATGGTTCGAACAACCGATGTAACGTTTGAAATTGTTGACCTGCAAGAGTTGACTTTAAATGTTCTACGCTTCATCAACCACGAACTTAAATATTCCGATGCCAAAGTGATTACGAATTACTCTGAAGCCAACCTGGTTAAATGTGACCATAATCAGGTCGAGCAGGTGATCATAAACATCATTAATAATGCCCTTCACGCCTTAGCGTTACGCGAAAAAGGGCGGGAGCTCCGCCTCACTAGTGCAGAAAACGACGGTTGGGTGGAATTAAAAATTTGGAATAACGGGCCTCCGATCCCCAATGACATTCAAGATAAAATCATGACGCCGTTTTTCACCACCAAAGAAGTGGGAAAAGGCACCGGCCTGGGACTCGCCGTTTCATTCGGGATTATGAAAGCTCATGGCGGCAGCTTATCGTTCAAAAGTAGCGAGCAAGTTGGCACTGAGTTTAAACTCCGATTTCCTAAGCCTGAAGTTTTGCCCGTGGAAGCGCGCCCACAATTAAACCGCGCGATACTATTGGTCGATGACGATCCGGCCGCTCTCGAAGTTTTAGCGAACAAAGTGCGGCCCTTTGGTTATCAAATTTTGAAAGTGCGCACTGGTACTGAAGCCTTCAGAATGATCTCTACACATCCCTCTATTATCGCCGTATTTACTGATTTAAGGATGCCTGATATGGATGGACTGACTCTCTGCCGGCACATTCGCCAATTCATGAACCCCGGCCCCGCAATTTATGCGGTTTCAGGTTACGGAGTAACGCCATCTTTGGAAAAGGATTTAAAAGTAGCCGGGGTGACCGGGTTTTTGACCAAACCTATCAATCATAATTCATTCTCGGCCGTCATGTATGAACTCTATGGGAAGAAGGACACGGGCTAACTTTTGGTGGGCAGTTCGACCCCTACATAGGGGCTGGGGCTGTGCCACTCAGGAAGCCTTTAATCCGCTCTAGAAGCTCAATATGTTTAACCGGCTTTAAGATCACGTCCTGGACTCCGAGTTGAATCGCCTCCATGATCTTAGCTCGCTCCGGATATCCTGTGATAATCACAAACGGTACGCCGCCGCCCAGATCTTTGAACTGGCGATAAAGGTCCAAGCCCGACATATTGGGCATTTTTAGATCGCAAAGAATAAGATCGTATTTTTGGCCGCTGCGAAACTTCTGAAGGGCGTGTTTTCCAGTCGCTGCGACGCTGACCGTGTAACCAACCGCCATCAACTTGCTTTCCAGCATGTATCTGAGGCTTTCCTCATCCTCGATGACAAGAATATGAGCTTTAACTGCCTGAATTGTGTCTGACAACGTACCACCTCCTACAACTTCAGTTCTTCAATGATAACAGTGCCAAATAGGTACCTGTGAGTGGAAACCCGCTTTAGACCCAGCCTGGAACAGTCGGTGTTGCAGAATGGGACGGGAGTGCATATGATGCCTCAAATGGGACATGTATTCGTTAACCGCACGTTAAATCTTAAGCGCATTAATTATATCGGCCTCGACATGGATCACACTTTGATCCGCTACAAATCAGGTAATTTTGAAGCGCTTGCTCACTCCGTAATGCTTGAAAAATTAGTGAAGGAAAAAAACTATCCGTCTACGATTTTGGGCCTGAAATTCTCCTATGATCGCGCCATAAGGGGCCTTGTGATCGATAAGCACCGTGGAAATGCGCTAAAGCTTTCGCGCTATTCCGCAATCCGAGTTTGTTTTCATGGTTTGCATGCCCTTGATTTTAGAAACCTCCGAAAGGTCTATAAGTCTAAGTACGTCGACTTGAGCGATCCTGATTACGACAAAGTAGATACTAGTTTTTCAATCGCCTATGCTGGCTTGTTCATGCAGCTAGTGGAGTTAAAGAAAACTACAGAGGCGACAACTCTTCCTGAGTTTCAAATCATTGCTAACGACTTAAATGAAGTTCTTGACCGGGCTCACCGCGACGGCAGCCTTAAGGATCAAGTGCGGGACCGCCTTGATGACTTTATTATCAAAGATCCAGAAACTGTGCAGGGCCTTGAGCGGTTCGTAAAGCACGGTAAGAAAATTTTCGTACTAACTAATTCTGATTATGAGTATTCCAAGCTCCTGTTAGATTATGCGATAAATCCGTTCTTAAAAGAGCACAAACACTGGTCTGACCTTTTTGAATTCGTCATTACTTCAGCGCAGAAGCCCCGCTTCTTCTTCGACAAACTCAAGTTCCTAAAGATCAATCCAGTGGATGGCACTATGACAAATCAGGAACTTCCCCTGGTAAAGGGAATTTACCAGGGCGGGTGCGCTTCATTATTCACGAACGATTTGAAATTGAATGGTGACGAGATTTTATACATCGGCGACCATATTTACGGCGATATTGTGCGCTTGAAAAAAGATTGCAACTGGCGAACAGCTTTAGTGGTTGAAGAGCTCGGGGAAGAGATCGACAAAAACAACAAGGCGGCAAGCATCGTGACCCACATCAATTCATACATGGAACAAAAGGTTCCCCTTGAACGCAAAATCGACGAGCTTATTTCGCGCAAAATCGAATTCGGCGAGGCTAATCTCTCACAAGAGATTGAGCGCCTGCTTGGAGAAATCGCCGACATCGATCGAAAGATTTCCCCACTCATTCAGTCCCAACAAAAAATGTTTAACATTTATTGGGGCGAAGTCATGCGCGTCGGCATTGAAGAGAGCTTTTTTGCTTATCAAGTCGAGCGCTTTGCTTGCATTTACATGTCGAAGTTAAGCGATGTGCTAGAAATTTCCCCACGCACATATTTTCGCGCCCCTAAACGACCAATGCCACACGAAATCGGCGGCGCGGAAAATCTTTAGTCGCGAGTTTCAATTATCAATTTCTTTTGCGTCAATTTCTACGGGAGCGGGCACATCGGGAGAGATCTCATCCGCTGAGATGTTTACTGCCGGCTCATGCACGTAAATGAAATAATCTTTTAGTCCGTGGCGATCGACTGCAGCCCAAAAGCTCAGTGGGTCCAAATGCTTTCGTAAATAGCGCCGTGACATCTTGGCCGCAGCACAGGGCCCATACTCGCGAGTATTGCTTGGAGCTGTTTCGTTCTCGCAAGGCGGCTGAATAGCATCAAGCTCTTCGGCCGTGGTTGCCAGGCTCATCATTGTAAACGCCATGAGTGGCCGTTTAAACGCGGTTTCCAGTTCCTTCACCAGAGAATTCTGTCCCCGATGGCCCGAGTGATTAAAAGTTGTATGGACCAAAATCAAATGTCCGTACTGGACGCTCTTTTTTAAATCCTCGATCATCTCCGGGGCAGGCGTTGGCCACGAAAGCGGTCGCCTGGACAAGTCGGAAAATTCTTTGATCGGTCTTAGGGATGGATCTTCAAAAATCACCTGAATTTGCCATTTGTCTTCACGAGCAGCGGCCACAAAACCATTCCATAATCGATCGTATTCCCGCAGCCAGGGAGCGCTCCCGATCACCACGATTTTTTCTTGGCGAAGAGCTTGCCTTAAGCGGCGGTAGACCACCGCGCCGACCTGCTCCAAGGATTCGAATTTAGAGGGATTCATAACGGGGATAGGTTTCGGCTTTAAGCCCCACTTAATTCCGTAATAAAGGCCGAAAGAAACCATCACGGCCATGATGACCCAAACGATGGACAAAACAGGTTTCTGCTTCCGTAAAACAGGCATAGGCTTCTTCATACTCGCCCCAGGTGACGGGGGTCAAAGCAGATCTCGCGTCGCGCGGTGTGAAAGCACCAAATCAATGGCCGCCCGGGGCTTAAATGCCAAAGAGGCTTTGTCCCAAGCGTCTTCCTGCCACTGGCTCCAGCGCCTAAGCCGCTTTAGGGTCACTCGCGCTGAATTGCTGACCATGTTGGATTCGACTGCGTCCTTAAGGCCCTGGACATTCACCCAGAGAATTCCTGCTTCTGGATTGGCGGCAATAAAAGTTTTGAAATCATGTTCGGCCAAACTATCCCAACCCGTTAGATTTTCTGGGTGGCAACTTTTAATAAATAATACGGTTTTTCGGGCGACGTTTGAAAGCGCACCGACCGTTGGAAGATCGCATCCAATTTTCACCAGGTGAAGTGGAATCACTCTGGGATCGAAGGATTTCATTCTCTCCCCACTGGACCACCACTCAAGCTCACCGTTGATGCGGACCAAACTCTGAATCTCGTGAGATCGCTTTTCCAGCTTTTTGTTTGCCTCGATGATCACATAGGGACTGGCGGCTAAATTCAATTTCAGACGGGCCTTAACGACGTACATCGCGCGCGCTTGGCGCTCGGGCGTGCGAAAAATCTTTTTCGACCACATGACCAATGTTAGGTTAAGCCGGTCAATTCCTGGAAGCGGCCGACCTTCAAGTTTAATAAAAGGCGCCTTCCCCAATGCGACGTCGCTTCTAAGCCAACGCCAGAGGGCCCGCTGCTCATTCCAATCGGCCTGATTATAGAAGTCCCAAAGGGCACGGGCAAAAAGAGATTTTAGCCCCCTGAGCCGCCCCACCTCTCCCGGATAATCGACTAAACAAAAGTCGTAATCTCGGGCATCCCGCCACGGCGAAGTGCAGTATTCATCAGGCCGAATCGCGCTTGAATTCCAATTGATTTGCGTCCCAGGTTTGGTGACTCCGCCGAGCCCTTCTAAACTAAACGAGCCCTCGGCCACAGCCGCGAGAAAATCGCTCAAAATAGCGTGCTCTAGCGGTAGCAGATCCATAGTGGTGACTTCTACCCACGCTTTGATCAGCTCCTTTAGCCAGGTTTGTGCCCCGTGCGCCACCACTCCGCCGACAATCAACTGCGCGCCGTCACGATCGGAAATAAAGGGCTCTTCAGTTACAACCACCACCTTAAACAGCGTCGGCGGGAGAGGCCAAACTTCGGTTAAGCGCTCGGCTTTTGCCGCTACTCTAGGCCAATGAAGAGACCAATGATCGGGAATCTGCCTCCAATTGCCACTCCACCCCCAGTTTTGATTGCAATGGGGAAGTGCGGCTTTCTCTGAAAAGAGTACAAGCCTGTCAACAATTTGAGACTTAAAGCAAACAGCGCTGAATTCCGCCACGCGGTGAAGAAAGTAGGTCGCAAACATCAGGGCCACCACAGCGATGACCTGAGCTACTATAAACCCAAATTGACGAGTCGAAGGTTGGGACAAAAAAACTCCCCAGTCAAAACCCGAATTGATAGAGAGCAACGCCTATGCCAGGCGAGGAAGAATTCCGGCCTTCGGCAGGCCTGCTTGCATCATGCGCCCAGGAAGTTTTCGACCTATAAAAGACTCCAGTCGCTCCCGCATTGCGAGCAGATTTTCCAACTTAACGCCGGTGGAGATTCCCATTCCGGTTAATAAATAAATTAAATCTTCGGTGGCCAAATTGCCACTTGCTCCTCTGGCATAGGGACAACCGCCAAGTCCGCCAACGCTCGAGTCAAACTGCCGTACTCCTGCATCGAGGCTCGCTAAAACATTCACTAATGCTGTGCCCCTAGTATCATGGAAATGCATCGCCAGTTTTTTTAAACTTACAGTTTTGTTGAGCGATTTCAAAAGCAGTTTAACTTGTTTCGGCGTCGCCACACCGATCGTGTCACCAATTGAAACTTCAAAAACGCCCAAATCCAACATCCGCTCAACCAGTTGAATCACTCGTTTAAGGGAAACCGGGCCCTCGTACGGGCAGCCAAAGACTGTACTTAGGTAACCCCGCACTTTGATTTTTTGAGGTCGGGCCATCTTGATCACTTCGGAAAAGCGTTGGAAACCATCCTCAATCGAACAATTAATATTTTTCCGCGAAAAAGTCTCCGAACAAGCGCCAAAAACCGCGACTTCCGTCACTCCTGCGTTCAGCGCATCCGTCATTCCTTGGGCGTTCGGAACTAAAGCGGAAAGCCGTACTTTTTTAAAGTCCTTCGTATTTTCCTTGAGCTGTTTAAAGAGGAACCCTGAGTTTTCCATTTGCGGAACCCACTTAGCCGAAACGAAAGCTCCCATTTCGATTCTTGTATGTCCAGCCCTCGCAAGTTCAGTTACTAGCCAAGCGCGCTGCTCCAGGCTTAGGCGAGTAGGCTCATTTTGTAAGCCGTCTCTTGGCCCAACCTCAATGATTTGTACCTTCATGGCTTCGGTTCCGCTTCAAGTTGTACAAGCAATTGACCAAGGCTCACTTGATCCCCGGGCCGACATTGAATCGTTGAAACCAGTCCATCAATATCCGCGGTAAGAGTATATTCCATTTTCATAGCTTCCAGTATCACCAGTGGCTGCCCTTTTATGACTTTCGCTGACGCCGTAACGGAGACTTTCGTCACTTTACCGGGCATAGGCGCTAGAATTTTTCCCGGATGGCTGCTCGCTCCACCTGCGCGGGATTTACGGCCGCGCCCCTCTTCTTCACTGAGCACCAATGTGCGGCCGCGAATATGAACCCACAATGTGCCCTTCGATTTCTGCACCCAGATTCGCTCGCGCTTGCCGTCGATTTCAACCGTTAATGAATGCATCTCGCCTTTATCTCCAGCTGTGGGTCCACGGATTAGGTTGAAAGGACCCTTGAAAATCACCACTAACCGCCACTTGGGAGCGCAGCTTTTCAAGCGCTTGGGTCTCTGATCGCGTCAGGGTGGCTGCCTCTAGTGCGCCCGGGAAACGGGTGCCAAAGAATTGCGTCGTCATCGTTCCCAATTCAAATTCCGGCTGCGATAAAATTTCGAGAAGGAGCGGAATATTGGTATGCACACCGAACACGACCGTATCTTTAAGCGTGCGCTTCATCTTCGCAATCGCGCGCGCTCTGGTCTCATCCCAAACGATCACTTTGGCGATCATAGAATCATAATTTGACGAAACCACATCGCCCTGCTCGATCCCACTGTCAAATCGCCGCCCCGGTCCTTGGGGCCAAAGGCAACCCGTCACTTCTCCAGTGCTTGGAATGCCGCCGAGGTAAGGATTCTCTGCGTACAACCGGCACTCGACTGCGTGTCCCCGCGGCCACAGCTCCGTCCAAGGGAGAGCTTGCCTTTGCGCAGTCAGTAACTGTGCCTTAACAAGGTCAATCCCGTAAACCAATTCAGTCACAGGATGCTCAACTTGAAGTCTAGTGTTCATCTCGAGGAAATAAAATTTTCCGTCCTGAACCAAAAACTCTACCGTGCCGGCATTTTCATATTTGGCTAGAGTGCCGATTGCGACAGCCGCAGCAATAATTTCTTCCGCTAATCCGGGCGACAGGTCCGCGGCCGGAGATTCTTCAATAATTTTCTGATGCCTTCTTTGTACAGAACACTCGCGAATCCCGAGAGAATGAATCTTTCCCCCAGCGTCCCCAAAAATCTGCACCTCGATATGTTTGGCATCGTTCAGATATTTTTCTAAAAAAACTTTTCTTGACCCGAAGGCCGACTCGCCTTCTCGCTGAGCAGATTCAATTTGTTGCTTCGCATCTTGATCAGAAGTGATGACTTTAAGTCCGCGCCCACCGCCACCGGCGGTTGCCTTTACAATCACTGGGTAACCGATTTTAGCCGCATGGACTTTTAAGTTTTCAATACTCTGATCGTCTCCATCAAACCCAGGTACAGTCGAACCACCGGCTGCGATCACTAATCTCTTTGCGGAAATTTTATCGCCGAATAATCGAATCGCCCGCGCTGAGGGGCCGATGAATACTAAACTATTGTCCGCGCAGGCTTCGGCGAAGTCCGCGTTTTCAGAAAGAAAGCCAAAACCAGGATGAATCGCATCAGCACCTTTGGCCAGGGCGCCTTGAATGTTTGCTAATATATTTAAATAACTCTCGTTCACGGGAGCCGGACCAATCTCCAAAGTCTCATCGGCTAGGCGTGCGGCCATGGAACCTGCGTCCGCTTCAGAATGCAGCAGCACGGTTTCAATTCCCAGCTCTTGGCAGGCGCGGATAATTCGGACCGCCACTTCACCACGGTTTGCAATCGCGACCTTTTCAATAGCGCGGCGTTTGCTCATGTTGATTTTGCTTTCCAGTGAGGCGTGCGCTTTTCTAAAAACGCTTTCAAGCCCTCTTGTCCTTCAGCACTTACTCGCCGTTCAGAAATTACTTGCGCCGCGCGCTCTCGGTGATGTGACCAGGGATGAGACGAAATAAAATTCATCAAACGCTTTGCTTCCCGCACAGCTTCGGGCGCACATTCCATAAACTGCTTAACGGTGTTGTCCACATATTGGTCCACAGACTTTTCATCGCCCGAAAAATGCACGAGACCTACATTTAAAGCTTCTGCTGTGCCAAACATTTTTGCCGTAAGCATTAGCGGTCTGCCATGCCCTTGACTGATTTTTCTTAAAACAAAAGGACTAATAACTGCCGGAGCGATACCAATCCTAGCTTCGCTGAATGAGAACTGCGTCTTTGCCTCCGCAGCAACGATGTCACAAACTGCGACAAGACCGAGGCCACCGCCTATGACATTGCCATGAACCACTCCCATAATCGGCAGGGTGCAATCACTAATGGTTTGAAACATGTCGAAGAGCTTTTGCGCGTCTTGAACGTTCTCTTCGTAGGAGTAAGCCACCATGGACCGCATCCACTCTAGGTCTCCACCGGCGGAAAACGATTTCCCCGCGCCGCGAAGGACAACCACTCGAGCGGTTGGGTTTTTCTCCAATTTATAAAATACTTCCGTAAGTTCCGCGATCATCTCAGGATGAAAAGCATTGTGTTTATCCGGGCGATTAAGCATCACCGTGCAAACACCTTTTTCCTCTTTGATCGACAGATGCTTCACTTTAAACTCCGTTACATTCTGAAGACGCCCTTGGTTTTCTCTCCCCAAGGACGATTGCAACTGGCACTTAAAGCCAATGCTAAAACTTTGCGCGTGTCGGCCGGATCAATGATCCCATCGTCCCAAAGCCGGGCTGAAGAGTAATAAGCAGAACCTTCTTTTTCGTATTTTTCGACTGTTGGTCGTTTGAAATCCGCTTGCTCCGTTGGCGACATTGTCTTTCCACTCGCCGCAAGCTGATCCATTTTGACCGTTAATAAAACATTCGCGGCCTGCTCGCCGCCCATCACAGAAATTTTTGCGTTCGGCCACATCCATAAAAATCGCGGCTGATATGCCCGACCACACATTCCGTAATTTCCAGCACCATAGGAGCCACCGATGATCACGGTGAACTTCGGCACATGGGCATTACTGACTGCCATCACCATTTTAGCGCCGTGCTTGGCAATGCCCTCATTCTCATACTTCTTGCCGACCATGAAGCCTGTGATGTTTTGTAAAAACAAAAGCGGGATGCCACGTTGATCACAGAGTTCTACAAAATGCGCGGCTTTAAGCGCACTTTCACTAAAGAGCACACCGTTATTGGCGACGATTCCAATCGGAAATCCCCAAAGATGCGCAAAGCCTGTCACTAGTGTGGTGCCATAGTTTTCTTTAAATTCATGAAAGCGGCTACCATCAATTAGTCGCGCGATGACTTCTCTCACGTCGTAGGGAATTCGCGAATCTTTTGGAATAATGCCGTAAAGTTCCTTGACGTCAAACGCAGGCTCTTCGATGGGCGCCATTTTGACAGGAATCTCTTTCTTACGATTTAGATTTGCGACGATTCGGCGCGCGATCGCCAATGCTTCCTGGTCATCTTCCGCGAAATGATCCGTGACGCCACTCACTTCACAATGGACTGCGGCCCCACCAAGAGATTGAGGATCCACCTCTTCACCGGTTGCGGCTTTTACCAGTGGCGGCCCGCCCAAAAAAATCGTGCCGTTCCCTTTGACGATGACGTTTTCATCGCTCATCGCGGGAACGTATGCGCCGCCAGCTGTGCAGGATCCCATCACAATCGCGATCTGAGCTACGCCTTCAGCAGACAAGCGAGCTTGATTATAAAAAATCCGTCCAAAATGATCGCGGTCGGGAAAAACTTCGGCTTGCAACGGCAAATAGGCGCCCCCGCTATCGACAAGGTAAATACAAGGCAGCCCGTTCTCAAGCGCGATTTCTTGCGCGCGCAGATGCTTCTTTACCGTCATGGGATAGTAAGTTCCTCCCTTAACGGTCGCATCGTTGGCCACGATGACACACTCAACACCCTCAACAACTCCTAGGCCGGTGACAATGCCGGCACCCGGTGCTTCGCCGTTGTACATTTCAAAGGCCGCAAGCGGCGACAATTCCAAAAACTGTGACCCCGGATCAATTAGACTTTGTATGCGTTCACGAGCAGTAAGTTTGCCACGCGATTTATGGCGGGCGACGGCGTCGTCACCGCCACCGGCGAAAATTTTTTGGCTTTGCTCGCGCCAATGGCCAACCAGATTCATCATCGCCTGGTGATTTTCACGAAACGTCGCGGACTGCGGACTTATATTTGAATCAAGGCTGTTCATAATTCCTAAAGTTGTACTCGAGCTAGGGTTGACCCGGCAAGAGCGGTTGATAGCTTAGGCTCGCTTCGACCACGATCTCGCCTAAGCGAAGCTCCTGATCGGACCAAACACCGATTAATATTTCTTTCGCGCCGGAGCCTTTATGTTGGGCTTCCCGAATCCAGGCTTCGCGCTCCAATCCTACGAGCTCTAGCCGAAGAATAAGCGGCCGATTCACGCCTGCGATGATTTCTACTTGCGCCTTTTTAAAATAAAGGCCGTCTTGAGCTTGATAGACATGTCGCCCCACTAAACTTTTGATCATAAATTCAGCGGCGCTAATTACGGGCCCGAGCCCTGAGGGCGTTAACTGCAAGCCCACGCGCTCATCCGTCCACTCTAAAAGCGAAAAGGAATTCAATAAAAGCGCTGGGTCGGTTACTCGTGACGCGTAGTTTAAAACCTGCTTGCCCAGTGTTGGATGAATAGCTTCAAGTCGGTGGGCTAAAGCCTCCGGAAATTTGCGTAAACCTCTCCAATCAAGTCCTTTCATAAGCTTCTCCTGTGAGTTAGGATGCACCACATGAAATACCTAAGTACAATCCTCTTTCTCGCCGCAATGTATTGGACCTGGGGCCTAGTTACCCATGATCGCCCTATCTCTGAACAAGTACATGTCAGCATTCAAGATGAGCTTAAGCGAATCATCTCCGATTACATTCAACAAAATCTCCCTAATTCCCAGAACCTGCGCTTTGAAAAATTTTGGACCGAGTCGATGGACGATAACAAAGTAAAGGCCACCTTCACTTATTCTTTTGAAGATTCAAACGATCAAGTCGGCGCAGCCCGCGTGTCGATTCAAGGGTACGCGGTTCTTAATCGTGCAAAGGAAACCAGTGACAGCCTTGAATGGAGCTTTGATGAGCTCGTGATCTTAAATAATCACGTCGATTTCCATGATCCGATGAAAGTCTCTCCGGGAGACGGCACTCCGTCAGGAGGCTAAGTGTCATTACCATTTCAGCGTTACATTCAAGTCGACTCCGAAGGTTACTGGGTCAGTGAAGGAGTTCGGCTGAATGACGAAGAATACTGTCAGGAGTTGCTCGCCAACATTCGCGAAGACGAACGGGGCCGCTTTTTTGTTGATACTGATGGGCAGACGGTGGCGATCGAAGCTTTCGACGAGCCTATGGTTGCATCAATGGTCGGCCGGAGCGGAAATGATTTTGTCTTACGCTTTCCTTATGGCTATGAAGTCCCGCTAAACATTTCGTCGCTCGTCGTGGATGAATGGGACCGTTTTCACGGCCGCACGGACAGAGGCATTCCTTTTGTGCTATCACGGCCCGCTCAAGCCGAACTTTTTAATATTGTTGATGAGTATGATGACGACGCGCTGATCGTAAACGGCGAGCGCTACGTTTTGGGCCCATGGCTTGAGCCCTTTCCAGAATCTAGAGCTCACGAATTTTGGTCAGAACGATTTGGCACCGAGAACGCAGGATGGGAGCTGGGCAAAGAGTCACCTGTCTTTCCAGAGATCCTGCCGCAGATTAAAATCCCTCGCGCGAGAATTCTCGTGCTTGGTTGTGGCAGTGGGCACGATGCTGCTTTTCTCGCACGCGCCGGTCACATCGTAACCGGCGTCGATTTTAGCCCGGTCGCGATTGATACCTCTCAGAAAAACTATGGCGACGTAAAAGATTTGAAATTCGTCGAAGCAGATGTTTTTAAACTCCCCCCAGAATTCACTCATCATTTTGATATTGTCGTCGAGCACACTCTACTTTGTGCAATTCCACCTGAGAAGCGCAGTGATTTAGTTAAAGTCTGGCGCCAAGTCTTGGACGAAGGCGGCCACTTGCTCGGCATTTTCTGGGTGCGCGACAAACGCAAAGGCCCGCCCTGGGGCGCCACCGAATGGGAAATCCGCGAGCACCTTCGCGGCGGCTTCAATTTCCGCTATTGGACCCGCTGGCGCCACTCCGTCGAAAAACGCCAAGGCGCCGAACTCGTCGTCTGGGCTCAAAAACGTACCACATGACATTCTGCAACTCACCGAGTTGCAGAATGTCATGTGGTACCTTTCTTACTGGCCTGCAGGGATTCGGTTGAAAATCCTTACTGGCGTGCTTGCGACCTCTAGTTCAGCGACTTGGGAATCGAGCCACCGGGAAAGCTTTGAATCATCCGTCTTTAAGCCTTTGCAAAGTGAAAGATTTCCCGCAAGCAAATCGGCGCGACTAAGTTTGCCCCTCAGATGCAATCGCGACATTCGCGATAATTCGTCGGCGATCAATTGCAGAATATGGCCCCGAACGGCCAATTCACTCATGACTATAGGCTTTGCTGCCAAATAATCTGACGGCGCGGCGCCGCCTGGCAGAGTTATATCGACATAAGCCTCACCAATTTTTGATCCATAAATATCGGAATGGGAATACTGAATAAAATGGGTTTGATCTTCCTGACGGGGATCGGGATTGGGAAATTGAACGCGAAGGCGAGTTATTGATTTTCCCAGAGCAAATGCTTTCGACACGCGCAAATTACTGACGAACAGAACGGCTTGCGACTGGCCATTCGCACCTGGCAATCTGGCTGACCCTAGAACCAAACCATTGATGTGAAAAATCCCAGCGCCAAATCCATCCGGATGAATCGCTTTAAGTTCCGCAGCACAACGAAGAATCTCCGCCTGGTTTGCAAAGGAAAGCGACGGTAAGATTACAATAATTAAAACAACAAGTCTAAGCGGGCCACCCTTCATACTTCTTTAAGTAGCAAGGATGACTCCACCTCTCGGCCGCCCTGTTAACACTATCCGCGGAGACACTAGGCAACCTATGTCAGGGTTTACATGTGTCTATTGGTCAAACACCTGACTAATAGGCGTCTAGTTAGCGCTAGTCCAAGTGTCGCCGAAGAATTCGCAGTCGTCTTTTAAGCGAGTAGGGGTTTTTGTCTGAGAACTCGTCTGATAATGGAATGACGTCGTAATGTCGTCCGGCCCCAATACCTCTTCGCATTTACCAATAAACGTGGAACTTACCGGGCAATTCGATTGCGTCCAGACCGCGCGTTCCAGCGCGCACCTTTTTTCATAATGATCGAGGGTCATCGAGTCGGTTGTCACAAACTCCTGACAGAGGGCTTTAGCCGTATCGTTGCAACTCCAAGTGGATCTAGCGATTACACTTGTGCCTTCTCCACTGCCGCCGCCAGCACCACCAGAACCGCTGCTGCAAGCGCAAAGAGATAAACAGAATAAGATCACTGCAACGTAAAGCGTATTTTTTTGAGATTGCATTTAGCCCCCCGGCCTACACCTTAACTTTGCAAATTCATAACCATGTCTCGAAGAAACACAGTGCTGAATACTGTCACCTTCCAATGAGTTGGCCGTCTCATAACGGACTGCCTCAACGTAAGGTGTTTAGGTTAATAGCGCGAATAAAACTTCAACAGAAAGGTTAACCGGTACAAAGAGATGGGGCCAGGCATCTCTGCCTAGCCCCACAAATACCGGAATCAGAACTGCTGTAAGCCGGATTCTGTGCATTGGTTCGCTCACCGATTCTCGGGCTCTCACCCAAAATGTCGCAAACCAAGCGACTGTCATTCCTCTAGGAAGCACATTGCTATGCCCCTCAAGCGATCTACCCGAAGTCTTCATGGGGGTCCCACTCAAACGACTTCCTATTTGATCTTGCTCCGCGCAGAGTTTGGCTGTTTTCACTCCAGCGACTCCCTCATGGCCTCCCGTTCCCGGCCAAGAGATCAATGCCCTGGACATTCTCTCTGTTCCACTGTTCCTCAATCGCTTTTTAAAGGCGACTGGAGGGGCGTTACCCCCTGCGCTACCCTATGGAGTCCGGACTTTCCTCGCCCATTGGCAATTGCTCGCCGCTGGCCAAGACAGTCCACAGTTCCGGTCACGTAGTTACCACAGAATTAAGGCAGGTAGGTGAAGTTTTGATAGAACAAGACAAGAGAGCTAAGGACGAGAATCACGATGATAAATGCTTGTCGGCTCACTTTTTTAATGTCCCCCTAGACCTAGTACTTGTCGGATAGACTCATCCCCGACTAAAGCCTACCTTCAAGTCAAATATATGTGATTTGGGGGTAAGGGCGGTTCTGAAGGGAGCCCTTCGGTGTAGGACTGGGCACACTCTTTTAAAGCCGCAATAAAGTCCTTTTTTCGCACAGGCTTGTTGATAATTTTTTCTACCCCAAGAGCCTTGGCCATTCGCACTGTTTCATCCTGAGCATCCGCGGTGAGAATGAAGATCGGGCAGGGCACACGCACATTGATGGCATCATTTCGTCGCATTTCTTCGATAAAGGTGAAGCCATCCATCACCGGCATTTGAAGATCGGTTATGATCAAAGATGGGCGATCAGCCGCGACGGCGGCGAGTGCATCTTTCCCGTTCACCGCGAACTCATAACGGAAAGATTGTTTTGCCATATAGGCTTCAATTAAAAGGCGGTTATCGTAATCGTCTTCAACGATTAAGACTTTGAAGAAATCCGGTACACTAATAGCGGCTGGCACCTGGTCTGCAATCCACGGTACAACCTGATTCAGTGCGGGTCGCATAGACCCTCCCATAGCTGAGATCATTTGTGACGGAAGGACCGGGATTGAAATAGCCGCGTACCGCCAATTCTGGGCGAAGCTTTTCGCAAGGCCTACTTCTATATGTCCTCTCGTGATGACGACCAAGTTCGTGGTCGTGGGCAGATTTTCTTTTAAAACGCGATACCAATTTAACTGCGTTTCTGGCGACAGCTCGATGAAGATGTAGTCGCAATCCTGGAGACGCTCTCTCGCCAGTTTCAAGTTGGCGAGCGACAGTGGCATTGATTCCACATGGATTCCTAATTCAGAAATCCAACGGAAAGTTTCAACGCAAAGTTTTTCATCCGCATAAAGCAGTCCAACCCGGCCAGGTCGCTTGCCGCTCCAGGACACCAGGTCCGCGATTCGTTGAGAAGTTGAAAAGTCCATTGGCAAATAAATAGAAATATTTGTTCCGACATTCACTTCCGAATGCACTTGGATAGTTCCCGCAAGTTTATCCACAATGGCGCGGACGATGGAAAGCCCTAGACCTGCACCACCTTTGCTGCGGGTCGCCGACGCGTCGACTTGATAGAACTCTTTAAAAATATCTTGAATGTGATTGCTGGGAATTCCGATGCCCGTGTCGGTAACTGACAAACAGATTCCCGGCTTACCTGCACCATCTTTATCCACATGGTACTTAACTTCAATCGAGATCGCCCCGGAATCGGTGAACTTCAATGAATTGTTAAAAAGGTTCAAAACAATCTGCTTCACGCGTCCAGGATCGAAGAACGCCTCGCGCGGCAACTGGGGATCGACGTAAAGATTTACGCTTATGTTTTTCATTAAACAACTTGGAGCCACAAATTCCACGAGCTCTTCGAAGAACTTTAGAATCTGTACGCGATCCGGGAAAATTTTAATCCCATCTGAATCCATTCGGGCAACATCTAGTATATCGCCGATCAGGCGCAGCAAGTGATTGCCGGCACGACTGAAATTATCGACGAAGCGCGACTGCTCTTTGTTAAGCGAAGTTTCTCGCAGCAAATCCGCCATCCCCAAAATAAGATTGAGCGGAGTTCTTACTTCATGGCTGACGTTTGCCAAAAATCGCGTCTTCGCGTTCGCCGCATCGCGGGCCTTGCGCGATTCGGCTTCAAGATCCCGGGTCTTTTGCACCACCTGTTTATGAACTTCGATATTTTGGTTGATCAAACTGAACACCAAAAACGCGATTAAACCCGTGATTGTGAGACACCCAAGCATCGTCCCAACGGGCCACGCGAGGTCGCTAAATAGACTGTGATGCTTTAAAATTTGAACCCGAATTGCGCCGCCAAGAGCTGGAATCTCTTTTTCAGCTTGAAACGAACTGCGCACGCGAAGATTCATGATTTCTTTGCTGGTCAGTGGCCGTAACGGCCTACTCTCTCCATCCCCTTGCGCAAGCAAATAATATTCCGACCCACCGAACATCGCCTGCTCGATTATCAGATATTGACCTAGCTTTGCCTCCCTCCCCATAAAATAATCAGCGTCAAGAAAAGCGATAAGGAATTTGTCATTTGCTCCGAGGTACTTCCAAACTAAAGCGAACTCGGTGCCTCTAGGGCCCATGAAAAAAGCTACAGTGAATTTTTCTTTCGCGGAGTTCAAACGACTTAAGCTTTCCCGCAAGGACTTCGCCCTGCGGAAATCAAAGTCACGCGCCACCGCCTCCGGCTGACTTTCATATTCCCATACTTTTTCAATCTCTTGATTTGCTGGGTTCAAATTTACGAAAACCAGGCGGTTAAAGTCAGTGCGATTAAGCTCATCTCTTAACCGCGGGCTGATTTTTCCGTCAAGAAATCGAGAATGGCTTAGTTCTGATTCTAAATTCTCAATCCGGTGCAGCTGATTTGAAAACACGAGGTCGAGCCCACTCGAGGTGAGGGCGGCTTCAATTTCGAACTCCTGCTTTATTGAAGAATACTTTAGCTGGGCAACGGACACGAAGACACCGATGGACACAAGCAAACCGAAACCTAATATTAAAGTCAGATAATAGTAGTCCTTCAATGTTCCTTGAGTTCCGAATTCGGCATTCGGCACTTCGTCCCTATAATTTCGCATTTCCAGAATTCCTTGAAAACTCGTTTAAGACCGCGCCCAGGGCCCGCGGTAAAGTAGGGATTAGCAACACCGCCGCAGTTACTGATATCGCTCCAGTTAACGCCTTAAGATAACCCTCTATATAATAAATCGGCTCCCAAATGGCGACGATTGAAGCCACGTGGGTCATGCCACTAAGAATAATAAATGCCGCGAACATCACGAAGGCCCATCGATAAGGAAGATTTTGAACCGATCGCAATGCAATGAGCATCGTGATTAGAACTGCGAAATAAGCAGCAACCATAAGAGAATCCGAAATGACATGGAGCCATAAAATGTCCGGGCGCCAAAGATAGCAATGTCCGTTTGGCAGGAACCCGCTCGTTAAACTTGAATGCTCCATTATTTCCTTTGTTCCAAATATCTGCGGCATATTTACCAAACAATAACACCAGATATGTTGCAAATTCTTATAAGCTTTACCTGCGATGCAGAATTTTGCTGCAAGCCTTTGTTTCGCCGCTGACTCCCGGCTAATGTTTTCCTTATGGGATTATTTACCACTTTCTCCAAAGCCAAACCGGTGCCCCCTATGGCGCAAATATGGGATAAACATTTTTACACGAAGTTGGTGGATGACACTGACGATGTGACGGCCGATTTGATTTGGCAGTCATTCAGAAATGCTCTCGCCGATTCGGCAGAGGAGTGGAAACGGGCGGCGGTGGCGAAAGATTACGCGAAAATAAAGCAAATTGCTCACAAAACGCGATCTTCTAGCTTGCTGTTGGGTTTCAAAAAATTTGGTGGACTCAATCAGAAGATTGAACAGAATCTCTCAGACAACCTTGCCAATTCAGATATGGACCAGGATTTAATGGATTGGATGGACGAAGTTAACTCCGTCCTCTCTATTCTTGATCAACAGCCTAAAAGCCTACTTGGATAAGAGCCTATAGCCTTCACCAAATACAGTATCGATACGTACTGAAGAGTTCAGCAGCTTTTTTCGTAAGCGGCTAATGTGAGTGTCGACAGTGCGGTCTGAAATATAAGTCCCCACACCCCAGATTTGATCAATCAATTGCTCACGCGTGAACAAACAATCCGGCCGGCCTGCGAGTAGACGTAAAATTCTAAATTCAAGTGACGTAAGATCAATCGGCTTTTCTGACTGGGAATTGCGGACGAACACTCTCTGCCCGGGTACAGATATAGATAGATCGCCCACTTCGATTTGATCTACTTTTTGCTGAAGCGCTTTTACTTTGCGAAGTTTAGCATCAACTCGGGCTTTAAACTCAAGAGCGTTGAACGGCTTGCATATATAGTCTTCAACCCCGATAGAAAATGCCGCGATTTTATTGGAGAGCTCGTCACTGCTTGTGAGTACGAAGACAGGCAGTTGTGACTTTTCCGGCGTACCATTTAGGTGCTCGAGAAATTGAATGCCGTTCCCGTCGGGCAATGCGAGGTCGAGTACAACCAAATCGAATGGCTGCTTCTCAACAATTGTCGTTGCTTCCCGTAAAGTCGCCGCCATCTTGACGGAGTGGCCCTGCAACGCTTTCGCGATTAATATTTGGAATTCCTGACTGTCTTCAACACATAAGATCTCTGCCATAGTCTTCATACTCCTCGAACTTCTGTGATCAGACGAGCAAACAGATGTGAATAAATCTCAACATCAGCTTCAAACTCTCACAATGACTATAGCGTAATCTATTTAAAGTCAAAGGGGGGGCATATGTATCTGGTTGATCAGCACCGGGCTGTGGAGGTGCATTCACAGCCATATCGGCAAAGGATACTCATTGTTGAGGATGACGTAACGGCAGAGCCGTTGTGGAAGCACGTCATCCAGAAAGTAAGTCCAAATGCGACTTACCGGTGGGTTTCTAATGTTGATGCGGCAGAGTATTTAATTCGTAAACATCATAATCAAGGAACGCCATTCGACTTGGTTATCAGCGACGTATTTCTTTCAGGGCAGCGCACCGGAATAGATCTATGGCAACGACTTGGGGAAATGGTCCCCGCGTTTCTGGCCGTGAGTATCATTCCTCATGAGAAATTTTTTAAACTCGTGGGAAATAATCTCAAAGCCCCTAGGTATATTCAGAAGCCGCTAAACCCAAAAGAATGCATCGAAGTAGTTAGTGATCTTTTAGATGTAGAAGACACTTTCGAAGGAACGGAGGCCTAAAGTGGACAATATAATTATCAATCTCGGCGATATGGACAATTGCCATGAGTTTGAAGCGCACACACGTGATCTCTTGATCACATTATCTGAATGTGTCCCGTATGGCTCTCGCATTACGGCTTCATTCAGTAGAGTAGGCGAAGAATACCTTGTGGCATTGAGAATCAAATCCCGCGACTTGGAAATCAGAGACACGCAGATCGATTCAAGTCCTTATATGGCATTGGATCTCGTGACTCTCCGGGCTCGTGATCAGATTTATTCTTGGTGGTACCGCCGATTTGATTATGTTTCTAGCATGAGTGTTTGAGTCATACTGATATCGGATATCAGGTATCTGATATCCGATATCAGTCTTTTATTCTGCACTCCTAGTAACGGACCGTGGTGTCCTTCTTGTCCTTAATTTTCGGGCGGTGCATGTCACCGTCTTTCTCTTCGCCAGCGGATGCGATGTCTGCAGCACCGGATTGCTCCAAAATAACTTTGGCTTTCTTCGCCCACTCCCTGTCATCGGCATGAACTGAGAGGAGTATGCCACCTTCACGAACCAGACCTTCGAACCGTTTAGCTTCGTACTCTGGAATACCCCAACCGACCAGTGCGCCAGTGACTCCGCCGACAGTTCCACCAGCGGCAGCACCTGCAAGGGCGGCCATGATTGGACCTGCGGCAATTAAGGGGGCAAAGCCTGTCAGAGCAATGGCGCCCGCACCTACAAGCCATCCAAGCGCTCCACCGAGTACCGCGCCAGTGCCTGCACCAGCGGTCGCTCCCTCAGGAGCTTTGGTTTCTTTCACGTGAGCTAAATCGTCAGAGGTTGATGATTTTGGCATCAACACTGAGATATCCGAAACTCTGTAGCCAGCGTCGCGCAGGCTTTCAATCGCCATCTCGACCTGACCGCGGGTTTTATAGATTCCAAAAACTGCTGCATTCCCTTTTTTCATTTTTTCTCCTTCTGTTTCGTTAAAAGACGCGATCAATTACTGTTTTGTTGTCAGTTCGTTACGAACGGTCGCGCCTTTCGCCATTGACCGAGCGATTTCAGAAACCTGACTTCTTTCTGAGGAAGATGAAACTTCACCGCGCAAAGTGACGACTCCACCTTGAGTGACGATAGTCACGTTTTGCGCAGCTGTTGAAAGATCACGCTTCATTAACTCCTGGCGAATATTTTTGGTCATCTCCATATCTCTTTGAGAAGTACCTTGCTGTTGTGCGGTCGTGCCCATTCCATTTGAACCAGTCGTGCTTCCAGTAGTAGTTCCCGTAGAATTAGTGTTCGCCGATGAACTTGTGTCTGGTGAAGTCGATGTCTGCGCATAGCTTGTATTAGCCAGCGCTAAAAAGCAGATCGCTGTTAGTGGTTTGATGATTGATTTCACTATTAACTCCTTAAATTGTTCTTGTCGTGAGGCTTAACCCCCGGTTTAGTTTCATGCGCAGAATATAAGATTTAAGAGTTGAAGTGTTTCCGGCTACGTAAACTGTGTATGGCGAGACCGCCAAACTGAAGTGCCACTGTGGAACCGAGCGAAACAGTAGCTATTTACTTTTTTTCGGTAAGATAAAATCGAAGGGCTGATAGCGGAACTTTGCCCACAGCATTGAGGCTAAATGCACCAACCAGACACTTCGTACACGTCGGGCGCGAACGGCTGTGTAAAGCGCCAATGCAAAACTAACTCCGAAATTTAGCAATCCTATTAAAAGTATGCCGAATGCTGCCATAAAAAGCTGACCAGCATCTATTCCGTTTATTCCAAGTGAACAAACCGCAAACGTGAGCGCGCCAGTTGAAAGCGTCACGTGACGAACATCCAACGGCAATCCAAAAAACCGCCCGAAAATAGGACTGAACGCGAGTAAAAATCCAAGTGCAAGATTTCCTGCGACACCAGAGACGTTACGCACTAGCCAGCTCGAGGCGAGGGCGTTTACCTTGGGTCCGAATAGAGCCTTGATCGCCTGATTTTGCGCAATCGCCTCAGGTAATCGCCGATACACAATCCAGTTTTCCACCCAGCCGGCCGCAATACTTGCCACCCAAAGAAGGACTCCCGTCAATGCGGCTAGCGGAATGGTCAAACTCGTTAGTGGATTTAACGAGTTCACCGTCTTTAGCGCATAGTCGGCGGAGATAACATTTTCTTTGAAGATCAATTGCCAAAATAAATCGAAAAAGATCGCCGCCGGAATAACTAAACCGATATTTCCTAGAGCCGCAGCGAACTGCGAGCGAGTTAACTTTGTTACTTCGTCGACGAAATCTAAAAGTTGGGAGCGTCGCTTAAGACCCTTTAGTTTTAACGCGAGAGCGGGCGCCGTCATCGAAGGCTGCTTCGTCGCAAGCGTGAAATGACAACTCTGCATGAGCAAGAAGCTGCCCGAGTAATTCATCCAACCGAAAATTCCTTCGAGGAAAAGCGGCAGTTTAGCCTGTGAAGTCCAAAATTTTATGACCGTCGTTCCGGCCGTGAGTACTCCCCCACCCGCCGCAGACAAGAGCATGTCCACATACTCTTCCTTCGTGCGGGCGATGTAATGCTCACCAGAGACACCCGTTCGCTCAACGATTTTACGAGCCAATAAATCTAAATTGTCTTTTATCAAGCTTGTAAGCTCGACGCTCTTAAATTGGCTTCGCACCAAATCCGCGATCACAAGTTTCCAGTTCGAGCCGCGCGCCGAAGTGACCAGTAAGATGGCTGCCAGTCTCTCGCAGCGCTCGATCGCCTGTTCTAAAAATTCCAGACGGTAGACGATTGCTACACTCACCCCATACGTGTCCAGATGTGAGAGAGCCGTACGAATTTCTTCGCGGCAGACTTGTAGAGTGCCTAAGTACGCTTCGATATGCGCGTCCTGCGCATTATGAAGGTCGCCAACGCGTTTTGTAAGCTGAAAAAAAGCCGACGCCTGGACATCAGCCACTTCCGCCCGAGACCGAATTTCCGCCGACATGCCAAGCGCCGAGATCTGCGACGAAAGAACGATTAGCGCTCCACGGATTGATGCGACGAATTTCATCGCCACCAGTTCTTGAATTTCGGGGGATTGGAATAGCAGTTCGCTTAATTTCGTCGTGGCCGCTTCGTCGAGGTTTTGAATCCAGTCCGCATCTTGCTCATCCTTGAAGATGCGGATAAAGAGTTCTGATAAACTCTTTTCATTATAGGGACTTGGAATAAATTTCCGCGCGACGCGATCAATCGCCTCCGCGATAAAGCCGTGCTCCCGACTTAAACCCAGTTCAGAGAATAAAGGGACTGACTCACATTCAAGTAAAATGGAGCTTATTGTGCTTGAAGCCTTCTCTTTCAAATTCGGATTTCGATCGAGGATCATGAAAAGGAATTTTACCCGTGCCGACTGGATCTGCGGATTTAGACCGGCCTCTTGCGCTGGATGTGTTGAGATGCGAATCCAAGCAATCAGCTCCTCAAGCCATTGCCCACGCTGGCCCAGGGGACCATGCGGATCTGCTTGCTGCAAGATCGAGTGCAAATCCAAACGCAAAACGCCAGCTTTTCTAAGCCAGCGTTTAGCGTTTAAAACTTTCCCTAGTGCAAAAATCTTCACTTAAAGTAAATCGTACCATAGGGCGGGACGTTCGCCACTAAAACCAATATTTCATTTGGCCGTTCAGCGAGAAGGTATCCGGCATATTAGCACCGACAATAAGATACTTCGCATTCGCACCCAGCGACAGATAGCGACTTTCTCCGCCAAAGGCTGCAATCGGATAGTCAAATCCTACTGTTGGCGCCATACCCAAATTCACCGCATCATCATTGCCCACTGAATCCCATACAGCCCCAAGGCCCAAGCCAACATAACTTATACGAATGAACTCATTGGTCCCTCCGAAGTTATAAGTCCCTCTGACCATTGCCTTTGTGCGATCCAAATCTTGGTCATTTTGTCCGTCACTAGAGAGCGTGGATACTTCAAACCCCAATCCAAATGGGACGAAAGGTTGAAACCCAACATCAATTCCGTATTCGACTGCGGCATTGTAATCGTACTCCGGATTCGCATACCCGGCCTGCAGACCAAGGTGGGGCTTCCAACTTGCGGCCCCAGAAGTTTCATCAATCCTTGGAAAGGTACTTGATGTTGAATCCACAGCATTCGCTGCCCCAGTTAGAAACAGAAACGCTGCCGTAACTAACTTCAGAGTAACTTTGATACTTAATTTTCCCATTTTGCCTCCAGTTGATCATGTTCAGTGGAGGTGTGTGCAAATCGAATTCCGGTGCAAATTGCCCCGTTAGCGAATCGCTATAAGGTCTAGGACGATAGTCGAGGCGATGATGAACTGTTTCTTCTCAGAGATGACTTGGGAATCCTCTTGAGACCGATGATCAGCGAGTTCACTCTCCGTCTTTAGCTTTAACCTTATCAGTTCGTCTTTTTCACTTCCGACAAGAGCAATAGTTTTAAGCAGTCGATCACAAGGCATTGGTGAGGCACAGTTAAGATGTCCAGTTTTTTTCGCGTTTTCAGAAATCTGTTTTAGGTCACTCAGGACGCTGACCATGAGTTCACGACGCTCGCGCCATTCCTCCCAGAGAACCCTTTCCTTAGAGTTACCGATCACTACTTCAGTTTTTTGGGCGTTGTTCTCGTGGAACTCGAGGTACTTCAACAAAATAACACTAGCGGGAGCTGCGATGCCGACGGTGATTAAACTTCGGCGCAGCCACCTCATCGCTGTCTCTGATAGCGGCTTAATGTAACCAGCCTTGATTAGCTTCCCAAAAAACTGTTGGCCCACTTTGAAAATGCCGACACCGGCGAGGACACTTATGCTGCCCGATTTCAAAAGATCATTGCGAACAATTTCAGCACGCAAGTCCTCAGTTATGTCGACACCAACTCGGTCCGAGCACTCCATAGCAGCTTTTTGAAAGCCATAAGATCCAAGCAGCGCGACGCTTAACGAACTTCTTGCGGTAACAAAGGTGGCGCCCGGGCCTATGAGGGCCTTATATGCCGCGAGATCTAGCCGGTGCCATTCTTTGAATGCTTCCCTCAGCCGCTGATCTTCATTCCAACGGTAAGTTATCAGGATCGCTTCAGAGATTGGCTCAGGGTCACGCATGTGTAGCCGGTGTTGTTGTCTGAACTCAAAGGCATAGCAAAGATTGGTGGTGATCGCGTGCGCTTGCTCTTGGTCAAGCGCGGATGCGAGATGTGGCATGGCCATGGATATGGCCATTGCAACAACCGCGAATTTATTAGTAACGTAAATCGATTGCATTGAGTTCGGCTGCCATGCTCTGGATGCGAACGTCAGCATTTGCGATTTGCGCGTCTAATTCAGCGCGCGACATATATAAACCGTAAACGTGAGTTCCGGCATAAAATGCTGCCGCACCCTCAACCGAAATAAGAATGAAGTTTCCCGCTGCGGCAAGTCCCACGTTACGAACGGAGTAGAGAAGCTTTCTTATGACTCCGATGTCGGCCCGAGCAAATTGGCCGGCAATCGGTTTAAAAATAACATGCTTGGCACTAAGCAGTATGTTTTTGACCGCGTCCAAACCGAAAGTAACTCCGATAACAGAAACCAGAACTGTTGGTGCAGAAAGAATAGCTTGTTCAGCAGTGAATCCGCCATTAGCTTGCACTTTATACCGTGCGATTTCATCGATCTGTGTTCGCGTAAGACTTAAGTCATTGCGGTAAAGCGTAACCAAAAACTTTTCCACATGAAGACGGCCCGCGCGGATATACGCGGTCCTTTGTGCTTCAGTCGTTGCCGTTTCAATTTTAGTTTTTAAAATTTCAAGCTGCTCCTCTAAAAGAGCTTTAGCCATTTCGAATTCAGAAACAATGGCCCGCTGAGTTTCCGCGGACATGATTACGATGGGTCCGGGATTATGGGGGGATTCCACGCCATGCACCTGGTGGCCAGCAGCAAACGAAGTTTGGCTAGTTAGTAAGACGAAGGCGATAGTTGAAGTCGTGAAGAAACGGAAATTCATGAGAAACTCCTGATTTGTAAATTTTCTGGAACGGGCCTAAAAAGGCAACTTCGGTGCCACGCCAGAACTGCCCTGGCTGACATCAGGACGGAGTTAGAGCCTAACTCATAACCAGCCAGGGTATTTTCTTCAATTTAGTTCTTCTTTAACTACTCTTGTACGAGCGAACCGCGAAGATTGTTCGCGAGACGGCAGCCGCCCTCTTCAAGTTTTAAACTCGGAAAATTGAGTAGCTTTATGCGGTAAGTGCCGTCTGCTTGAAACTCAAGACGAGCTTTTGTGCGGATCTTGATGCCTTTCTCGATTTGGCTGTCAGTGGTAATAAGGGGATGTTGGTTACCATCCGTATCCAGGATGTAGCTACCACCATCATTTAGTACGAGATTCACGGTCTTTACGTCTTTCTTTAGAGTGGTCAACGGTCGCAAACGCAATCCGCTTGAAACAAGCGCGCGCACTCCGATGAGACCAGTTACTGAATGAAGCGGAAGGGCCGAGTGGTCACCTTGTGCTTTGGCGTAAGCCAGATCAAGAAGAATGTCGGCCACGTCAATTTCACAGCTCTTGCTACCTTTGGCATTCGCACTGAATGAAGTTACGGTAAGGGCTACTGCTAGTATTAGGCTCGGGTTCTTTAACTTGATTGTCATTTGTTACTCCTTTGATTTTCTCACCCCCTTCTAAAAAGCAATGTGTTCGCCACTACGGCGTACGCTTAATTTGATTCTCACAAACCGAAAGCGCAATTTTGCTCAAAAATGTAAAGCTTTGCGACGACTGTCGAACTTCTTCACATGTACTCAAATTGATTTTTCATTATCGATATCATCGATTTTCGCCAAATTTTGCTGCTGCAAAATTTGGTGGAGGCTGCGCCACGATCGAAGAAGCTTCTGGCGCCTTGAGATTTGTATTGCTATTAGATATACGAAGTGATGGGGTCTGAATGGTGCGGCCACAGAACCAGGGATTGGCTATCAACCCTATACCCGCCAGATTTTAATTCACCACACACAAGGTGATGCTGATAGTGGCAAATTACATGACCTCGATGAGCGCCTGCGCTCGATTGAAAAGGTCGTATTTAAAAAGACCGGGGGCCGTTAATCCATCGAGTTCAACTAAGGAAGTAGTCTTCAGTGAGCGATTTGAAAAAACCCAAACCATCTGAGATGTGTGCTCCTGGCTATCACGTTGTCCATGGGCATGAACGGATATGTCATTCAGGGACAGTGACCTGGGTGGATGCTCATGTCAGGAAAAATCGTAACAAAATTAAACCCGGTCTTCTTATCGAAAATATTCACTATCTATTCTGGAATTCGAAGAAGAAGTATTCTTGGCTTAAACAAATTGAAGGCTATCCTCAGGGAGATAAGTACGACGATTTAATTCAATTTTGGTTGGACTACTGGAATTCCCAAGGTCTTGAATTTCCAGATGACCTTGACGCTTTGATGGTAAAGGCGCTCATTTCGGTCGAATCAGATTTCAACCCAAATGCGGAGAGTACAGATCCTAAAAGCACGGCGTCCGGCCTCATGCAGGTCACGGATCAGTCCTTACGAGTTCTGGGGGGATTTCCTAACAAAAAGAAATGGATCGAAGCGCGCAAGCACCTGATTCACGTTACGAAGGATGACAAGCTCGATCCGGTTGTTAGCGTTGCTCTTGGTACAAGATTACTAGCCCACAAATTTTCTCAAATTCCAAAACGATATCCCAAGAACGCTAAGGGTACGTTGATAGGCTACCATTCCTTCGATAAAGCAGGAGAGAAGTATGCTGATGAAGTTTTGTCTCGATACGATAAGGCAAGAAAAAAGAAATAGCCTACTGGCTGCAGTTTTACTGGTCATCTTGCTTGGCGTGCAACTTTGTTTTGCTGGCGACATTCCGGTTAATAGGGATTTTCTACGATTGCCTGATCAGCGTTGGATTTGGCTCGAAAAAACAGGGTGGCATACGACTCGAATTATCCTCGGAAAAGGAAAAAAATCTTTTAAAAACAGAATCTGGTCTGAAGTTCGAGAAACAGACGGAACTCATACTTGGGCCTACGCTTTCTTTGTTCGGGTACGCCCGAACCAGTTCATCACTTTTGATGTTGATAAAAATCCGCAGGTCGCTGTTTCAACTTATGATATGGGGAACAATGTTATCAGGTATGCGATTATTTATCGCGTAAAGGTAGATCGATTGGAGATGATTCAGGAGATTCCCGCCTTTAATGCCGCAGCCGATGATAGTGTTTATAAATAGCCTTCGCATAAGACTTTATAAGACTGGGCGGTGGACGTTTTTCTGGTGGTGCCGTATTTTGGCGTCAGCTAAAGCTCAAATGAACCAAAACGTAAAAGCCGGCGGGCTAGTGTTATAGATACAGCACTTTAAATGCAAAGTCCTACTGATTGGGCCATCCTTAAAAATTGTTCGCGATCTGAGTCGCTATAGAATATTCGAGCGTCCGAGCCATAAACGGGAATCTTAAGGACTGGATCCTTGCGAAAATCATCGACTGACTTAATACATGGGCCTGCATTTTTGCACAACCCGGCCTTCTTAAACTCAAGGATCTTGGTCCATGCTGACTCAAAATTACCGGCAGCGAAGAGAACAAAATCCTCCTTGTTGATGTCACCCCGTTCGACCTCACGATTGTCGGCTACAATAGCTATCAAGTAGGTGGCTTCTCTAGATCCGGTATCCCTAATTGTGCAGTAGCCCGATTTGGCCCGACGATACTTTTCGACGATCTTCATCTTCTTCTTAGCTTCCGCAATTTTGTCAGCTTCTAATAACGCAACGGCCTCACTGATCATCCCATTAATTTCGAACGGATCATTACCAATTTCTTCTCGAAGGGCGAGCTTCTGATTTTCAGTTTGGATTGCGTTTGGTTTATCGTCTTTGTCTTTACTGCAACTCACAGTTGCAAGGCATGCGATTAAACACAATAGGGATAGGCCACTCGGTTTCATAATGACTCCTGTAAATTCTTTCTGCCGCGACATTATTTGTCACTGGTAGTCCTAGCCTACGTACATCTCCGACGAGGCTGAGCTAAGTCCGTTTAAACAAGGCAACAGTTGTGCCGCGTGCGCGATCACGCGGGTCGCGCCGAGTAATCGCTATTATGAAAAAAAATTTGGTGGGAGCTGCGCCAAGGTGGTCGAACCAGCGGGGCTCGCAGTTTTAAGAGAATATGAAATCCACTGGAAAAGGCAAACCTACGATATCGCGAAGCTGGCGTTTCTGCGGTTCGAGGAAGGACTTGGGTATCGGCTAATTGCCGCCCGGCTTGGCATCCCCAGGACGAGGGCAATCAATGCCATTCACCGCCTGGAGCGGGAAAGAGGTTTAAGATGACGTCGTTTATTAAATGGATCCTTGGACTCGCCCTGGGGCTATCAGTGACGGGTCAACTCAAGGCGGCTACATTGAGATCAAAATTATGCCTCTCTTGACTTACATAATTATGTAAGTTATTTTGAAACTCAGGAGTGTTGATGGTTTGGAAGGTCGACTACGAAGCGCACGTAAAGGCGGAGATCAAGGGACAGCTCAATGCCGGAACTTTAACCGGGGATGACCTCAAGGCACTCGCGAAATGGGTGGATGAGATTGAATCACATGGCCTTGATCATGTTCAAACCGACTATTGGAACGATCACCCACTTGAGGCTGAGTGGACCGGCTTACGTTCCGCGAGTTTTTCACTGCGTGGCCGAGTCATTTACCGCGTCGAAAATGGGCGCCTGATAGTGATGGTGGTCAGGGTCACAGCAACGCACAACTATAGCAAATGAGGAGGCTATATGCCGTCACTTAGAAAGTTACTGGAAGAATTGGGAGCCGGACAAGAAACGCCGAATGAGACTGTCCGTACCTTCCGCAAAGGCCTTGGGATGACCCTAAAGGAGGTCGAGGAGGTCACCGGTATTCGCGAGTCCCACCTCAGCGCCATTGAAAATGGCAAGATCGAAATGACCCAACACTACGCCGAGGTGTTTGCGGCTGCATTCGGCCTCCACCCGACGGCGTTTCTTTACCCACGTGGAGAGTTTAAAAAATCAAAGGAACTTGCATCCGTCGAACGACGAGCCAAGAAATATATCGAACGGGCGCGGCCGGAGATGAAGACGAGGAAAAAGGACCGTGCGGTGTGATTTGGGCTGTGAGATCACCCCAATCCTGAGCTTACATGACCGCGCCGTGACTAAGGCCGACCCTCGGCCCCATTCCAATGTGGCAGAACCGTCCGCCTAAGCTCCAAAACCGAGTGGTTTTAATCGCTCGTTCGTTAGCGTCGTCGTATTGAACCATAGCTAGATGCTACCGAGGAGCGGTGAGCCATTAGGCCCCCGCTGAGGATTGCCTTTTACGTATATCGACGATCTTGAAGTACCACT
>JAYSTF010000033.1:0-44280 GCA_043720065.1 Pseudobdellovibrionaceae bacterium | reverse complement strand
CCATATCCCCAGGGTAATCCACTCCTTCTGAAAAAACGCCGCCTTGGACCGCGAATACGATATAGGCTCCGCTTTTATCCGCGAGCTGTTCCATAACGTGATCAATATCGTCCCGGCGCATGCCGCGCTCTTGTTTTAAAACCTGAAAACCTTCCGGGGGCGTGAAGTTTTTTAAAACTCGCTCTAGAAAATCAAAACTGGGAAAAAATGCAAAATAGTTCCCTTGTTTAATGGCTGTGATCTTCTCAATGGCATCGGCGATTTTTGGATAATTCTTCTCGCGCTCGGAATACTTCGAAGAGATCTGCGGAATCGCGATTAGCTTCCGGTTGGACTTTGGAAAGGGCGAAATGAATTCTGCCGTCTTAAGATTTTTAGAATGCAGTCCTGCCAATCGACTGTAAAAATCAAAGGGTTTTAGCGTAGCCGAAAAAGCAACCACTTGAGCGTACTCATCATAAGTATCCTTCAGCATTTCTGAAGCATCACAGCAGGTTATTTTTACTGTCGGAGGATAGGGATTAAATGTCGTGAAAAATTCCGGTCGTCCGCTATTTACGAACTCTAAAGCGGCCGTGAACTCTGACCAGTAGTAGCAAAAGCGCATAACGACATCGCCCGGCAAAATCGTGACGTCGGAATTCAAGTAAGATGACAAAAATGTGCGAAGCTCAAAATCTTGATTCATGAAAGCTTCAACTGGCGGATCGATTTTGCACGACTTAGCGCAATCTTTCGGGCCGCAACTTTTAACGACTGCGATGCAATCGTTTAGCAAGGCTTGAGCTTCCCGCTTAAACCTTTGAGGTAGGCCGTCGCATTCATCCCGCATCCGCTCTAAAGTAAAGACTGAGAGTTGAGGGGAATAGTAATCCATCGTGCGCGACGGCAAGTTATGAGCCTCGTCGATGACTAAATTAGGTTTTCCTTTTTCACAAAGTCCATTGCCCGAAAGACGACCAAACGCCGAGCGCGGAGCAAACACGTAATTGTAGTCACAAATAACCGCGTCGACATCTTTTGCTGCATCCAACTGAAGTTCAAACGGGCAGACCTCGAACTCTTTACCGAGCTTTTTAAAAATTTTGGCACTTAGACTTTTTTTCTTTGCAAGTTTTTCGATGAGTTTATTTTCTGCGACCTTCGTATAGTGCTCTTTCGCAAACTCACAGTAGTCCGGATTACAGATAGGCTCAGCTTTTAAACACATTTTACTTTTGGCCGTTAAAGTCATCGACTTTATGTTTGCTCCTGCTTCCTGCAGGCGATCAACGGCGTCTTCGGCGACACTATGCTGACTGTTTTTGGGCGTGATGTAGACGACCTTTTGGCCGCGTTCCAAAGACTCCTTAAGTGTAGGATAAAGCACGCCAACGGTTTTCCCTAAGCCCGTTGGAGCTTGAATCAGCATCGGGCGATTTTCTCTCATTCCCTCTTCGATAGTTTCAATCAGCTCAACCTGACCCGATCGAGGTTTAGGAAATGGAAAAGTAAATGATTTGGCGGCATTGTTTCGCCGCTTGATTCGCTTTTCCGCAAGCTTTGCCTCTTCGACTAACTCTTTAAGCCGAAGATCCAACCACTCTTCATATTTCGCCAGATCAAGCCTTAGATCAAAATCTGCCGTATCGCCGTTTCGGCTGGAAACCAAATGAATGGTCAGATCAGGAATTTTTTTATGCTCAAGCCAGTGGAAGTAGCCGTAAGTTTTCAGCTGTAGACAATACGGGTGTTCATCCTGATTTTCCCGAAGCCTACGATGGAGTTCAAAAATATTAAAATTGGATTTAATTTCTTCTATTTTTGGAATGGGATCGTCAAAGAATCCATCCATGCGGCCAGCGACTTCGAAAATATAATCGCCGTAATGAAAGTCGTGTGAGGTAAAAACCTCAGCACGATACTGGGGAAATTCTTTGAGACGCTTTTGTTGAACAAAAAGATGAAGCTTAACACCCGCCTGAGCGCCCCGGCCGAAGCCAGAGTAAACATCAATGCTCCCCTTGCGGGGAGCGGGTAGGGCAAATTCTGTTACACCAATGCCGATCTTCTTCATCTCACCCTTTAAAATAGTGCCAGCTGATCCGGATATTTAGGAAATAAATCTTTATCCGGATAGGCCTGAATCCCAATGGATTTTAAATGTCTAACTAGAGCCCCGTTTCCCCGATGCTGAACGTACACTCTTTTTGCGCCAGTTTCCCTAATTGTTCTTAAGAGATCATTCCAATCCGCATGGTCCGAGAGCAAAAAGCCTTTGTCGTAGCCATGCGAACCCTGGGCCATCCACCCAGACGCGAATGCGGTCTCGTACTGGTCCCCTAAGATCCGGGCTTTTTCGGACGAAAGGAAAGATTGCGGCACCATGAGGAGCTCGCCCCTAAGCTCGGCACTCTCATCAATTTCGCTTAAGCAAATCGTGTGTGCGAGCTCTATGCCTTGCGCGCGATAGCACTCAGTTAAAGGTGTTGCGGCCGGGTGGCAGTAAATGGGTTTGGCCGCATAGGGATAAAGTAAACCTAAAATCCTTTGAGCTTTTCCGAGCGAGTAGGCGAACAAAACGCTGTTTACACCAAGCCGTGAGTTTGTCTCCCACCAATCGAAAATCTGGCGGCCAACGTCCGCTTGCTTGTCCCAAGCAAATCCCGGTGTTCCAAAAGTGGCTTCGGTAACAAACACATCACAAGGGACGACTTCAAATGGTTCACAAGTCGGATCCGGATCTCGCTTATAATCTCCCGATGCGACCCAAACCTCGCCGGCAAATTCCAGCCTCACTTGAGAAGAGCCAAGAATATGACCTGCCGGATGAAAGGAAACCTTCACGCCGTTAATTAAAAAGGCTTCGCCGTAATTATATCGCGCGACCACAATCTTCTTGCCGATTTGTTCGCGTAGAACCTCTACACCCGAAGAAACACAATAGTACTGCTTGCTTCCGCGCCTCGCATGATCCGCATGAGCATGCGTAACGACAGCGTGATCAACTCCGCGACTAGGGTCGATATAGAAGTCGCCGGCTGGACAATAAAGCCCTTTGGAAGTCATCACTAACATAAGGGTCCAAATACTACGCAAAAACCCCGGAGAAGTACAATTTTGAAAAGGCCAGCCGAAAGGCGAGTTGAGCGCGCCCTGGACCGAGAGGCTCGAATTCTTTGTTCGTGAGCAAAGCATTCGCTACACTCTTAACATGATTAAAAGCAAACTTCTTTCGCTCGTACTGGGGTTCAGTTCTGTATTGGCATTTGCTCAGGGAAAACCGGTTTCTTCGGCAAACCCTGACGGAATTTGTGAGGGCCTTGCTAGGTACACCTGCTTGTCCCCTGGCGCGCAAGATGATGGCACTGGCACGGCGTCAAAGGAGAGCATGTATTCTAGCCGGGATATCGATTTCATGCGCGCTAATGAAGCCAAATATAAAGCGAAGTTTCGCGAAGCGCTCGCCAAGCCACAAAATGAAGATTTAAAAGATACGGCGCTTTCCGCACTTGGACTTGCCGTTGCGCCTCATTGCCAATCATCAAAGATCGCTGATCGAGAAAAATGTTTAGATGATTTAGCTACTGGCCTCGGAGAATATTCAATGGCGCTAAGTCTCGGGCCTACGCCCGGAGACGAGGATTCCAAGCCATCGAGCTCCGAAAAGGAAGTGCCAGGACGCCGCCGAAATCGAAAACTACAATCAACGTTGTGTTCGGCGACAAAACAAGCGAATACAAAATTGAGAACATGGAAAAGCCGGTTCTAAGTTTCAAAGATAATCTTGGGAAATCTAAGAGGGTTTTGTTGTCGAAAAACGACCTGAAGTACATCGACGAGAGAATAAATAAACTTGCGAATTCAACCAATGACATCGGCCCTTGCCCGCGCGCAAACGTAGAGCTCGCGGTGGAAGGAAAAAAACCTTTCATCAGGCAAGCCTGTTTGAATTCTGGTTCGGTTTTGGCCAAAGAGCTCATGTCGATGACTGAGCTCTTTACAGGAATTCTTTAATCACCGAATGTTGCGTAGTGATTCTTAATGCAGCCGTCGATATCGACTTTCACAACGCCGTTGCTGTTGACTCTGCCTTTGCAGCCTTCAATGCGCTCGGGCTTTGTTTCTGAGAAGAACTCAGAGCCGTTGCTGAAGATAATATCAAACTTGAATGAGCTAAAAAGGCTTGGGTTTACATCGATATCCAAATATTTCACCGGGAATATCGTGCGAGCCTTTCTATATAGATACTCGTTTTGCTTCATGCCGTGCATTTTTGCATTCTGAACGCTCATTCCGTAATTAGAAATGATGGCGTCTGCTACTTTGCCGCTGAGGCGCTCAGCCTTGGCGTCTTTTTCTGTAAAGAAGTCTTCATCCGTGCTGATTTCAGCACCTTTAAAAAATAGCTGACCAGGTTTTCCGGTTGGCTGAGATGCGCCATGCGCAGATTCCATCAACAGGATTTGTAGTATCAATAGTCCTAAAATGCGTACCATTCGAGTACCTCCTAGAGTTTCATAACCTCCTTAATTTCAATCTTTGGACCAGGGAGAGTGCGATATTTTCGATCTGGTGTATGCCAAATTCGCAGAGACAAAAACTGTCAACCGGGCGATCAGTCTCTAGACAATTCGACGATGGCGTCGACAAACAAGGCCGCGCTGGCGGCCTAATAGGGAAGGATGGTGCCGCCATGTTCCTCCTGCACTCTAAAGTCACCGGCTAAGATCTCTTTTAAAAACGGCTGCACCAACCAGCCTCTAAATGGATCCAAGTTAAACAGTGTGAGTGGAGCCTGTTGGCGTTCCACGACTTGGATATTAGATGAGCCCGCGCCGACTTGGGGTTTGAGTTCCATCGCACAACTGAGAGCGGGTTTAAAAGCCGGCACTGACTTTCAATTTTTCCCAACGCCGCCAAAAATTCCGGAAGGCGCAAAGTATAGTCCCAAGTGGTTCGAACAATAGCCAAATCGAACTGACTCCAATTGGCGTCTGAATCCCGCGCGCCATGAGCTCTTCACTAAGCAGCGAGTCGTCATTCACGAAGCCATCGAGATTCGCGCAAGTCAGTAACGCAATATTCATTTGATCTAAAAGGTAGCACGGGACTAGCTTGCGGACCAGAGGTGAACGTGATCAGCCCTACCCTTACCAATATCGCCCACGCAGTACCCAAAACAGTCCTTCACCAGGATGAAGTGATTAAGGTGGTAGAGGGACTTTATCCCGACCATCCCGAGATCAAAAAATTCATTCCGGTTTTTAAGAATACGGAAATTGAAACGCGCTACACATGTGTGCCGATCGACTGGTTTTTTTCAAATCACGGCTGGCAGGAGCGGATGGAAGTTTACCAGAGAGAAGCGGTAAACCTCCTTCATGAATGCGTCGTCAAAGTCCTGGACGACGCGAAATTAAAACCAAGCGAAATCGATGCGGTCGTCACGGTCTCGACCTCTGGCATTTCGACGCCATCGCTCGAGGCCTTTTTAATGGATCGCCTTGAATTTTCCCCATGGCTTAAGCGAACCCCCGTTTGGGGTTGGGGATGTGCGGGTGGACTTTTAGGTCTTATTCGGGCCAGCGAAATTGCCGAAGGCAGAGGTGGGCAGCGGGTTTTATTACTCGCTTCCGAGCTCTGCACACTTTGCTTCCGGCGGAACGAATTCAATTCCAAAGACTTGATTTCAACCGCGCTTTTTGGCGACGGGGCCGCGGCGGCGGTGATCCAGCCAGCTGAAAAAGGCTGGCGCGTGGAACATGCAGGAGAGTATCGCTGGCCGGACTCGCTTTCATTAATGGGGTGGGATTTTAAGGACGACGGGCCATCAGTGATTTTTTCTAAAAAAATTCCCCAGATGGTCGCCAACGAATATCCCAAAGTTTTAGATGAATTTTTGAAGCGCCATCGTCTTACACTTCAAGACATCGATCATTTTCTTGCCCATCCTGGCGGCGCAAAAATAATCGAAGCACTCGAAGAGGTTTATAAACTTCATCCGGGCCAAATGCGTGAAACGAGGGACATTTTAAAAAACTTCGGCAACATGTCCTCACCAACGGTGCTCTTTGTTCTCGAACAGTTCCTTAACGAGAAACAGAAATCAGATCGCACCTTGGTCACGACATTTGGGCCGGGGTTTACGTGCGGTATTGCGACAATGAGGAATGTGCATTGAGCGGAGCTTACTTGATTCTTTTGTTTGTCGCCGTCCAAAGAGTTGTTGAGCTGCTCTATGCGAACTACAACACAAAACGTTTGCTTGCAGAGGGCGCTAAGGAGTTTGCATCGGAACATTACAAGTGGATCGTCCTCCTGCATTCCGTTTGGCTCATTACTCTATTTATTGCAGTTCATTTTCATTTCGAGCTTCACTTGGCGTGGTTGGCGTTGTTTTTTGGCTTTCAGCTTTTAAGAATCTGGGTGCTCAAGACCTTGGGACACTATTGGACGACGAAAATTATTCGCCCTCGGGATAATTTCATTGTCACATCTGGGCCCTATCGCTTCTTTCGCCATCCTAACTATCTCGTTGTGGTGGGTGAAATCTTTGCACTTCCTATGGCGCTCGGTTGGCCCATGGTTGGGCTGATATTTTCGATATTAAATTTTTGCGTATTAGGTATTCGAATTCGCGCGGAGAACTCGGCGCTTGGATTTTCAGCCGTAAAACGTCATTCCTAAGTTGAAGTTGAGCGTCTCAAATTGAAACACGGAATTGCCACTTCTCATACCTTTGAGCCAACTCCCGATTTCGTTTCAATGTGAGACAGGCGTAGCCGTTGCATTAGAAGATGCCAGGAGGACCCGCACAATGAGTCGAGTAAAAGTCGCCCTGATTTTCGCCATCACTTTGTCGGCAACGGCAATATCAGAAGGCATTCAGGCTGAAGAAACATCCATGTATAGTTTGACCAATGTCGGGTTCGCACCGTCGTCGGATAACATTTTTAACAGTCGCCGAATGTCGGCTCTGAACAAAGCATGGAAACTGTATTTAACGAGAAATGAACTCGTATTATCTGAGATCGATAAAGCTCGCGTGCAGACCTGGATCATTCAAACATCCTATGTTGCAAATGACCAAGGCGAGAAAGTCTTAACTAAGACAAGTGCCTTGATTCGCGAAAGTGCACTGGCCTTAAAGCAGGAACTCAATCGCGAAATTGCCGCGCAACGCAATGTTCACGAAGCCAAACGAAATATTGATTATCTGGATAAACAGCTTTTACCAAATTTAAATAACCGCGCCTATTTTCTGGGAGTAGCACCTGTTTACTTCCAGCCAGCCGCGATTGCACACTAGGAGTCTGTATGAAGAGCCAAGCTATTCTTCTCGCGATTTCACTACTTACCATCGGCCAGCAGGCGATGGGTCAAGTCATGCTAGACAAAAACTTTAACAAGCCCGTGGAGCTCACTGAGGCAAAATGCGATGAGCGGCGAATACTAAGGTTGAATCAACTGTGGCGATTCTATTGGGCACGAAACGACAAGAACAAATATACGCAAGTCCGTGGCGGGAAAACATATCAAGAGTCGACGAAAATTCTTGCGGCCAACGCGGTGGATTTACAGGGCCTTCTTAAGGCAGAAGTAGCGAAAACCCGCAGCACTGAAGCTCAGTCGAATTTGAATTACTTGAATAATAACGTGATTAACAAACCCACGAACTGTTGGACATTCGCAAAAAGCCAAAAGCAATTTAATGACGAGTTCAAAGAAAACTTTGGTCCTCTGCCGATGGTTCGCTCTGTTGGTTTAACGGAAGATGATGAGGTCCAGCCTGTGATTGCTAAAGCACCAGTGCCGACGAGCCACGAAATCCCGCGTCAACACGTCCAGGTCATCGTCCACGTTGTCGACGAAACAACCACCGGCGCCGCCCGCTAATCTTAGATTTTGAATATTGCCAAACTCTCGGTGCTAGCCGAGACTGGTGGCAGATGGAAAACTCCGATCAGTTTTATGCGGACCTCACGCCGTTCACAGAATTTAGCGAAGTCGTGCAGGACAGTATGTTCACGACAGTGCCCGACGACTGGTGCTTAATTATTTCCGACATTCCCGGTTCCACGGCGGCCATTGGTGCCGGCCGTTACAAGGATGTAAACGTAATTGGCGCGGCCACAATCGTCGGCGCGCTCAATGCTTCAAAGAATTATGAAATCCCTTTTGTCTTAGGCGGCGACGGCGCAACGTTCGCGGTTCCGCCGACCATTGAAGGCAAGGTGCTTAAAGCTTTAAGAATGGCGCGCTGGACGGCGCAGACGCGGTTTAAAATGGATTTAAGAATCGGCTCCTTTAATGTTGGAGAATTGCGCAAAACTTCAGGTGAAGTTCGCGTCGCCAAATATGTTCTTTCCAGTCAAATTGAACTCGCCATGTTTCGTGGGCAAGGTATGCGTGCGGCGGAAGCGCAGTTAAAGGACCCGGCACTCGCCGCCAAATTCGCAGCGACGTTCGCGCCAATTGAAGCCAGCAATGACGTGTTTGATGGACTTGAGTGTCGGTGGAATCCGCTAAAGCCTGAAAAGGGTTTTGCGGCATCATTGATTATTATCGCCCGAGATGAAGGACCCATAGGCCAGGAGATCTACCTGGAGTTTCTCAAAAAAATTGACGAGATCATAGGTCGTGACCGGCTTAGCCCGGTCTCTAAAGTCTCAATCCCATTAAGCTGGCCGCCTAAGGACCTAATGGGTGAAGTGCGCATTCGCTCCGCGGGATTAAATTTTTTCGGTCGCACCTATTATCTGCTACGAGCGCTTGTGACTTCGTTTTTCGGTTATCTGATTCTCAAAGGAAACCGTGATGTCGGTAACTTTAGCACGCGAAAGTATTTACAAGATTTAATTCACAATTCCGACTACCGCAAATTCGATAATGGCTTAAGAATGGTGCTGGACTGCAGCCTAGAGCAGGCGGCTAGGCTTAAAGGATATCTCGAGGGCCGTCACGCGGCGGGAGAGATCTTCTACGGCGTGCAGATGTCGAAATCAGCACTGATGACATGTCTGGTGTTTTCGTGGGACAACCATGTTCACTTCATCGATGGTTCCGATGGCGGTTATGCCTCGGCAGCAAAGCAGCTCAAGGAGCAAATGAAGATGAGGGAGAAGCCTGTATGAATCTCTATTTAGTCCACTGCGGATACTATGATCCAAGCGTTGGTTCCGGCGTTTACGAAATTCACACAAATTTCATGGTCGCAGCGGAGACCCCTGTTGGCGCGAAAGCTCGTGCCAAAGAATTAAGTGAATTTAAAAAGCACCGGATGCATGTAGATGGGGTTCAGGAGATTCAAGTCGTTGACGGATTTAAAATCAATCTTCAGTCCGATAAAAAGCTGGCAGGCGAGACGGTGATAAAAAGCTTCCGCCACAATGAACTTTCTAGCCGCCCGCCCCCAAATTCATAGACGAGGACGACGCGGGCAATGACGGACATTTCCTTTTATCAAGATCATTTAAATCGCGTGAGCCGCAGCTTCGCGTTTTGTATTGAGCAGCTGGAAAGGCCGTTTCGTGACTGGGTGAGTTTATCGTACCTGCTTTGCAGGTTGCTTGACACCGTTGAAGATTCGGCTTGGGAAGATGCAGATCATCAATACTCACACTTTAAAAAGTTCGGAGATTTTTTAGCAGCGCCACCGTCCGCCAATCAGGTTGCGGATTGGGTGCGGGACTTTGACGGCCGAGCGTCCCCAGGCGAAATGCTTTTGGTTCAAGATTCGCCCGCGCTCTGGCGCGGACTTCACGCCTTAAATCCAGAAGTGAAGTCAGCGATTCAAGAGAGTGTTGGTTATATGAACGACGGCATGGTTCGCTTTCAACAAAGCCGGACCAACGGTGTTTTGCGCCTTCGTGGACTAGCAGAAGTCGATGAGTACTGTTACGTTGTCGCCGGAGTTGTGGGAGAAATGATGACGCGGCTTTATTCCGCTTATAAACCAAGCTTTATTCCAAATGGATTAGTATTTAAAAATGCCTGCCGCTTTGGTTTATTCCTGCAAAAAGTAAATCTCCTGAAAGATCAAACCAAGGATGAAGCGGAAGGCCGCTACCTCATTCCCGATCGCACGGAAGTTCTGGCAAGCGTAAGGGAAGAGGCGAAGGGAGCATTGAGCTACATCCTTGCCCTTCCTCGGGAAGAGACCGGCTACCGTACCTTTTGTGCGTGGTCATTATTTCTTGGGCTAGCTTCTTTAGGCACTCCTGGCGGCAAGGTTTCCCGTGAGGTCGTTCAGCCGCTGCTCGCGCAAGTAAAGGGCGTGGTTTCTGATAACCAACGGCTCGAAGATATTTTCACTGTCGGCGCTGGCAGGATCGTGGGTAATTAAAGCCGACCGGCTTTAAACTTATTTCATTGTTCCTGTTGCGGAAACTTCACAGTTCAGCCTCCCCGAACAAACTCATTGCTTAGGCCTATGTTTCCCGAGAGAAACAAGACCTATAACATGATACCAATCGGAGATTCACGATGAAGGCATGGCTCGCCCCCCTAGCTGCGCTCGCACTAACCCAAACATTCTCGCTTACAACGGATGCTCAAAACCAGCCCCGACCTCGAGTCGAGAGCGAGGGTCCGTCTGTCGTGAGCGTGACGCCACAAAATTTAAGCAACACTGTCAATCAGGTGCGGGTTAAATTCAGCGAGAAGATGATCAACTTGTCGGCCCCAACAAATCAGGCCGAGATCTTCAAACTAAATTGCTCACCGCAGGTTCAAGGGCGCGCCAGATGGAATGACGACAAGACATGGGTTTTCGACTTCGAAACGGAATTCGACGGTAACTTCCTACCAGGTGGCACCCGTTGCCAAATGGAACTTAAAGAGGGAGTGAAGGGTTTGGCCGGAGCGCCATTAGTAGGTGTTAAAAAATATCAATTTCAAATCGATGGACCTAACGTGATCGCGATGAATCCGCCTCGTTGGGGTAGTGAAGACCCGGTAATTAATGAAGATCAAATCTTCATTCTTACCTTGGACACCGGAGTTGAGCCGGATTCCGTATTGAAAAATGTTTACTTTTCAGTGGATGGCAAAGCGTCGCCAGTCGCAGTTCGCTTTATCGAAGGTATTCAACGAAATGAAATTTTAAAATCCCAGCTCGGAGAAAATTTGCCGAAGACTCCCATTCTTCTCGTTCAGGCTCGCGAGGTGTTCGCGGCAAAATCAAAAGTCACTCTCGTTTGGGGTCCCGGGATCACGACAGTTAAAGGCGGGATGACAAGACAGCTTAAGGCTACTTATCAGTTCTTGGTTCGCGAAGAGCTTCGGGCGCACTTTACTTGTGGACGTGAAAACGCTGAGGCGAACTGCTCACCAGTAACACCGCTCGAAATTGAATTCACTTCTCGCATTTCGACGGAAAAAGCAAAACAGATCCGGCTGGTGGCCGCTGATGGAACCGTTCGCCAACCTGATTTGGGACAAGAAAAAGAACAGACCGTTCAGAGGGTGTCATTCCGGGGGCCATTCCCCGAAAACGCGCAATTTAAAATAGAAATGCCATCGGAACTTAAAGACGATGCTGGCCGCGAGTTAAAAAACTTGTCGTCTTATCCGCTCCAAGTACGAACGGCAAGATTTCCGCCGCTCGCGAAGTTTCCCGCAAGCTTTGGAATTTTAGAGTCGGAAGTTAAACCGGTAATGCTACCCGCTACTCTACGCAATCTCGAAGCTAGAGTGCTTGGCCATTATTCAAGCGTGAAAGTGGGCGGCGCCGCCGTTCGTCTCTCGGCTGAGAATCTGCCACAGGTGATTAAATGGATGCAGGTGCTCAGCGAGCGCTCGGATTATGAATCGAGAGAAAAATCCGTGCTTGGTAAAGAAAAAGACAAGATCAAGTTCGAGGTCCCGCTGAAACAAAAGGGTGCTTCATTTGAAGTCGTCGGAATTCCTCTGCCGGGTCCAGGTTTCTACGTCGTGGAATTGCAGAGTCGAATTCTTGGCAACTCGCTTCTAGGCAAAGATCGATCGATGTATGTGCCCTCAAGTGCATTGGTCACAAATCTTGCGGTTCATTTGAAATGGGGAGCGGAGTCCTCACTCTTTTGGGTGACGAGTTTGGATTCTGGGTCACCGGTTGCAGGCGCCAAGGTTGCGCTCCATGACTGTGCTGGAAAACAAGTTTGGCAGGGGTCTTCAGACAAAGACGGCCTTGTTCGTTATTCGGCAAACCTGAAAACACTTGTGAAGCTTGATGGCTGCAATAAAAAAGACGCGTGGGGCTCGTACCGCGGTGGATTCTTTGTAAGTGCGACAAAAGGCGGTGACTTCACTTTCACGCACACTTCGTGGAACAATGGACTTGAAGCTTACCGGTTCGGAAGCCTGCCAAATCGTAGCCCGTCATGGGAAGAAAACAAAAACTTAGCGCACACTGTTTTTGCCCGCACTCTTGTTCGAGCGGGTGACACAGTTCACATGAAACATATTTTGCGGCGCCCAAACAGCTCTGGTTTTGGATTGGTAAATCCGAAGGAATTGCCTTCGCAAGTTTGGATAGAGCACGCGGGAAGCGGACTTAAATTTACGTTTCCTATTCAGTGGGATTCGTTAGCCCAGGTTGCTGAAACGACTTACGAGCTGCCGAAAGAGGCCAAGCTCGGTTACTATTCAGTCAGCCTCGTTAAGAACGGAGGCAAGGACTGGAGCGACGTTCAAGCTTCAGGGTCTTTCCGTGTCGATGAATTCAAAATCCCGTTGATGAAGGGCGTGATTTCACTACCCAAGAGTGATCTTGTGCAGCCGGGCGAAGTTCGGCCCCAGATTACCCTTAGCTACAAAAACGGTGGAGCAGCCGCTGGCGCTGAAGTGGTTTTCCGCTACAGCACATCAGATTCCCAGTACACGGCCTCTCGGGATTACGAAGACTTTACGTTCATGAACGGTAAAGTTCAGGCCGGCATAAAGCGTTGGGACAACCAATCTCAGGATGATCAAGATAAAGTTGTAACCGAAAAATTAAAGCTCAGCGAGGCTGGTGCGGGCGTTGCTCATGTGAAGGGTCTCTCTGGCCTCACAGTTCCTAAAGACATTCGCATGGAATTAGAATTCCGCGATGCCAACGGCGAAATTCAAACCATCGGGCAAACGGCTCGGGTTTGGCCGTCTGACCGATTGATTGGAATTCGTTCCGAGCATTGGGTGGCGGAAGATAAAGACATTGAGTTTCAAGTATTGATTCTCGATCTCAAGCGAAAGCCATTGGCGAATCAGCGCGTGAACGTTTCCTCTTTCAAAGAAGAAACTTATTCCCACCGGAAACGACTTGTGGGTGGTTTCTATGCTTATGAGAATATTAGCGAGACGACCAAATTAAATGACCAAGCGAAGTGCTCAGCTCAGACCGACGCCCGAGGTCTTGTCTTCTGTTCAGTGCGTGCCTCGGTGTCAGGTCGGGTTCTACTCATGGCGGAAACCAGTGATGATAAAGGCAACAAAGCGTACGCGAACGCTGCGGTCTATGTTCGGGGAGAAAACGATTGGTGGTTCTCCGGAGATGACAACGACAGAATTGATTTAGTTCCTGAGAAACGCCGCTATGAACCAGGTGAGACCGCGAGATTGCAGGTTCGCATGCCGTTTAGAAACGCAACGGCACTTGTGACGTTTGAGCGGGAAGGAATCTTAGATGCGAAGGTCATGCAAATCTCAAGTCAAAATCCGATCATTGAGTTGGCCTTAAAAGACGAGCATGCACCAAATGTATTCGTTTCTGCGTTCCTGATTCGCGGTCGAGTAAAAGGGGCAGAGGAAGAAAAAGGAAAACCCGGTCAAGACTATATTGTCGACCTTAATAAGCCGGCGTTTAAGATGGGCGCGACTCAGCTTTACGTGAACTGGAAGGCTCATGAACTGAAGGTTGCGGTGACTGCAAACAAGGAAATTTATCAACCGCGCGAAGAAGCCAGTGTTAAAGTCGTGGTTAAAGATTCAAGCGGAAAGCCGGCGCGTGGTGAATTCGCATTCGCGGTTGTGGATGAAGGACTGCTTCAGCTTGAGCCCAATGGAACTTGGGATTTACTTAAGGCGATGATGGGGCAGAGGAGCTGGGAAGTGGAAACCAGCACGGCGCAAATGCAAGTCATCGGAAAACGTCACTTCGGTCAAAAGGCCGTAGCCCATGGTGGTGGCGGTGGCCGACAACCCACAAGAGAGCTCTTCGATACGCTTGTAACTTGGCAGCCCCGTGTGAAGTTGAATGAAAATGGCGAAGCGATTGTCCGCTTCCCACTGAACGACTCACTAACGAAGTTTAGGGTTGTCGCTGTTGCCCAAAGTGGCATAAGTCTTTTTGGCTCCGGCGAAACGTCGATCTCGTCGACGCAAGACCTAATTGCAATTGCTGGGCAGGCACCACTCGCACGTCAAAGAGATAAATTCAGCGCCGATTTAACCCTGCGAAATACAACTAAGAAAACAATCAATGCGACGGTTTGTGGGCAAGTGACGTTTACTTTTGTAGACCAAACTAAACAGGTTCAAAAACTTGAATGCCAGAGTACCGCACTCGAAGCCGAACAGGGCATAGCGCTCGTTATGGGTCAGGTAACTGTGCCGGTTGGAGCGATAAAGGCGTCTTATGAATATTCCGTCGCCGGTGATACTGGACAAAAAGACAAACTCGTTGTCACTCAAGAAATTAAACCGCTACTAGTTGCCCGAACTCAAATGGCTCAGCTTGAGCAGTTGGGTGATAAGGCGACTGTAGTGGGCATTGAGCGCCCGAAAGACGCTGATCCGACACAAGGTGGCGTTAAGGTCACTCTTATCGATTCATTGGCGCGGGGCCTAACGTCGGTGAGAGAGTATTTTGAAAACGTAATTATCCAAAGTTTTGAGAATCAGGTTTCAGCGTCGGTGGCGCTAAACGATCTTGAAGCTTGGAACAAATTGATGAAGCGTTTGCCGAATCAGCTCGACCAAGACGGACTCGTTAAGTGGTATCCAGGCTGTGATTGCGGAGGCTACGAACTTACGGCTTATGTGGTTGCGATAGCAAAGGACGCTAGATTTGATATTCCTCAAGATTCTTTAAGCAAGATGCAAACAGCTTTGGTTAGCGTAGTTGAAGGTCGCTTGCGTCGTGAGCGCTTGGGCAACATGAGCGAGCGCGCACTGCTTTATTTAAGAATTAACGCAATGGCGGCGTTATCGCGGTATCAGATGGCTCGCGGAGAGTGGCTAACATCACTCACATTGCCAGCAACTGAACAACTGCCTAGTGCGACACTGATTGATCTTATGCGAATCCATTTGAGTGCTGGCCCCGGACGCGGTGAAGTTCGAAAGTCGATCGAATCCGCGCTCCAGGCGCGTCTTACCGTCGTCGGCACACGAATGGAGATCGCGCCCGAGAAGGAATCCATTTGGTGGATGTTCAATTCTCGAGCGGGAAATCAGGCTCGATTAATTTCGCTACTAACTACGTTCCCAGAGTTGATGGAAAAATGGCGCTCGGATCTGCCAAAGCTTCAGTCCGGACTTATGCGCTACATGAACCGGGGTTCTTGGGACACTTCCGTGACCAACGCATATGCGGCCGTGGCCATGCGACATTTTGCGCGAGCTGTAGAATCAGGCAAAGTCGCTGGCTCGACACTTGTAGAAATTTCGGGCAAGCAAAGGACTCACGACTGGGCAGTGAACCCAAGCGGTGGCTTGATGAACTTGGCTTGGCCAGCGGATGGCCTAGGACAAGTCACACTGTCACATAAGGGAGCTGGAACTCCGTGGGCCATGATTGCAACAGTCGCGGCTGTTCCGGTGCGTGGGGAAAACTTTGTGGGTATCTCGATCAAGAAAACCATTAAGCCGCTGCGCCAGGAAAAAGCGGGAGAGTGGCGGCGAGGTGACGTAGCTGAAGTTACTTTGAAAGTGAAAGCTCAAGCTCCGACTTCGCAAGTCGCTCTTTTTGATCCGATCCCAGCTGGCGCCAAAATTTTAGGTGCAGGCCTTACTGGGAGTGATCCAAGGTCGACGGCGTGGGTTTGGCCTGAATTCGACGAAAAGTCCTACGATGGTTATCGCGCAGTATATAGCTACGTTCCCACGACAGAGTTTGAAGTGGTTTACCGTATCCAATTGAATCTGAGCGGAACCTTTAATCTTCCAGCGACTCGCTTGGAAGCCATATACACGCCAGAGACTTTCGCAGAATTGGCGAATCCAGGTTGGACCGTGAAGCCATAAGCATGAAGCGAAGGTTTTGGGTTTTTTTTGCAGTGATATACGCGACCGTGGCAACCGCCGCGGTCGTGTTCATTTCCACGCCTCAGCCAAAAGCTTTTCTGAGTCTTAAGAGCGGATTTACACCAAGCGAGCAAGTCTTGCTTGATCGCTCGGGCCAGGTGCTTCATGAATCAAGAGCTAATAAATCCGTTCGTCGCCTTGAATGGACAGCGCTTGATCAGGTGCCGGAAGAATTAAGTCGATTTATTTTACGGGCTGAGGACAAACGATTTTTCAATCACTTTGGCGTTGATCCTATCGCACTGCTTAAAGCTGGCTGGCAATTTGGACGTGGCCAAAGATTAAGAGGGGCGAGCACGATCACCATGCAGGTGGCGGAAATTCTTTATCATGACAACGCAAACTCAAGGCGCACTCTTCCGGAGAAAGTCAGCCAGATTTTTAGAGCCGTGAAGTTAGAAAGTGCATGGACTAAGAGGGAAATTCTCGAAGCATATTTGAATCTCATATATTTTAGAGGTGAGTTACAAGGAGTGGCCGCAGCTTCCTTAGGTTTGTTTGGGAAGGAACCATTTGGCCTTGTCGCTGTCGAGAGCGCGGCACTGGCAACACTTATTCGCGCACCCAATGCTAAACCTGAGCATGTGGCAAAGCGCGCGTGCCATTTGCTTATAAACCTTGGCCAAGTTTGCAACCCGTCCGAAATTCAGTCCGTGTTAACTAAAGTTTATTCTATTGTGCCCTTAAGAAAGCTTGCGCCTCATGTGGCTAAGCATTTACCAAATCCTAAAGAGAGCGGCCGAATCCAAACGACACTTCGACTAGATCTCCAGGAAATAGTACTTCAGGCATTGCAGAGACAAGTAGACCAATTAAAGCGGCAAAATCTAACGGATGCCGCGGCGGTCGTGATCGATAATCAGACGGGCGAGATACTCGCTTACGTGGGCAATATCGGAGAAAAGTCATCGGCGAAACATGTCGACGCCGCAATGGCGTCGCGCCAAGCGGGTTCGACGTTAAAGCCATTTATTTATGGTTTAGCTTTGGATCGAAAGCTGGTTACCGCAGCGACATTAATTCCCGACACGCCAACAGATGTCGTGTTGGCAAATGGAATTTACCGGCCATCGAATTACGACAAACGTTTCCGCGAGGAAGCAAGCGTGCGCGTTTCGCTGGCGAGCAGCTTAAATATTCCCGCAGTCCGTACACTTGAAATCGTGGGGATTGAGTCAGCAGTAGAGGCGCTCGTGAAGTTAGGATTCACAGGTTTAAAGCGCGCGGATTTTTATGGCCCATCGCTCGCATTAGGGTCGATGGACGTCAGATTGCTTGAGCTCACGAATGCTTACCGCGCCATTGCAAACAAAGGAATGTGGACACCATTTAAATTTCTTAAAGATTTCGGCGATTCGATGATGTCAGCGAAAGTTTTTTCCGAAGCAGCCGCTTTTATCATTGGGGATATCATGGCCGATCGAGGGAGCCGCGGGACAACCTTCGGCTGGGAAAACGCTTTGTCGACACGATTTTGGAGCGCCGTAAAGACAGGTACAAGCAAAGATATGCGAGACAACTGGTGCATTGGCTTTAGCTCCCGCTATACGGTCGGTGTTTGGGCGGGAAATTTAAGCGGCGATCCCATGTGGGATATCAGCGGGGTTCAAGGAGCCGCGCCGGCTTGGACGGAGATTATGAATGCGCTCCACGAACATGAATCAAGCGAACGACCTGTGGCGCCCGCAGGAATTGTTGAAAAAGCGGTAAAATTTGGCGATTCGGGAGGGCCAGTCGCAGAATGGTTTATCGCCGGGACCGAGCCACCGACGGATACCGTTGAGGTCCTCAAGCATTCACGCGCCAAACTAATGTATCCGATTGACCAAATGATCGTGGCACTCGATCCGGATATTCCCTCGCACTCGCAGAAAGTTGTTTTAACTATTCAAGAACCAGAGCCGGGCTCTTACCTCCGTCTTAATGGAAAGGCGTTAACCATCGCAAAACAATCGGTGATATGGACGCCGGTGGCTGGCCGACATCGATTGGAGCTCGTGGATGCCCAGGGACGGATTATGGATCAGGTTAGATTTCAGGTTCGAGGTAAGTCGCATTTGGGCGCTGGCCTGTAAGAACTTCAGCGAAACTTCGGTCGCGGAGCTTCTCGCCTCGCTAGTACTACAATAATTTCAAACACTTATGACTTCTTGCCGCGAGGGCCCCGAAATTGCGATTACAGTTCCGTATGGGATCGTTGGGTAAAGCTATTGCTGTCATTTCAATTCTTCTTTCTTGGTCCGCAGGGGCGCTTGAGTTCGTTCCCTCAACCCAGGCGAAAGATCTGGAGGGACGGTTTTCTCAAGCACGCGCGCTCACTGAAGTTGAAATAAAAAAGTTCGCGGATCGCGATTGGCGATGCGACATGTATGGCATGAGAACTCGGCTTCAAGTTGAACGGGAAGTGCGATTGTATCGGTTTGCCGCTGCGGGCAAACAATGGGCGAATCTCGGCGCTCAGATGATTCAAAACTACGAGGTTGAGAAGAGCGGCTTTATTGGCCGTAAAGGAATACTAAGCGATCAGGTTCGAATTGTGGGAGACAATCAACTAGTCGCGCAGCTAACAATGAACACCGAGGTTTTAGCCTACAGCATCTGTCACCTTAGCTCAGCTATGTAAGGTCTAGCTCCGTACTCGAGAATTTGACCGACCTAGCCTCGACCCCCTAAACTTTTCCCTGTGATATATATCAAAGCGTTTTCAACAGCGGTCATTGGGGCGTTCATTATTTTTTCTGCAGATATAGCGACTGCGGAGCCATGGATTTCTAATCGCTATGCGCAAAACTGTGCCGCTTGCCACGCGCCCGGGCGTTTGAACCGACCAGCTTCGCAGCGCCGATGCACTTTGTCATGCCAGGGTTGCCATGTGAATCCGCAAGGCGGGGGAATGCGCAATCAGTATGGCATTTGGAATCAACAGCGTTGGTTGCGTTCAATTCGCACCGAAATGTTTGAGGACAAACCAACGCCGGCACCACTTCAGCGCCAACCTTATTATGATCGGATGCGCCAGTTGGCGAGTCATGCAAACGATTACTATGGTGGCCGCCGTCCCGAGTTTAAATCCGGTAAGAAAGCGGATCGCAAGAAAAAAGCGAAAGAAGAGGTTCTCTCTTCAGCCGAAAAGGTCGCCAAAGCAAAGCGTGATGCCGAATCCGGAACGGAATTGGCACCACCGTCTAAAAACGATCTTAAAGAGGGCGCCGACATCCGTTGGATCAAAGACATCTCTCCGCCAGAACACTATTATGACAAAAGCAGTTATACGGAGTGGATGGCCGTTGTTGAAAATGATGAAGACTTTCTGTCGGTTGTACCAAAAGACGATCCTTACCGATTAGAGCGTGATTTAAACGTTTATGCTTCGGGCGACCTTCGGTGGATGAACGTCATGGCCTCAAAGCCCATTATCGTGCGAAAAGATAAACGAATTTGGATGATGGGTGCGGACATTGGCGTGAGACTTCGACCCGTAGCAAGCAATAAACTTTCCGCCGTGGTTGAAGCGCGCTTCTTAGGTTCGCCGTCGGAAGAAGATCCGGAAGATGGTTTTGCGCAAGGGGCGATTGCGAAGTCAGCTTATTTATTAGCTGACGATTTAGCTTACAACTCGTTTGTTCAAGCAGGTCTCTACCGGCCAATGTTTGGTCACTACGATCCCGACCATAATGCACTTGCGAGTGAAGTGAGCGGCCTAACTCAGAGAGCCGTCTTTAATGCCGTAGGAGTGGGAACCGCGCCAAATGTTCCGTTCCTGATTTTAAATTATTTGCGTCCAACGAGACCTGACGGGGATGAGTTCGAAGCTTCAAAGGGGCTAACGGCAACCCTTGGCGCAAGATTCGTTACATACGGTGCATCACTGGCGGCTTCTTACTGGGATTCAAAGTGGTTGTCAGCGGCCGGAATTGGAGCCACACGCAATATGTATGCCTTGACGGGCGGAATGCAGCTAAAGAAGTTCACCTTGAATTTCGAGTTCTTAAAAGCTGAACTAAGCACTAGCGCCGGAGCCAAGAACGCCGGAAGTGTTGCGACGGTACACATGAAGTTTCGCACGTGGAACGAAGTCTATTTTTTAACTAATTTCGCGAGTAGTAACGTGGCGAGAAATTTAGCCGAAGGCAGTGGTTCAGAGACAGCTTTTGGAATGAAAGCGTTTCTCATGTCTAACTTTGAACTTGAAATGCTTTATGTAATGAGGAAATTGGACGAGCTCGGAGTCGACAACAGTCACAATCTGACCCAGATTCAAGCGCACGTTTTCTTCTAGGAATTGTCGTAATATTTGTCCAACTTCCAGACGCATTTATAAAGTGGCCAGTTTAACTGACTTTCCAAATCGCACGTAATACCACGGGCTTAACCTCTAGGCACTTGAGTTGCTCTATATGATTGCTGATGAATGGCATATATCGAGTTCTCATTATGATAAGACCTAGCCTGCATTTGGCTTTGGCCGGCGCAGTTCTCGTGTCATTGATGGGCTGCCTCACGACACCTTCATCTGAAAGTGCAAGCGGTTCGGATAATTCCGGTGGTGTCTCAGTCCACCCCATGTTTCTTTGCGGCGAAGGCCGCGCGGTCCGTTCTGCCGGGCAAGATGGCAGTCTCGGCTGCAGCGCGCCCTCACTAAAGGGTTTGGCATCAAAAGACCCAACGGGCACAGATGCGCGTTGTGAAACGGGACAAACTATTGAGTGGTTGGTCATAGGGCCGCAGCAAGAGGCGTTAAATTTGGCGCTTTGCCACGAGGCTGTTAACCAAAATCAAGACTCCGCGACGCTTGGAGATTCTCCTACGCGGGCGTTTTCTTGTCCATGGGGTTCCGCACTAAAAGGGTTTAGTTTACGAGGTGAGCCCATTTGTACTTCACTGGTTGGCGACAGCTTAACTGGCGTAGCACTGGTTGTTTCTGCGGAAGAGTGTCCATGGGGGATGTTCGCTGGAACTTCTGTTCATGCTCAGTTTTCCGTTCCAACTTGTGTTGGCGATGCGTCCGCTCCGAATGAAATGGTTTTGATTGGCCAAGAGGTTACAAAATTTCCCGCGCAAAACGGTGATCGCTGCAAAGGCGATAAGGTCGTGATTGGTTTTAGTGAGGAACATCAAATTATTTGTGGTCCAGCGCCTACAGGTCTTCGCGAGCGTCCCAGCCGATATTTAACAACAAAGTTCGATAATCACGCCGAACGCCCCGTCTGCAGACCAGATTACCATGCGGAACCGATGCTCCTTAGAAAGAGCTCTGGACTAGGAACTCCGATCAAGGTCTGGACCTGCGTCGACTCCCTTTAATCGTGCTTCTTGTTGTAGCGAATCGAAGACCAGAAGGACACGCCTAGAATCGCGGCACCGATCAATCCAGTCACGACCTCTGAAACGTGCATGACGGATTCTAATAACATCATCGCAGCGAGCGCACCAATTGCATAAAAGGCACCATGTTCTAAGTAGCGGTACTGCTGAAGGGTCCCTTTATCGACCAACATAATTGTCATGCTTCGGACAAACATGGCGCCAATACCAAGACCAATCGCGATGACGAACAAGTTATGAGTGAGCGCAAAGGCCCCGATCACACCGTCGAAGCTGAACGAGGCATCTAAAACCTCAAGGTACATGAACAATCCGATGCTAGCTTTGGCGGAATTTGCTGTTGCGCCATGAGGTTCTTCAAGCAGAGCCCCGATACCGTCCACTGCGACGAAAGTAACCAGACCAAAAACACCAGCCATCATAAATTCATATCCGCCGGTAGCGCCAATTTCGCGAGAGAGTACATAAAGAATTAAAAGCGAGAGAGCGAGACCGATGGCTTCGATTTTTCCTAATCGCGCGAGCGGACCTTCAATGGCATGCACCCAGTGAACTTCCTTGTTGGCGTCGAAAAAGTATTTGAAAGCAACCATCAACAAGAAGGCTCCTCCGAAACCGGCAAGGACAAGATGGGATCGCAACATGATTTCCGCGTACTCATTGGGCCGAAGCGCAGCCATTTCAATCGCGGTGAAGGGACTGACTTTCGCGATAATGCTTACGATTGCAACCGGAAAAACAAGTCGCATGCCAAAAACCGCGATCAATATACCCCAAGTGATAAATCGCCGGCGCCAGACTTCCGTCATCTTTTTCAAGATGGAGGCGTTAACGACGGCGTTATCAAACGACAAGGAAACTTCAAGCACCGCTAAGATCGCGGTGAGGAACGCGGTGGAAAAGGCGCCTTGAATCGTACCAGTATAAATATGGCCGACGACGAATCCACCAATTAGACCCAAAAAAGTAACGATGTACGAGCTACCAAAATATTTCCATTGCATGAATCTGGTTTAGCCTGGAAAAAGTCCTCAAGCAATATAATGAGTTACTTGGGCGAGCGTTTTAAATAGCCAATATGCTTTAGGGCCTCGCTTACCTTAAGCTGACAAGAAGCCTCATCCTGTTGAATCCACGAGTCGATTCGCAAGTCGGCGATGATCTGTTTTGCTTTATCGATCGCAGCTGCATCGCAAAGGGACTCGTAGCCGAGATCACGCAGCGACTGACCCGCAGCTTTGATTTTACCGCTCTGCAGACATTTCGAACTGGCTACCGCTTCAAGTGCGAGCCTCGTCTTTTTGATGTCATTCTCATGACATTCCAAACCCGCGAAAGAAATGAGGGGATAAAAAAGGAAAAGGCAAAACCACATTAGGCTTAGTTTATCATCATTTGGTGAGGCTCACCAAGAGCGGATGTTGTGCCGCAAAGGATGGTTCCCCATATCATATCAACAAGACTGAGCTTTGCGGACCAACCATTAACCAGAGAGAGATTAGTCATATCGTAAACGGCATAGACGATGAAACCGAAGAGGCCGCCCCAGATCAATGCCTGCACCGGGCCTCCGCCTTGTTGTTGTACCCGCGGAAGAACAAAAAAAACGACACCCGCCGCTAACGCTAAATAAACTACTGCGGCTGGCAAAAGCTGAGGCGCGAACTTACCGTCGGCAACTCGGGCAAGCGGACCAAGTTCAGATAAATAAAATCGCGACATCAGCTTAGCTAAAAAAATATAATCGAGAGCGATAAATGTAAAAAAGGCGATGGCAAAACTTTTCAAATGCATCACAGGAAGTCTCCTTGTTCCCCAAAGCTATAAATCAGTTCTCTAATTCTGTGATGGGACGAGGCATAAAAGGAACAGTAGAGGTAATAACCTGATGGCATCCGCCTTGCTGTTTTAATAGGCATATCAATTCAAAGAAAGCTTAAAAACTTTCGGGCTTTTTTGTGTCAAACGATTAGACAGCGATTGCACCATATTGAGATATTGCCCTATGAAACACAGAAAAAATTGGGAGTTGGGCGGGTGACCATTTATTATTTGATGAGGTTCAAACGCCAGGGGATATATGAAGAATCTAAATCGCCGCTCTTTTCTTGTTCTAGGAAGTTTAACGATAGGCTCGCTTGTAATCACTGGTTGCAGCGCGCCAGAGTCCTCCGTGCCTCAAGGCCTAAATGCTCCGAATACGACACCTGGATCTTGTAGCGCTGGATCCTCCGCCCTTTATTCAAATCCCGGACATGCCCACACGACAATGAGCTTAACGGCTATGGAGATCGCCAATGCGGCTCCAGGTAATTACACCCTCATGGGTGGTAGCCATCCGCACAGCTTCAACATTACGGCTGCGAATTTCAATAGCCTAAAGTCTGGGAGCGCCATCACTAAAATGGACCTGGAAGGCCACGGCCATGTCCTCACTATAACTTGCTAACGAATTGCTGAACTGAGATCATTTCTATCTCGGTGAAATACTTTTTAATTCTTTTAAGCGGGCTCATTAGCCAGCCAAGTGCCGCGCAAGTTTCCGCTTGGGTGACTGAAGATTTACAGAAGATCTTCGTAGGCACACCCTTTGAGCCCTATACTGTTGTAATTCAATCGGACGCGAAATTAAAACCGTCAGACATCAAACTCCAGTGCAGCCGCCAGAAACTGACTCTAACAGTTGCGCCCGACAAAGAGAGCGACGCTAAGGTCTATTGGGCGGTTCATAAGATGGGATTTCTTTTTCCCCATCCCCGCTGGACGGTCGCACCTAAAGACACTTCCGGCTTAAAGAAAATTTGCGGAAAACGGTTACGGTGGGATCCAGTCTTTAAGCAAAGAGGATTTCACCTCCATTTAATGCATCCTTCGGAATGGGTGGATGGCTTTCTTGGGGACCAGCCAGAGGTTGCGTTTGAACTTGTGAGGTGGGTGAAAAGAAACTTTCAAAACACTTTGCAAATTCAGCTTTTAAGAACTGCGTCCGTGAATAAAGACACCTTGAGCAAGGCCATTAAAGAAGCTCATCGCGCAGGGCTCTATGTTGGTCTTGATGTGAGTTTTTCGAATCAACAGCAAAAAAGTTATTATCTGATTCCGCTTTACTCGGTGTTCTTTAATTACAAGCAGAAAGAGTTTTTGCTCTCCGGATTAGACGAGTTAGACCGGACTTATGGAGCTGATTTTTATGCGTTTGAACTTGGCTCCACGGAATTTACCTCAACCCCATATAAGCAAACCCTTGCTTGGATTGAATGGGCGTCGGCTCATCTAAAAGCAAAGGGTCGCGATATTTTCGTGAAGGTCCATTCTTCGTTGAATCAAGCGGATGAGGCGTACGGCAATTTTAATTTCCTTCCCCGATTTAGCTCTAAGGATGTCGGTGTTCTGCCGCATACTGTTTTCTTTTACGGCTTGAATGACAAGAATGTCCCCATGTACGGACGTAAAGACTACGCCGATCTAAAGCAATTTATCCTCGAGGAAAATTCAAAACGAAAAATCTTCTACTATCCAGAGACTTCGTATTACGTTGGCCTCGATATCGACATGCCCATGCTGCTTACGGATTATCTTGTCGCCCGTGCCGATGATTCACTTTGGCTTCGCGATAAGGGAATTAGCGGGCAGATTAATTTTTCCACTGGGCATGAGATGGGTTACTGGCTTTTTGATTGGAATTTCGCTCTGCAGTCTGTGGCTGAGTATAGTGGCGACCCGCTAGCCGCGCTTAAATTATTGGGTGAAGACGTTGACCTCTGGAAAAAAATAATCGCTTTTCAAACGGAGTACTTCAAAGACAAGCAGTTAATTCAGCTTTTAACTTCGGCGAATTTAATGGATGAGCTGCCGTTCTTCAGACCCATCCACAAAAGAATTTTGCTAAGGGATTTGCGCGGCTCTGGAATTTTACTAAAAGAAAAGATCAAAGAATTAGAGGCCGCACTCTCCCATCGGCCGAATTTAGAGGGAATCAAAAATTTAGAACTTAAAATTTTGCTGCAGGTGACTTGGAACCGGATTGATCATGTATTGGATATGGCCAAGTTTTTGGACAGCGGGAAAAAAGATTTCCTCGAGGATGCGAAAAATCTCCGAACCGAAACGCTTATTCTTTTGGCCGATTGGCAAAAATCCTTCGCACGATATCCCCTAACTCTGGCCTTCGAGAAGCGGGAAAACCCAACAAGCTACCTTGAAGGCTATGGTTATACGGCCTTAAGGCTTCATTTTTGGGAGCGAGAAGAAGGAATTATTGCTGGCAACCGCTGGAATCCCTTCTATGCCAATATCTACGACCCCATTGAGCTCTTGTTTTAATCGAGCTGGAGCCAGACTTACCTTTTTATCGTTCTGTTTAAACCCTCAACAGAGTTGGTTTAACCTCGCGGATCTCTTGAAAACTTCGCAGTTCTTTTACAATGTAAAAATGAAGATGTTTCTAACCTATGGTTAGTACGGAGTTTTTCGTCTAATCTGAACTCCAGACTGGTGAGGACTCATGATTAGACCTGTGATCGGACAATATGAAAGCCCGGCCGACTTCGTACGCGATATGATTCGTTATCGCAAGACAACGGAGACGAGCTTTAGCGTTCATCGGGCAGCAAAAACTCTTCGGCGCATTTCGCCCGCGCTAGTATCATTAGTGGTACAGAAAAAGCGGAACCTCACATTAGATCGCGTTGATGAATTCGCGCGTCTCCTTAAGCTCAATCCGACTGAAAAGAACTTTTTCCGCAACTGGGTTGGTCAACTCGAAGGCAAGGACTTTATTGAGAACGTGTCGCCACCACGCGAACGAAAAGACGTGGGGATTGGGATATTAAGTGATTGGCTTAATATCTACGTTAAAGATTTCTTCCAAATTGCACCCATACAATCAAATTCAGAACTTATTGAAAAGCAGCTTCGATCGGTAGCAAGTCCAAAACGCGTGGCAAAGGCGATCGAATTCCTATTGCGTGAGGGATATTTACGTAAAACGATGGATGGGAAAACAGTAGTTGAAACCCGCCTTGCCGTCGCCGAACCCGCGGCTCCAAGCCGACGGATTCGCCAATTTCACAAAGGGGCCCTGTCGCTTGCGAAAATGGCGTTGGATCTTTACCCAGTTGAAGAACGCCTCGCAAACACTTTAATTATTCCATTAGATGAGAAGAGCCATGCCGAGCTTCTCGAGCTGATTCAGGAATTTGCTGAGAAGCTAAAAGATTTTGCTGCTCGCAAAAAAGAAGACGGCACCAGACTTTATCAATTAATCGTAAATTTAAGTCCCGTTGGAGGAAAAATAGAATGAAATTATGGATTGCGATCGTCGCATTTTTATCACTTGGCGCAAACGCGTCTACCTTTGTCGGCAACGGCGGGGGACAAGGGGACATGGAACTTGCCGTCACAAAGAAGCAAGTCGTCGAAACTTTCACCGTCATTGGTGAGGAAGACAGCGAATTCTGCCGGTGCAATCCGGTTTATCAAAATCGGAGCGTTTGCGATGCGCTCTCTAGCTTAACCGAAGAGCAGAGAAAGTTTTGTTCTAAGGTGACTCGCGCGCAGGCTAGCGAGATTTTAAAAATGCTTGAGCCGTCCTCGAATCTTACCATTCGCTGGACGAATTCCTCGATTGAAGTCAATGAGCGCGGTCAGACCCGAGCGGTGGACGCCGTTACCGACCGCAATAAGAAAGAGATCACGCTCAACGTAACGCGATTCCTCGAGATGAAGCCCTATGAGCGCGTCTTCCTCCTTACCCATGAGCTTGCACACTTGACGTCCTACAAAGGTAAGCCACTAGAAGATGAGGGCGCTATCGGCCCCTTCACAAATGTTGATGGCGGTCGAAAACTACTAAATGCTATGGGAGCTGGCGCCGCGGTATTGCAAGGTGAATATCCGCAATCGATCCGCACCTACAAACGAAACCTCAATCGCTCTCAGCCATGGAAGCCTCGGTGGCTCGAACTTAACCTTGGATCCACTCAATTTATGGATGAACCAAGTGAAACGCTGGCCTCTGACCGGTTTAAACGCGGCCAAGTCATCGCGCGCTACAACTTTGGGTCGTGGGGAGTACTGACCTCATTTAGGCACTCTTCGAATGATCATACTGAGCTTGAAACAATAAAAGTGAACGAACAAAAGGACATCGCGAGTTTAGGTGTTTCATACAGGTTTTTCCCATTTGGTGAGCCACTCTCCTTCTTTGGTGAATCACATATTCAATTTCAAGCAATGCTGGATTTTGTTAGGGCAGAAATCAATTTAGAAGAAGAGTTGGTAACACCACTGAAAGATGAAGCAACCGCTATCGGTGGGAATATCTCGGTAAATTATTACGTCCCCTTAGTTCATGGGTTTTGGCCCTATGTGGGCGTGGCGTACGAAGTTCACCCATATAAGTATTCAAAAGTGAATGTGGACTATAAAAGCAATATGACCTCCGCTTACTTAGGAGTTGGCTATGCGTTCTAAAATCATGCTTCTTGTTTTTAGTTTGATTTCGCTGATTGCATGCGACATTGAGCCCAAGAATCAGCCGAATCACTTGATTGGCGAAGAGCTAAAAGAAGTTTCGTCATTGACCGCCTCCGGCGGGCAAGATCAGGAAAACATCGCAATGTTTGATCCCACTGTAAATCGTGTTCATCAATTTAACTTGGCCACAAATACGCTGGTTAGAAGCTTTAAGGTGCGAAATCCAGGAGTGGAGCACTACGTGCTCTATGATCAAGCGGGAAATTACATTGTTGATTTGACCAAACAAGGAATTACAATTTTTGATAAGAACAATGAAGCAATTCATGATCCGATAACCATGTTTGGAAAACCAATCTCTGCGGTCTTTAGACCCGACCTAGGATATTTGGTCATTTACGACGACTTGATGTCGGTTGGAGTTATCAGGCTCGATGCCAATGGCCGAGTGCTGCAGGCGAAAGTGTTCGGCGCCTCCTTTGGATCGGAAACTATTGCAGCCGGAGATTTAGATGAAAATGGGCGTCTAATTTTAGCTTTGAGCGATGGTTCAGTGAGTCTTATCAACCTTGCAACCTCATTGAACACCGGTGTTTGGACTTCGTCGCGGGTTGCGGTTTCGCTCGGGAATGTCAGATGGCTTGCGCCGATTCGTGGAAGTCCGGACAAAATCCTGGTAGTCCAGAACGACAAAATTTCAATGGCCAATTTAGCCACAGTGACAGTTGTCGATGGCCCATCGATTTTGAACCGAAACGTCCTTTTCTATGGAAAGTCGCCCGATGGTCACGTGATATTCCGCGATTCGAATGACAGCGCGCTAATTAAAGTCGCATATGCCGGCGGTACAAGTGTAACAACCAAACAGATAGCTTTTGCACCCCGATACATCATAAGTTCACGGCTTGATTTGACGAACGACTCCTGGACTTTGCTTGGCGCCCAAAAAGGCTCTTACGATTGGGACCTGAAAAAGAATATTTTCACGTCACGACAGATGCGGCGTTGGTCGTTTGCTTCCCTAGCCGCGAACTTCGATCAAAAAATGCCCGACCGTGCCAACGTTGAAATGAACACCAACCGGGCGTTCGCTCTGTTTCCGTCAAAAATGGGACGAGCGACTAACTATAATCTCATTAGCAACTCAGCCCGCGAATTGCTGCACTTCAACGTCCGGTTCATTGAATAACCAATTTTAAGGGCCCACCAGTTCCGTATGCCTTCAACGGCCTTAAGTTAAAACCTAACAACTTTCAGAGTAAGCTATCGCAGCTATAATCGGCCTTCCAAATAGGCAATTTGACGGCTAAACAGTCGAAGGATTAATAGAGGAGTTTTTGAAATGAACTTGGGTACGCGTAATTTAGGCCTGTTAGTTTTCGCGTTTGCGCTTAACTTAACCATTTTGCCAGCGCATGCTGCGGATTCTGTAGCGCCAGTCAGTACGTCATCCTCTTCTGATGAAGACTTTGCGATTCTCGCGGGACTTGGTTTTGGCATGGACGTGGGAATTTTTGGCCTTCAGAGTCGGATACTTTTAAATGACAATTTTTTTGCTCTTGGCGGCATCGGCATTGATTTGCGAGGTGGAGTGTGGGGCGCGGGCTTAGGATATCAGACCGATTTAAGAGACGGGACTTGTCTGTTCTTTATTGATTGCCATAAGCGCTATCGCCTATCGGTGGCCTATATGTCCTACTCCGGAAATACCCTCACCGCTGGTGGGACTGAAAGTGAAACCGAATGTGAAAATGGTTTTTGCTTCAGCGCCTCAGGCTCGAGCGGGGCCGAATACAAAGCCTCAAAGAGTCGCGCCGTCAACGTCGGCTTCGCTTGGCAAGACATGTTCGGCAAACACTTTTTTTATGAACTCGAACTCGGCTACCTCGCCATGATTGAGCCAGTGAATCTGACTTATAAGAGCGGCCTGGCAACCGCCACCGACGAGTCCGATTTGGACCAAGTTGTCGGAAGCAACATCTCTCTCGGAATCAAAACCGGTTTTTACTTCTAAGACGACTTTTCGAATAACTGGATTCTCATTTTTATCCGTAAAAGGATTCGTTTGTGGAGGTAAGTTTGACGTTCGATACCGATTCTATGGGCGCGATCAAGTTGCACGCCCTTGAACGAAACTGAGACTTCGTCTCAGACTGAATCAATGAAGCATAATATCAGTCATAGGACAGACAGTTTGGAGCCAATCTAATGATTTTGGCGAGTATTGTCTTTGCAATACCTTATCAGACAAAGCGGGGTAATTATGGGTATCAAAATTTTATCGATAATGCTTACTGCAGCAGTACTGATTGGATGTGGTTCTGACGGTGGTGCCGGAGGCGCTTCTACGGGTTCTGAATCAGCAGCTATGATGGCTTCGCCAATTGATGCGCAGGTACGAAATGTGCCGGCTAAAATGAACTATGGTATCGCTCGAATGGTACCAGCCGGAACGACTTTTCATGTAGGTGGCAGTGCCTCCACCAACGTGACTAAATTGCAATTGGTTGTTGTGCTAAGCCGCGAGGCCATTAGTTGCGCCACCGATTTTTTCAATAGAAATCCCAGTGATCCCAATCCAAGAGTTGCTCAATTTGGTATATTCTTCGATGCTAATTTAACCTTCGATGAAGCGAATTACTATCGCCACGACAGTTTCGGCTATGTTTCAGGTGAGACCGACGCCGTCACGACGACAGCTCGAATAGATTCCCAAAATGCCAATTCCGTGAGTGGAACAGTCGACGCCAATGATGTTCTCGCCTATAATGGCGCGCTTCATACAACCACTTTAAAAGGCACCTTCTCAGTGCAATTTTGCCCCTAGTTTTTTCGCCAACTCTGGTGAAAGGCCGTGGCCACAGGAAATTGTTTACAGCGTTTTCAGCTTGTTTGCATTTCGTTTTCCTGTGATAAATATTTCCACGCATTTGAGATGTGAAAAACAAGGAATTATCTATGGCATTGGAAAAAAAGATTTTAACGGTTGTTGGCGCACGGCCGCAATTTATTAAGGCGGCGGTGGTTTCACGGGCTATTGCTGCTCAAGGTGCAGAGTCGAATCTTGAGGAAATCCTAGTTCACACCGGTCAGCACTACGATGCCGACATGTCGGAGCGTTTTTTTGCAGAGCTGGGCATTCCAAACCCCAAGTACAATCTTGGAATTCATGGCATGAACCATGGCGAAATGACCGGGCAGATGTTGTCCCGCCTAGAAAAAATCTTTCTTGAGGAAAAGCCGGATTTAGTTTTGGTCTATGGCGATACGAATTCCACTTTGGCGGGCGCGTTGGCCGCGGCCAAACTTCATGTCCCGGTAGCTCATGTCGAAGCGGGCCTTAGATCTTTCAATCGAAAGATGCCGGAGGAAATCAACCGGGTGATGACAGATCATTTATCCTCTTGGTTGTTTGCGCCGACCCAAACCGCGATGGTGAATCTAGCAAACGAGAACATTAAAGGCGAAAAGGTCCGGCAGGTCGGTGATGTGATGTTTGATTCGGTTAGATTTTTTCAAGGCCGGCTCAAGCCCTCTCGCGAAATTGAAGATATCGCTAATAAACATGAGTTTGCCGTCTTGACCCTTCATCGCTCTGAAAACACGGACGATCCGCGCCAGTTCAAAGCTTGGATATCGGCAGTGAAGGATTTCGCCAGCCAGCATGAAGTTTATTTTCCGATACATCCTAGAACTGCGAAGCTGGCGAAAAGCATGAATTTGGATTTAGCGCCTCTGAAAACTTTGCCCCCGGTCGGTTACCAGGACATGCTTTATCTTTTGAGCCGCGCTCAGTTGGTGTTTACGGATAGCGGCGGCTTGCAGAAGGAAGCTTATTTTTCAGGGGTGCATTGTCTGACTTTGCGAACAGAGACAGAGTGGACGGAACTGGTCGCACTTGGAGCTAATCATATCATTGGTCAATATCCCCAACGCCTAAATGAAATCGCCTCTAAGTTTTGGGCGCGTCGGTTTGAGCCTGAGTCAGGCCCCTACGGGAAAGGGGACGCTGGGATGCATATTGCCCAGGTCTTGACTGAAAGTTTATAGTTTAACGACGAAGGCATGGATTGGTTTCGAAATCCAAAATGCAACGGCGAACACCTTCAGCAAAATCGGTTTTAGGTTGCCAACCCAATTGCGACAGCCGTGATCCGTCTAAGGCTTTACGGGGGGCACCATCAGGCTTGGTCGAATCGAAAACCAGGTCCGCTTTGTAATCCAGGATCTGCATCAATCGCTCAGCCATTTCGCGGATGGAAAGCTCATGGGCGGAGGCGACGTTGATAAAATCACCAAAATCATGTGAGTTCATTTTTTCTAGGACGAAGATAGCAGCCTCGGCAAAATCGTCGCTGTAAAGGAGCTCACGTTTTGGTTTTCCGCTTCCCCAAATCATGATTTCTTTTCCACCAGCGCGTTTACCTTCAATCACCTTGCGGAGCAATGCCGGAAAAACATGTGAATTTTCAGGTTGGTAATTGTCGCCGGGCCCATACAGGGTCGTGGGCACTAAGGTTAGAAATTGACGGCCCAATTGTTGTTTCACTGAAGCACAGAGCTCAAGCCCAGCAAGCTTAGCGGTCGCATAGGCAAGGTTGGTGATTTCGGGTTTGCCCGCGTAAAGGCTTTCTTCCTTGATAGGCTGGGCCGCTTCCCTGGGGTACATGCAGTTTGATCCAAGAAAAAGAAAACGCTCAACGCCGAACTTCACCGCGGCTTCTATCATGTTGTTTTGGATCTTGAGATTGCGTAGGAGAAAATCATAGGGCTGACTTTTGTTGGCGAGAATCCCACCCACTTTGGCCGCCGCCAAAATAACGTCGACTGGGCGTTCCGTTTCAAAAAATGAAAAAACGGAGGCGCGGTCCTCGAGGTCCAGTTGGCCGCGAGTTCGAGTCAGCACGTGGGAATAGCCTTTTTGGCCGAGAATTCGAACCAAGGCACTTCCAGCCAGGCCCTGGTGGCCAGCCACGAAGATTTTCTTGGATCGAACTGCGGTCATTAAAACGGGCCTCGGAATTTATTCTCGTAGGAGTAGAATTCGTCTTTGCTCAGGTCGAAGGCCGGGACATTGAACATTTTCTCGACGGCCTTAATAATTGTTGGGGCACTGGGATAATAATGATTTTCTAAGGTCCGAGTTGTTGGGCACGGAACTGGCTGAAAACCTAACCTGCCCACTGGCGCAAGAAGTTCTCCGAAACATTGTTCAGACACTTGGGCTGCGATTTCGCCATTCAAACCACAGAAGTTCCAATCATAGTCGGCGACGATGCAGCGTTTGGTTTTTTTAACCGACTTGACGATGGTGCCTATGTCCAGGGGCGAGATGCTTCGAACATCGATGACTTCGGCCTTAATCCCTTTACGAGCGAGAATTTCTGCCGCCTTAAGGGCTTCCACGTTCATCCAAGACACGCAAACCAAAGTTACATCAGAGCCTTCATGCAGAACTTTCGCATCACCGATTTGCTCTTTTTGGTTAACATCGACGTCACCAACCACATCATAAAGCCATCTGTGTTCGATGAAAATCACAGGGTTGTCGTCAGTGATGGAGGCCCGCAAAAGACTATAAGCATCTTGTGGAGTTGTAGGCATGACCACCTTAAGACCTGGAATATGGGCAAAAACTGAATGTAAAGTTTTACTGTGCTGGGCGCCTTGACCCCAGCCGCGTCCAATCACTGCACGAATCACAAGGGGTACATTGAGTTTGCCTCCGCTTAAATACCGGAGGCAGGAGATCATGTTGGCGATCTGGTTCATTCCGAGAAGCATGAAATCAGTACGAATGTGGACATGGATTGGGCGTAAGCCAGAAAGAGCCGCGCCAAGGGCCACTCCCGTCATCGCATCTTCGGATAAAGGCGTCGGGAAAAACCGATCTTCAGAAAAACGCTCAAGACCTTTGGTGCTCCCGAAAATCTTTTTGTGGTCGGCGACGTCCAAGCCAAAAACAAAAACATTGGGATCCTGGTCCATGGCATCGCATTGGGCCGTTGCTAAAGCATCACGATATGAAATTGATTTCGTCACAGTTTATTCCACCGAGTTAAGAAGTTCACAAAGGCCCAAGATTTTTTTCTGTTCCAATTGCGGAAAATTGCCGATGTACATGCCAAAGAAGTGAACATGGTCGACTTCCGGAAAATTCTTGAGGTCAATATTTCGCAGGATATTTTTCAAGTAAGGCTGGCGCAACTGATTGCCGCCACCAGCCGTGCCCCGACGGTACTCTACTTTGTTCTCTTGGAGGGCAGCGCAAACGCCTTTCATGAGGGCTTCATCTTTTTCTTTAAGGATTAAAGTGAAAGCGTAATTCACGGCGCCTGCGGTTTCAAAATCCGTGCGATATTTATTTGGATTCAAGTTCTTTAAAAACAAATTTAAGTTAGCGACCCTTTTGTCATTGTTCTTGTCTAAGCTCTTCAGCTGATGGCGGCCAATAACCGCATTGAGTTCGGTGCTGCGCACATTGTAGGCCGGATAGACAAAAACAAATTCTGGGTTGAGGTCGGGATGCTTGGCAATAAAATCACTTTTGAATTGAGCGTCGCTACACTCCCGGAGCATGCCATGGGAGCGGAGCATGCGCAGCGTTTGGTAAAGCTTGTCGTCATTTGTGCACACCATGCCGCCTTCAATGGTGGTCATGTGGTGGGCGAAATAAAATGAAAAATTCGACATGAGGCCATGCGAGCCAAGCCTTCGGCCAGCGAATTCAGCGCCATGGGATTCACAGACATCTTCAATCAACGGAATATTGCGTTTCGCCAATTCGTCGACGAGTTCTTTTGTCAGGGCGTTGTAACCAAGAACGTGGGTTAAAAATACGGCACGGGTTTTGGGAGTGATCTTTTGCAAGATCTGCTTAGTCGCCATGCCTAAATGCCGGGGATCGATGTCGACGAAGACCGGATCTAAACCATTTTGCAGAACCGACGCGATATCAGAAATCCATGTCAGCGTGGGCACAATGACTTCACCTGGGCCAAAATGGTGTTTAACAGCGGCCATGGTAATTAAGTTGGCCGAAGCTCCCGAGTTGACGAACACGCTGTGCTTAACGCCCAGCCATTTGGACCACTCTTCTTCAAAAGCGATGACGTTTTTGGATTGCGTAAGAATAGGCATCGGGTCGCCTTTGAGAAAATCAATGAGGCAATCCAAATCCTCGCGGCTGATGTTGTTTTCCATTAGTTTCAAATTCAGCATCTTAAGGCCTCGCGCTAGGGATTAAGCATATACATCAGTGAAAAGTTCTTCAGGGTCGGGGAACGGAGCATTGCGGGCGCTCTCTATGGCTTTTTGAATGGAGCCGGCCATCTCTTCATAAATAACCGCCATTTGTTCTCGCGGCACACCAGAGCGCTCGAGATGTTGTTCCCAGTTCGTCACCGGATCGTTCTTTTCTTTGTGGTCTTCTGGGCGAGGTCTGTAGCCAGCAGTAAAATCCTCGTTGATGCCCACGTGTTCAAGAAACCGCGTGTACGGGAAGTGAAGTAGTGCAGGCTTGGGGTCTTTGGCCATTTTGCTTTTTACCTCTTCAGTGGTTTGCAAAACTTCAAGAAGGTCATCGCCACGGCTTGAGGCGAAGTGGCAGTCGAAGGCTTTGGCGATTTCACCAAAGCTCTTGAAACCTCTTCGGATTCCACCCAAAGCGTGAATGGCCAAATCATTATCTTCACATACAAAATAAAGCGGAAGGCGCTTAAGACTAGCAAAATTTAAGCTTTCCCAAAACACACCTTCTTCAACAGCGCCATCACCAAAAAACACCACCACCGGACGGTTGGTTTTTTTATACCTTTCAGCAAAGGCCGCACCGACTGCCAAAGGGATGGTCGTCGCTACGACTGCTGAGGTCGCAATCAGGCCTTTTTCAGGCAACATCATATGCATGGAACCAGCTTTGCCTTTGCCACAGCCAGTTCGGCGCCCAAAGAGTTCTGCGAAAAAACCCTCTAGGTCATGGGTTTTGGTTAAATAAATGGCGTGGTTACGGTAGGTTCCAAAGACCTGGGCGTGTGGCAGGGGCTCTAAAACTCCCGTAGCAATGGCTTCTCCGCCAATCCCTAAGTGAACCGGGGTTTTCATTTCGTCCTTGTGGTATTCCCGGCTGATGCCTTCCTCAGCCAAACGAATGCGCAACAAGTCGCGATAAAGACTAAGCAGTCGATCAGTATTTTTGTCTTTCATATATATTTGTCCAAGTTTTTCGCAATGGTATCAATCAAAATGGCAGGTCATGCAAGCAATGGTTTATGACACGTTACATTGACCATTCCTGGGACGAGAAAAAAACCTCAGCTTCGCGATAAGATTCCGGTGTGCCGATGTCGATGAATTCATTTCGCGTAATGAAAGCTTTAAGATCCCCTTGGGCCACTAACTTCGGCAGAACTTCTCGCTCTAGTGAGAAACGGTTCTCATTGGGAAAAAGAGCTTTAACCTGTGGTGAAAGAAAATACACTCCGGCATTGATAAACCCGCTTCCGCCAGCCGCATTTTTTTCTTCAAAACGTTTTACCCGACAATCTGCATCCAGTGCCACGGCCCCAAAACGGCTGGCATCTGGGACTTGAGTTACGACTACGCCGTGGTTCGCGTCCGTCGCTTGCAAAAAATCCGAAAGCGAAAACTTAACGAAGGAGTCGCCGTTTAAAAGGACCAGAGGCAACCCAAGGCCCGACTTTAAAGCAGCCTTCAGCGCTCCACCGGTTCCTAAAGGGGAGGCTTCAGATATATATTTTATTCCTAACCCAAAACGACTTCCGTTACCAAAATACTCCTCGATCATGGAACCCATAAAGCCAGTTAGCAAAGTGACATCGGTCACCCCCTGAACTTTAAGAAACTTCAGCTGATATTCGAGAAACGGGCGGTTTGAAATAAGGGCCATCGCCTTGGGGCGGTCCGCAACGACGGTCGCCAGTCGCGTGCCCAATCCTCCGCAAAGGATGGCGACTTCCGGCTTGTGAAAATTTGACTTTAACTTTGGCATGATGAGGGACCTCATACTTGGAACATAATCCAGAAGGAAGTTATTCGAACGAGCCACCAGCTTACCTCTGCGGCGCTGACGCGGAGCAGAATGGTTCCGGACTGGACAGCCCTAAATCTCGCATGCTTAATCTATCACTCTCACAGGAGTTTCAATAATGAATAAGATCTTGGTTACTGGCGGTGCTGGCTATATTGGTTCGACTTTGGTTCCGATGCTTCTTTCGCACGGTCATGAAGTGACTGTCCTCGATAATTTCATGTTTCAACAAACACCATTCATGGATTGGTGCTGGAGCGATAAACTTCGGATCGTTCGCGGCGATGTTCGCCAAACCCAATTGCTTAAAGAATTAGTTCCTCAGCACGACGTCATTATTCCTTTGGCAGCGCTTGTAGGCGCGCCACTTTGCGACCGCGATCCTCATGCGGCTCAAGCGATTAACGCCGAAGCGATTAAGAATCTGTACAATATGAAGAGCAACAATCAGATGATCATCTATCCATGCACGAACAGTGGTTACGGCATCGGGCAAGAGGGCATGGTTTGCGATGAGAATTCGCCACTAAAGCCAATTTCCGTTTACGGCAAAGTTAAAGTGGAAGCGGAATCATACCTCTTGGAAAAGGGCGAAGCCGTCACTTTTCGGTTGGCCACGGTGTTTGGCGCATCGCCTCGCATGCGTTTAGATCTTCTTGTAAATGATTTTACGTATCGTGCTGTTACCGACCGCTTCATTGTTTTGTTCGAAGCTCATTTCAAGCGCAATTACTTACATGTGCGTGACGCCGCTCGTGCCTTTATTCACACCATGGACAATTACGACAAAATGAAAGGCAAGCCCTACAACGTGGGCCTTAGCGATGCCAACTTGAGCAAGGCTGAGCTTTGCGAACGCATTCAAAAATATGTCCCGCAGTTCCGCGTGTTTGTTTCCGAGATCGGCGAAGATCCTGATAAGCGAAACTACATCATTTCCAACAAACGGATTGAAGCTGCAGGTTATCGCACGGAGCATTCCTTAGACTTCGGCATTCAAGAATTAATTAAAACGTTTCAAGTCATGCGTCGCAGCCAATTTGCGAATGTGTAGGTAAAAAATGGTTATCACGCGAACTCCATTTAGGCTCTCGTTCTTTGGCGGTGGCACGGATTATCCGACTTGGTACCAAAACAACGGGGGACTCGTTGTAGCGGCGGCATTTTCCAAATACTGCTACATTTCAGTGCGCAAGCTGCCGCCCTTTTTTGACCACAAAACTAGAATTGTTTATTCGCAGACGGAAGCGGTAAAGACGCACGCGGAAATTCGCCACCCGGCTATCCGTAGCTGCCTCTTGTACAAAGGGGTTGAAGAAGGCCTGGAGATCCACCATGACGGGGATTTACCAGCGCGTTCGGGAATTGGTTCCAGCTCTAGCTTTACCGTTGGTTTTCTTATGGCGCTCGATGCTTTACAGAGTCGCATGGTCAGCAAAAAGAGGCTGGCGGCCGAAGCAATCCACGTTGAGCAAAAAGTCGCAAAAGAAAACGTTGGTATCCAAGATCAGATCATGGCCACTTATGGTGGCATGCAGCTGATTGATATCCCCGTCGGCGGTGAATACACCGTGCGCCCCATTCTCTTAGCCTCCAATTATAAAGCGGAACTAGAATCGCACGTGATGATTGCCTTTTCTGGACTTACTAGAATCGCGTCTAATACTGCGAAGAGCCAGATCCAGAAAATGGAGCAAGGCCAACTGGATTCCCAGCTGAATGAAATGATGAGTATCGCCCGCGAAGGGTTAGCTTGCTTTGAAAAAAGCGCCAGCATGAAAAGTATCGGCTCGCTCTTACAGCGGAGTTGGGAGCTGAAGCGCAGTCTTTCGGATGACGTCTCCAATGAGGCTATCGACGCCATTTACAGTCGGGCGATCGCGGCAGGAGCTTACGGTGGACGTTTGCTCGGGGCTGGCGGCGGCGGATTTTTAATGTTTGTAGCGCCCCCTGAGATGCATGAGCGAATCAAAACGGCTCTTGAGGACCTAGTCAAAGTCTGGGTGCCTTTTGGTTTTGATCAAGAAGGCGCTAAAGTTATTCTTTGTTCAGATGATTAGATCTTGTTTCCCAATCATAAGCTGATCGGCAGATGATATTTAGGTCAGCTGATTCAGGCTTCCACCCTGTGGATTCAATTAATTTTGCGCCATTCGCCAATACTTTGATGGGATCCCCGGCCCGGCGAGGCGCCACTTTTACAGCTATTTTTTTTCCAGAGACTTTCTCCATCGTACTGATCACTTCGCGCACAGAAAAACCACGGCCGTAGCCGATATTGAAAACCTCGAAACCTTGGTGCTTCGTCGTCCAATCAAGAACTTTTGCATGGGCGCGGGCGATATCCTCAACATGAACGTAATCTCTAATGCAAGTGCCGTCAGGCGTGGGGTAGTCGTTCCCCAAAATAGGCAGGAAAGGATGCTTGCCAGCGGCCGTCTCGGCCACGACCTTGATTAGAGAAGTGGCGTTGCGAGTGCGTGGACCAAGCCGTCCGTCTATGGCAGCTCCACCGACGTTGAAGTATCTTAAGCAGACAACGGACATTTTCGGAAAGTGGACGGCCATGTCTTTAAGGCCGCATTCGGCGAAATATTTTGAGCGGCCATAAGGGTTCTCAGGTCGGCACGGAAGAGTTTCGTCGACCAAGTCCACATTATGATTGCCGTACACAGCTGCGGTGGAAGAAAAAATAAAATTTCGCACACCCAGCTCTGAGGCCATCTTAAAGAGCTCGAGCGTACCTAGAGAGTTCAAATTGTAATACGATAGAGGTTGCGCCACGGATTCGGCCACTTTCGTTTTTGCGGCCAAATGAATTATGGAGTCGATTTGATTTTGGCGAAGCGTTTCGCGTATATGCTTTTGGTCTAAGATGGAGCCTTGAAAAAACTTGGCGCCTTCAGGTTTGGCGGCGGTAAAACCTTCGGAAAGATCATCGACGATAACGACCTCATGGCCGCCTCGTACCAATTCATGGGCGACAAAAGAGCCGACATAGCCAAGACCCCCGGTCACTAAGATGGCCACTTTAGACACTCCTTTTCGAAGGTATCGATCAACGAACCGTAATCATGTTCACGAATGACCCAGGTTTTCGCTCGCTCGCCTTTGGCGAGTAACTCCTGCGAAGACGTAGCAAGAACGTCTTTAAAGGCATGCACAAGATCGGTTGGATTTTCGGCTTCCACTGGCCAACCGAAATCGTGAGCTTCCACCGCTGAACCCTTGTGCGTGATCGCATAGACAATTGGGAGGCCGGTCATGGCATAATCCATCAGTTTGTTAGGACTGACGCCATGTTCAAACACTTGGGTTTTCTTAAGTGAAATAAACCCGGCGTGCCATCGTGACATCAGTTCCAAAACTTGCGGCCGGCTAAGCGAGGGCAAAAACAAAACGTTATTAAGCCCTAAGATGGCCGCTCGTTTCATTAATTCGGTCTTCTTTATGCCATCGCCGACAAACACGAAACCAAGAGACTCGCTTTTCATTTGATCTAACGCTTCAAGCACAAAACCCAGGGCGTTGGCCAACCCATGAGCGCCTGCGTAGCCAACGATCGCCTGCTTTCCCAATGCAAAATGGCGATAGCTCTCCTCGACGTCATTTGGCAAAGGACTTCGCTCCTGCCACTCCTGCTGATCAATCCCATTTGGGATGTAAATAAACTTTGATTGCTTAAGACCGCGGCTGACCATGTGGTTCAGAGAATGGGGCAAAAGCGAAATCACCTGGTGTGAATAGCGGTAGCCAAATTTTTCGGCCACACTGAGAAGCTGCATAAACGGGTGAAATGGCGAGATGTTGCCAATCTGGATTAGGGACTGCGGCCAAATGTCTCGCACCTCGAAAATCAGGCGGGCACGGGCGATTCGGGCTATGCACCAACAACCAAAAATAATCAGCGGGTGGGGAGAAGACGCCACAACGACTTCAGGCTTAAAGCTTTTCGCAATTTTCCAAGATAACAAAACCAGTTTCCCTGAAAACCACAGCATATTAACGACCCGGCGCCAGGAGTTGCCGACGTAAGCCATAGTCTTTAGCCATTGGTATTCAAGACCGTCCACAGTTGAAAGCTCTAAATTTTTCTCGATGGTGGGGTTTTGGCGGCGAATATGGGCGAACGAGGCGGCTAAACACCGCACCTGATGGCCACGTGAATGCAGCTGTTTCGCAAACATGTAGGGGCGAAACAACATACCCATTTGGGAGGAGCCGATATCCTGGGCGACCAATAAAATTCGCATAGCCGACCATCCCTCAATTGGGGCGACGGGTCAAATGCTTGGAAACAGCGTCGAGGCCACGTAGTCTCTGCAGCCATGTGTGGAATTTCAGGAATTATCGCCCGGGCCCCCCAGCCCGACAATCTCGCCCGAATGCAAAGCATTCTTCGGCATCGTGGGCCTGATGGACAGGGCGATTGGGCGGCGACTATTCAAAACTGGTGGGTGGGCTTCGCTCACAATCGCTTAGCCATTTTGGATTTGCATCCGCGGGGCCAGCAGCCGATGCATGATGAGAGCTCGGGCCTCACGATCGTGTTTAATGGGGAAATCTTTAATTACGTTGAAATCCGCAGCGAGCTTGAGAGCAAAGGCGAATCTTTTCAAACCACGACTGATACTGAGGTTTTACTCAAAGCATTCAAACATTGGCCTATTGATTCGGTTCTTAATCGATGTGTGGGGATGTTTGCTTTTGCACTTTTGGATCGGCAGCAACGTCGGGTGGTTTTCGCTCGCGACAGGTTTGGAGTAAAGCCACTTTATATTCACATGGACCCAGAGCAATTGGTTTTTGCTTCTGAAATAAAATCGATTTTACAGAATCAAGACCGACGCTGGCAGCCCAATAATAAAGTGGTCCATCGCTATGCTTCTCAGTTTTTGCTGGAAGCAGAACAAACAGAAACTTTCTTTAAAGATATTTGGAAGCTACCAGCGGCCCATTATGCAGTCGTGGATTTGACGGCGCAAAAACTTGAGTGGCGGCCAAAGCGATATTATGACTTGAACCACGACAAAAACGAGACTGCAGTTTCATTCGAGGATTCAGCTCGCCAAGTCCGCGATCTTTTGCACGAGAGTTTGAAGATCCGTCTGCGCAGCGATGTTCCTATTGGAATTTTGCTTTCTGGTGGCTTGGATTCTTCGGCGCTTGCCGCCGTGGGCCGTCGGTTTCAGGAAACGAACCTACGATTTTTTTCAGTCACATCTTCAGATCCAGCAACAAACGAGGAACCTTTCATAGACATGGTGGCCGCACACTTACGGGTGCCCGTGGAAAAAGTGAATGTGGAAGTAGAGGCTGAAAAAATCTGGGAGCTTTTGCCAGAGACACTTTGGTCGAACGATGAGCCGATCACTTCCCTAGCCGCAGTCGCTTATGGACTGATGCTTAAACGCGCAAAGGCTGCAGGCATCACCGTTCTTTTGACAGGCCAGGGCGGCGACGAGGTTTTCTGTGGATATAAAAAATATGTTGGCTTTGTCACTCGCGAAGCCGTTCGGCAAGGTCATTGGGGAAAGGGACTCAAAGTTTTAACGGACTTCGTTCGCAACGGCAGCATTGTTAACGACTTGCCCTTAACTGAGCTCAAACGATATCTGCCGGGGTTGGTGAAAAAGTTTGATGTATTTGGTCCAGCCTTGTCGGCGTTTGAAGGATTGAATTTAAATCTGGGCACCGGCAGCGTTCGCGACCGACAAATTGCGGACCTCACCACTTTTTCTGTCCCAGCGCTTTTACACTATGAAGATCGCTTGTCCATGGCCTCCTCGTGCGAGGTGCGAGAGCCGTACCTAGATCACCGCTTAGTCGAATTTGGTTTGAAGCTGCCGTCGAGCCACAAGGTGAGTGGAGGATGGACAAAGCGGGTTTTGCGGGAGGCGGTCAAAGATCTTCTGCCGCCCGAAGTGACGTATCGCAAAGACAAAAAAGGTTTTTCCATTCCCCAGGAAAAATGGCTAAAGGGTGATCTTAGAGGAAAAGTCGATGAATTACTTTTGGATCCGCAGTCCTTCATTTTCAAGTGGGGTTACTTTAAGCCAAAACAAACGCAAGATCTTTGGCGGGAGTTTCAGCGTGGACGAAGGGGAATTGGATATAAAGATGTTCTTAGTCCCGTTTTGCTCGAGCTTTGGTGCCGTCGATTCGAAAAATATTTAGCGGCCCCGTCCCATGACCACTACTGAGATGGTTTTACCGACGATCATCAAGTCCAAAAGAAAAGATTGGTTTTTGATGTAATACAATTCGTATTTGAGTTTTTCCCGCGCGTCGTCTTCTGAAGCGCCGTAACGATAAAGAATCTGCGCCCAACCCGTAAGCCCAGGTTTAACGATATGGCGGAGATAATAAAATGGAATTTGTTTTTGCAACATCGCGGTGAATTCCGGCCGCTCTGGTCGGGGACCTACAAAAGTCATATCACCTTTTAAGATGTTGTAGAGCTGAGGCAATTCATCAAGCCGCAACAAACGAATCCATTTGCCAAGCCTTGTGACGCGATCATCTTTGGCGACGGCCCATCTGGGTCCGTCTTTCTCAGCGTCGGCCTGCATGCTTCGGAATTTAGCTAATTTAAAGATCCGCCCGTTGAAACCCACCCGATTTTGGAAAAAAAGCGCCGGCCCACGACTCTCTAAGGGAATAATCAGGAAAAGTAACAGTTGAATGGGTAATGAAAGGACAATGAGAACCAAAGCAATCACGAGATCAAAAACTCGCTTGAAAATTTGATTGGCTTTGCTGTGTAGAACGTCGAAGCCAGCTCCGAACGCTAGCCACGTGGCATCTAGGCCAGCAAGGCTTTGTTTACGAAAAAAGTTTTCGTAAAATTGTTGAATATTAAGAACCACATTTCCATCCAAGCGATAGGTCATCAAAAGATGGCTGTAGTCTGGCGCGAGCGGTCCGGCAATAACGACACCGTTCCACTCTTCTTTAAGGCGTTCACTAAAACTCGAGGGGCTTAATGCGGGATCTTTCCAGCTTAAAAACACCAGCTGGCCCGAGCGCTCATCATCAAAATCTTGAGCGAGCTCGCTCGCTAGTTCAGTATCACCCACGAATAGCCAGCGCGAGCGCACTCCGGATTTTCTGAGCCTCGCGCCCAACCAGAATCTGGCGCTCAAACTCATCAAAGAATAAATTCCAAGGGTTATAGCCAA
>JAYSTF010000032.1:0-2107 GCA_043720065.1 Pseudobdellovibrionaceae bacterium | reverse complement strand
TCGAACAACACGAAGGTGAAACCACGCACGTCGATTTACCCGATGGATCCAAACTTCATTTACGCCACGTCTCTAAACACGAACATAAGATTACTGACGCCGTTAGCGCCCTTCGCCTGCTCCACGCCAGTCGAAGCAACGGCGAAATTCTAACCGGCCTGCTCTATCACCAGCCCAAGGCCTTGCCTCTAGACAAAGTCCTCGGCATGACCCACACCCCCCTTCGCGACCTCACCGACTCCGACCTAAAACCCTCCGCCGCTCAACTCGCCCTCGCCCTCAACGAATTCCGCTAATTTTTCTGCTCCCCTCCCTGCTCCGCGGCCGATCCCCCTCCCGGCATGATTTGAAATCTGCTCGAAGTGTGCTGGTCGCCCGGACCGGAAGGCCGGGAGAAGTGCATCCAATGGATGGACAGGAGCCGCGCAATTGAGATCAGCTGCGTCCTATCGTGGGCCGCAGGTCTGCAATTGTGTGATGGAAAAACTTAAGCGTACTGCTGAAATATTTTGAAAAAGGGTTTGACGTCGCGGAACTAGTTTTATATACCTTCGTACACATGAAGCGCCAACGTAAACCACAACTCGAACTCTTAAAGAAGCACAAGACTTCATTTGGTGGAAGCTTGATGACCAAAAGGGCGAGCCGTCTAGGAAATCGGCCGCTAACTACTAAAACAACAATGCATTTGGTTTTAAGATCAACGAAGGCAACGAAGGATTGGTCATTCAAGAAGCCCGCAAATGAACTTCGAGTGAACAACATTCTCAAAAAATTCTCAGATAAGTACGGCATTAAGCTGATCTCTATTGGAAATGCAGGTAATCACCTGCACATTCACCTCAAGCTAAGTAACAGATATACTTATAAGGCGTTTATTCGGGCGGTGACTGCAGCGATCGCCATGGCCGTGACTGGTGCTAGTCGCTGGAATAAATTAAAATATTCTGCAAAAGATCGTTTTTGGGATTACCGCCCGTTCACTCGAATAGTCGAAAGCTTCAAAGCATTTCTGGGACTCAACGATTACATCGAGATTAATAACTACGAGGGCCAGGGATATAGCCGCAAGAGAGCAAGGCTATTTGTCGTCGAAAAGGAATTTATAAGGCGAAAACTTTGGAGTACAGGCTAGCGCATCAGCGCGTCTGGCAATGCATCAAAAACTCGTTGCGCGTCTCGGGCCGAAGCTTGAAATCTCCTCGCAGATCAGCTGTGGCAGTAACGCTCGTCGTATCCTCCACCCCGCGTGAGACCAAACAATAGTGTTTTGCTACGATATGAACTGCTACGTGCTCGGTGCCCAAGACGTGAACAAGGCAGTCGGCGATTTGATTCGTCAAACGCTCCTGAACTTGGGGTCGGCGCGCGAAGAATCGGGCAATTCGGTTCAGCTTGGATAGCCCAATGATTTTTTCGTTTGGGATGTAGCCGATAGTCGCAAAGCCATCAATCGTAACAAAATGATGTTCACAAACCGACATCACAGAAACCTGTTTAGCCACGATCATCTGGTCATACTTCATCTTGTTGTCGATAACGGTGATTTTTGGAAAATTCTCCGCCCAGAGGCCTGAGAATATTTCGTTCACATACATACGTGCTACGCGCTGGGGAGTGTCTTTCAAAGAATCATCATTAAGGTCGAGCCCGAGCTGCACCATTATTTCTCTGAAGTGCTCCGCGATCTTCGCTATTCTTGTCGCAGCGTCCATTTTGTCGCAGACCACGGGAGTCGGCCTAACGTTTTTTAGAATCTCTTTCGCTGTCACCAAGTGCTCGGTCATGAGGCCCGCCTCGCATAAAAGGAGTTATGGTCCCCACTCATTAACCTGTTTGCCAACTGAACGTCATCCAAAAAAAAGGTGTTACCTTAGGTCCCGTACGCGTTTCGTAATTGACCGGGCTGGAGAAACTGAGTCACCTGGTCGCGCGAAAATACCATCAACTGATTTAGGCGGTCAAAGGAGTGAACTTCCTTTGGTTTAAGTCCCATCCGCTCATACAATCGGACATGCACTGAAGATGTATGCACATATATGACCTCAACTTTAGGATTGAAATCGATAGCGATAAGCGCACTTCGAATTAAGTCCACCGCGCGCTC
>JAYSTF010000031.1:0-45141 GCA_043720065.1 Pseudobdellovibrionaceae bacterium | reverse complement strand
TTGCGCGCTCAATTCCCTCTAAGCCAGGAGACGAATTTACTTCCAGAATTAATGGCCCGTGATTTGAGCGAATTATATCCACGCCGGCGACGTTTAATCCCATAACCTTCGCCGCTCTTACTGCCGCCTTGCGCTCCTCTGGCGAAAGCGACACTTTCGTTGCCGAGCCACCGCGGTGAAGATTCGACCTGAACTCTCCCGGCTTCGCTTGCCGACTCATCGCCGCCATTACTTTATTGCCGATCACGAAAATCCGAACATCGGCCCCGTTAGCCTCTTCAATGAATTCTTGCACTAAGAAGTAGGCATCGAGTGTGCGGAAGGCTTCAATTAGACTCTCTGCCGTGTTGTCGGTGTCGGCGAGAATTACGCCTTTGCCTTGTGTCCCTTCGACTAGCTTAATCACTAACGGAGCACCGCCCACGATGCGGATCACGTCAGATTTCATTTTGGTGGAGTGCGCGAATGCGGTGACCGGCATACCAATTCCTTTACGCGACAAGAGCTGGGCTGCCCGAAGCTTGTCACGCGACCTAGAAATCGCCACGGACTCGTTCAAACAATAAACCCCCATCATCTCGAATTGCCGCAAAACCGCCGTCGCATAGAATGTCACCGAAGCCCCGATTCGGGGAATCACTGCATCGAAATCATCGAGTTGCTTTTCTCGGTAGTGCACCGATGGACGGTGCGAGGTGATGTTCATGTAACAAAGAAGCGGATCAATGACGCACATCTCGTGACCACGTTTCTCCCCCGCCTCGACGAGGCGGCGTGTGGAATAGAGAGAGGGATTGCGCGAAAGAATACAAATTTTCATATCGATAGCTACCTTGAGGAGGAATTTTTCGCGGTGACTTTCGGCCGAGGTAACAGGTACGAGCGCGCGGGGTCAATGACAAAACCGTGTTGAATTGCAGATCTCCCTAGGAGCATGCGGTAACCCATTATGTCGCGGTTGATCAGAGTGATTTCAATCGCCCATTCATCGGCATCAACTCTTAATTTGGTGCTTATAACCGGACGTTCTGTGATTTCGCCAACTGAACTTTTCACCTTGCGAAATCCAATCAACGGTGCCTTCGCAACGAGCGGTTTATCCCGGCGTTTGCGCGGATAAAGTGTAAAGCGAACTGAGCGTTCGCCCGTGCGTCGATTGCGAAGGATAACGATATCCTCCGCATGAAGAGCTGACGTGCGGGCTCCAGTGTCGACTTTTACTTTAAGGGCGCGCACCCGGAGGTCCGGAAGCGCTACCCATTCTCGCCAACCAAGTACTTGCTTCTCGTTCATGGCTTAGCCTTTTGCTTTTGGCTTTTTCTTGCTCTTGTCTTTTGCTTTCGCCTTAGACTGCTTTGCCGACTTTTTCTTATCCGCCTTTGCTAATTTTTCTTTTTTAGCCTTCTTTTCTTTTTTGGCGGCGGCGGCTTTCTTGCTCTTGATTTCCTTTTTGCTCTCTTTTGCCACTTTCTTTTCAGCCTTCTTTAACTTTGGCGGTGTGGCAGGAGTCGTTGGCGCTGGCACGGGGTCTAGCGGAACAACCTGAGGTGCGCTCGCGCCATCGTCTGGAATTTCAGGCGGCGGCAAAGGTTGCTGCGTCCCCTCAGCCGGAGGTGTGCCCTCGTCCAGGTCCAACTCTTCATCGAAATCATCGGCCCAGGCTTGCAAGCCCATGACCATTAGCCCCGCGATCAAAATCTTTAGTACCTTCATCCGTTCCCCCTATTTATTTACTAAACCTTGCAGCCGTACCAAACGTAATTTCTCATTTGGTGGAATGTGCACTCCCGAGCTCCCCGAGAATCCCATATACACACTTGCTTCTAGCCGGCCATAACATTTCCTAGCCAAATCCGAATGAGGCAGAGTCGTAATGCACGCTTCATAATAACGTTCGTGCAGATTCCAATACCCAAGTTCATCGAGGACTTCATAAGCCTGGCCAAGCAACAAATAGGCATCCGCCATTTGTTTTGGCTCTTTTATCGTTCGCAATACCTCATGAATCAAATCAGTGGCCCGCAAATACTCGACGTCTCCCGCATGATCTTTGGCGTACTGCTGAATGTCCTGCGCTCTGGCGATGTGGGCTCTGGCTTGAACAAAGGAGGTCTTGATAGATTTCTTTGCGGGTTTTCGTTTCTTCCACTCGAGGAGGGAATTCCGCCAAGCGCGCGCTTGCTCGGCAACATAAAATGGAATCCCCTTGGTTTCCAAAATTCGATCAAGCTCTTTCAAGGGGCGATCAGGATTATTTTCCGCCCGGATCATCAGGGATAAATATTTGCGAAGCGCGGCCTCAAAATCGAATGGAGAATTTTGGATGAAATCCTTGTCAATCATTAAACTTTCAAGCGCTTGAGTGGCCTCTTCATAGCGGCGGCCCGCAACCAATAAATCAATTCTCTCTAACGAAGAAAGTCCTGAGAGCTGACTGGGCGTGAGATCCCATGACGGCGCTACACCTTGCGAAGCTTCTTTGCTAACCGAGTGACAGCGAAAGCAATGATTGATCGCGGACTTCGCCACACTGCGGGAATACTCTACCTGGCCCATACTAAAAGCGTCGAGAGAGCGGTCGAAATCCGATTGCAAACCTTCGAGACTGTAAGCCACAAGCGGGTCGTTGCCAAAAAAACCTTTAGCCATTTCTGGGGTGATGGAATGCGTTTGCTTCGTGAGATCCTTTAAACCCGATTTTATCCGACCCGAATTCTGGGGATCGAAAAAAGCTTGGCGGCTGTAAATGTAAGGCACCAACTCCCTAACATCGGCAGCGAGGCTCTGCATCTTGCCAGCCCAATTCGCCGCCTTTGAATCTTCAGTCTTTGATTTTGAATTGCAGCCCGACAATGCGACGCTGACTAAAATCAAGACTAGCTTTGCGCGCACCAAATCCATCTCTCCCCGAAGGTTTTTCTCGGCTAAGGTCAGTATCAATAGTCTAAACACGATCTAAGGCCCATGCAAAGGCAGTTTCAGTTTGTTCAATTTGGCTCAGCTTGTTACGCTTAGAGGATTCTATGTCACACAAATCAAAAGCCACTGTCATCGCGCTTGCCCTTTCCCTCGTCCACTGCAGTTCCATGCGAGTGTATGACAACGTCTCCATCGTCAAATCTCTCGACAAAGCGGTGGTCGATGCGGGGGCGCAAATGCAGGTTTGGCGGCAGGAAATCCAGCTCCACCGCCTCGTGATGAAGAAGATTGAAGCAAAACCAAATCCCCATTGGGGACCAGTGAGCCGTCAAGGCCACGCCCTCTTGAATGCAGTTGAAAAAGACGGTTCTCGCTTAGAACTGAATTATAAAGAGCTAGTAGCGCAGCGGGCTGAGTTTTCCGCATTCGCACACATTAATCCGAAGGTGTTCAGCAACGAACCCAAATGGCCCGATGCCGAGCGCTGGGCCCAGGAAAACGTTCAGGCAACCCAAAAGTTCAACCAAAGCTTGAAGAGTTTTACGGTTGCAGCTCGGGAAATGAATCGGTTCTGGACCGACAACAAGCTTTTGCAGAAGCGCAACGTTGCTAAGTTAGCCGATCAGCTTCAAGCCGATACGCAGAACTGGCGCGAGGATTATAATCAGTTGGTTGGGCATTTTAATTCCGGGCAGGCACGATTTTCTGAATGGCAGCAGCGGCAGCCAAGTCACTGGAACGCTAAGGCTGACTCTACCCTTCACCCACTAAGACGTATGCAACACTATCTCGCTACAATTTCGCGGTTGATTGCCGATTTGGACAAATTAAAGGAAAACTACTTTAATTCGTACTCCGGAATGAAGGAGATCACTTCGCTCGATGCGGCTTGGGAGCCGTGGTTACAGCACTCAAAAAAGCATCAGCAGCTTGAAAGTGAATTTAACGAAACTAAAGAGTGGTATCAAAAAGCGTTTGATGAGCTTACCGCTTCAACAAGCATGGATATTAAAGGGTTGACTCCGCTGAGCGCGGAGACTTCAGACCAAAAACAATCTCCTCAATAACGGGACCAAAACTTTTTTCCCCTGAAATTATTCGGTCGGCCGCGTATCTGGACGGCTCGACAAACTCATCATGCATGGGCTTTACTTGATTATAGAACTGCTCTTTGACTCCCTCAGGCGTTCGACCGCGCTCACGAACATCACGGTAGAGTCGACGGCGGAAGCGAACATCCTCATGGGTGTCGATGAAGTAACTAAAATCAAAATGTCGTCTAATCGCTGACTGCGAAAGCAAAAGGATGCCGTCGACGATAATCACCGGACGGCAGGGGAATACTGATGGCGCCGGTAGCCTTGCATGACTTGCGAAATCGTATTGCGGGACGTAAATATCTTCGCCGCGCTTTAGAGCAGCGAGATGCTCTTCCAATAGATCTAATTCGAGAGAATTTGGGTGATCGTAGTTCACCCGGCCGCGAAGTTCCGGGGGTTGGTCGCGGTAGTATCGATCCTGAGCGAGCCAACCGCAAAACTGATCAGATAGATTGGCTTGAATCATACGCGCGAACGTCGTTTTCCCCGACCCGCTTCCGCCTGATATTCCGAGAATCACAACCGCTGACATTTTCATTTCCGCCGCTGAAATGTTACGCAGTGCGCATTATGCCCGACCAAACGCTATGTTATCAAGTCCTCACCGTGAAATCTGGTGAATATTGCTAGATGCCTGTAATTACTTAAGGTTTTTTGTTCAAACTGGTGCTGCGATGAGAAATTCGAGATCAGGATTCTCTTTTTTGAGCCAATTTAAGTCCCATTCGCGCTCAAGGAGGACCACCGGGTTGTCCGACTCGTCGACAACCATTTTGGCGCCACCCTTAATTGGATCTTTCGGCGGCACCTGATCTTTTGTGACCGGCCACCGCGCAACCGCGTAGGGCAGTCGCTCTAATTTTACATCTAAGTTGTACTCATCGTTTAAGCGGAAAAGAAGAACGTCGAACTGCAGTTCACCAACCGCGCCGATGATTGGATCTTGTTTTCCAAGATGGGGCTCATAGAGCAGCTGAACCGTTCCCTCTTCAGCGAGTTGCTGAATGCCTTTTTGCAGTTGCTTGCGCTTAAGCGGATCTTTAATGCTGAGGCGGCTAAAAAGTTCCGGCGAGAATCTGGGAATACGTTCAAACACGACATCTTTGCCCGTGGTTATGCTGTCGCCAATCGTAAAGTAGCCGGTGTCGGTGATACCGACAATGTCACCGGCATATGCGACGTCGACGGTTTCTCTCTCCTGCGCCATGAACTGGTTGGCATAGGCCAGGCGTAGTTCCCGTTGATGGCGAACATGCTTTACTTTCATGCCGCGCTCAAAGCGCCCAGAGCATATTCTCAAAAACGCCACACGGTCGCGGTGCTTACGATCCATGTTCGCTTGCATCTTAAAGACAAAACCCGTCAGGAATTTGTCTGACGGATTAACGTCACCATTGGAAGTTTTGCGCGTCGACGGTGCAGGAGCAAGGTCGGCGAACAGATTTAAAAAGAGATCAATTCCCCAATTGTGCTTCGCTGAACCAAACGACATTGGACTAACGAGACCGGCAAGGAATTCCTCCGGGTTAAAATCACCAATCACTCCCTCAAGCAATGCCATCTCTTCTTGCAGGGTTTTAAAAATTTCCCCGCCCACGAGAGTTTCGATTTTAGGATCTAGCCAATCTTCCACGGCGTGAACAACGGGCTCGTCTTCACCCTTCGTGTATAGATAAATTTTGTTTTCAAGACGGTGAAAGAGGCCTCTAAAGCGATCACCCATGCCGAGTGGCCACGTGACCGGATAACATTTAATTCCAAGAGTGTTTTCGACGTCGTCTATAAGTTCGAGTGGCTCTTTGCCTTCTCTGTCCATCTTATTGGCGAAAGTGAAAATCGGAATCTGTCGCCTGCGGCAGACCTCATAGAGTTTGCGCGTTTGAGTTTCCACACCCTTAGCCGCGTCGATTAGCATTGCCGCACAGTCAGCCGCGATTAACGTGCGATAAGTGTCTTCACTAAAGTCTTTGTGACCAGGAGTGTCGAGGAGGTTCACGCGGAGTCCGCGAAAATCAAACTGTAGCACCGAGGACGTGATCGACACTCCCCTTTGTTGCTCGAGGACCATCCAATCGCTAACGGCCTTCTTAGCGCCCGATTTACCCTTCACCTGACCCGCTTCGCGAATCACGCCCCCGTGCCACAGAATCTGTTCCGTGATCGTCGTTTTCCCCGCATCCGGGTGGGAGATAATAGCAAAGGTCCGGCGCCTTGCGACCTCTTGTTCCAAAGTTAAACTCATAAGGCCGATGAGATTACTTCAAGCGCCGCCCAAATGACAACCAAAGGACTAGGAAGAGCCCACGAACTACGTTATAACTGCAATTAGGTTAAAAAATGGCTGATAAAAACAAAAAATATCCCGAAAACAAACCGGGCAAATTCTACGTCGACAAAGAGTGCATCGCTTGCGACGCCTGCATGCGCGCCGCCCCTGAAAACTTCGGCATGCACGAAGACGACGGCCACGCCTTCGTCATGAAACAACCTTTGAACGAACTAGAAGAAGGCCTTTGCAAAGAAGCAATGGAAGGCTGTCCCGTTGAAGCCATCGGCGCTGATGGGGATTAGCCCCAAGGGGGTTGGGGCCGATGTCGGTTTGTCGGAAGCGGTCCTGTTCTCGTAATCACTTCCGCAGCGGAAGCGATCCGCGTCATAAATCATCGGGATTACTGTTCTGAAATTCTCAGCGCCTGACCCAATAAAACGGTGTTATCCACCTTCCGGAATCCGTCGGGCAAACCTTCGATCCGAGCGGCGGACGGCATGATTAAAACGACCGTGCTTCCCATATTGAAAGTGCCAAGCTCGCCGCCTTTTTCGATGCGGGCTTCGAGATTAAATTCCACTCGTTTCCGGGCCCGATTCGTTACCAGCGACGGCGCATGAGGCGTAGTCATCTCCCCAACATTTGTAGCGCCGACCATCACAACGACGGCCCGGCCCCATTGGGTTTCGAAGATAAAGTGTAACCTCTCATTGATAGCGAAAAGCTTAGGAACGTTGGCCACGCTCCACGGGTTTACCGGCCAAAGAGTTCCGGGCAGGTGGACGATCTTCCTAAGCAGACCATCAAAAGGCGAATGAACGCGGTGATAATCCGTTGGACAAAGGTAATAAGTCGCAAACCATCCGCCCTCGAATTCAGCGGCGAGCAGGTCGTCTCGCAAAAAATCCTTCAAGGAAAACGTAATTCCCTTCGCCTGAAACAAAGTCCCTTGGTCCATGGGACCAGCCACCGTCAGCACTCCATCGACCGGATGGACCATGGGGCTAATGGCGATTGGCCGCAAACCGGATTTAAGCTTTCGCGTAAAAAGATCCTCAATCGACCCGTAATTGTCGAGCGCTAGCTCAGCCTCTTCAAGGCGAATACTAAAATGCCCAGCGAACTTACGCATCAGCCAAATATTCATTGGGCGCGGCCACCGGGTTTTGACAAGCACACCAGTCAAACGACTAAGCAGATTTTTCGGCACAAGGCCAAGCGACCACCATAAAGACATGGGCAAGAGCATAGCGCCAATCCGATCTTCGGTGTAGTATCTTCCACTAAATGAGTAAGGTGTTTCAAAATGTTCAAGTGGGTTTGGATGAGGACCTTGAAGAAAAACTTCAATGGTTAATGCCCAACTACGCTGGCTATCAAGTGATCAAGCAATCACTTGATGCCCGACGCCGCCAGGCCGCCCCCCACTTCGTTTACAATGTGATGGTCTTTGAACCCGGTGAGTCCACTGAGCCCGCACCTCTTCATGTTGATCGCGTTAATTATAAGGGCGACCCAGTATTAATCGTGGGCTCGGGGCCTGCGGGACTTTTTGCAGCTTTAAGGCTCGCCGAAAGAGGAATTCCTTGCGAAATTTTCGAGCAAGGCTCTGACTCCGACCGCAGGCTTAAAGCGATCAATCGTTTTTGGCGCTACGGTGAACTCGATAAAAGAAATAACGTGGGCTTCGGCGAAGGCGGCGCGGGCCTTTATTCCGACGGAAAATTGATCACGAGAATTAAATCGGCGCACATCCCCTACGTCATGGATCGGCTTGTAACGTTTGGTGCGCCTCCAGAAATTAGATACCTAGCAAATCCCCACGTGGGATCAGACCGCATTCGCCGCTTAATTCCTAAAATGCGCGCGCGAATGATTGAGCTCGGCGTAAAGTTCCACTTCGACGCGAAGGTGTCTCGGATTCTTACCGAAGGAACAAACGTCGTTGGCCTTGAAACCGCTGAGGGCGGAAAATTTCGTTCAAACAAAGTTATATTAGCCTGCGGGCACTCAGCCGAAGATATGTTCTATCACCTCGCCGAAATCGGCGTGGCACTTCAAGGAAAGTCATTTGCTGTAGGCTTAAGAATCGAACATCCACAAAGTTTTATAAACCAATTGCAGTACCGGGACTACGCGGGCCACCCAAAGCTTGAGGCCGCAAATTATAAACTCGCGCACACAGATCCTAAAACAAAAATCGGCGTTTATTCTTTTTGTATGTGCCCAGGCGGATACGTCCTATCAAGCGGTACCGACGGCGAACAAGTTGTCGCCAACGGCATGAGCAATTACCGCCGAAACTCTCCCTTCGCCAATGCTGCAATGGTTGTCAGCATTGATTATGAAAGCACTTTTGGTAGCGATGTTTTTGCCGGCCTAAAATGGCGCCGAGAAATCGAAAAGCGCGGTCACGACATGGTCGTAAAAAACGGCGGGACTAAAGAGCTTCCCGCTCAAGCCGTAAAAGATTTTTTAGTTGGCCGGTTGGGCACGAAACTTCCGACCTCGTGCCCGTCAGGGGTGATCGCAACTAGGCTCGACGAACTGATGGACAAAAATCTCACGCGGGCTTTAAGAGCAGGTCTCGAACTTTTTGAAGAATGGATGCCAGGGTTTATTCACGAGCAAGGACAGCTTCACGGCGTTGAATCAAGGACGTCTTGCCCACTAAGAATCCCACGCGACCCCGAATCCTACCAGTCAATTAGCCACCCTGGCCTTTACCCAAGCGGCGAAGGAGCCGGCTACGCCGGCGGAATCACCTCCGCCGCGTGTGACGGCATTGCCGTCGCGGAAGCTATTACCGCCGACGCTCGCTCCAGCGTTGGAATAACGCAAAATTAGATTACGCTCTTATTCGTAGAATAGATGGAATATTCCAGGGCTAATAACTCTCATCCATATTTATATGGCGTTTTCCATACTTATATGGTAGTCTTCCTGAGTGGAGTTCAGATCTCGCCAAAGACCAGGCAAACATTATGAAGCAACCAAAGATAAGTGACATGAAAGTCGATCTTAAAGGCACGAAGACTATCCGCTCGATGATGGCTAAGGCAAAGAAGATTAAGATCACAATCAATGTGGACGAAGATCTTCTGGTGGAACTACGCAAAATGGCCAATTCCTCCGGCGTCCCTTATCAATCATTACTAAATAGGGTTCTCAAAGAGGCTCTCTCACTAAAGAGAGATGAGGGCTCCCGATTAGATCGCCTAGAGCGTGAAGTTGAGCGTCTGAAGAAGAAATCGTCGGCGTAAAATTATTAATTCGGATTTGGGTCTTCAGACGGCGCACTAGGCTCAGACATAATTTCTGCCATCGCTTCGGCTGTTGCTTCATCGCTAATCTCAGCGGGCGCAGGTTCCGCCGCTGGCGTTGCTGAAGCCGAAAGCTGTTCGCGATCGTACTTATTAAGCCAGCGCTGGTCTTGAACAGTAATTAGCTCACCCACAGTTAAAGCTTCGCGTAAATCTTGGGCGCGTTCTTTGTCGCGCTGTTGTCGCATGCGAACTTTTTCTTGTTCGAAGAAATCGGTGGTCGTTGTGACTTTTTGTAAGTCCTCAGCGATTTTGTTTAGCTCTTCTTCGCCCTCGGAATAAGTTATGCCGGCGTCTTTGGACATCGACTCCGTGACCATGTCGAGAGTTTCTTGTTCTTCCTCGTCGCCGATTCCTTCTGGGATTAACTGATCGATATCACTGATTGAAGGCAGCTCTTCTAAGTTTCTAAGTCCGAAGATTTCTAAGAATCGGCGGGTGGTTCCGTAAAGCATTGGCTTACCCGGTAGCTCGCTTTTGCCTGCAAACTGCACGAGACTCTTTTCCATAAGAGCGCGAAGCAAGTGGCCGGACTCCACTCCGCGGATTTCATCAATTTGATGTTTCGTAGTTGGCTGCTTGTAGGCGCAAATCGCAAGGACCTCAAGCGCAGGACCTGAAACTTTAAAAGGCCGAGCCTTCACAGTCCGACGCATGAATTCCATATTGTCGGGCTTCGTGCGTAGCTGAAAGCCACTAGACACTTCATCAAGATAAACGCCGCGACTGCCACCGGCAAATTCGATTTGCAGTTGATCGAGCGCACGGCGAATGTCGGCTGCACGAACGTTGGTGCCCTTAAATGCGGTCTTTATCATCGCAACCGATTGCGGGCGATCTGTCGCAAACAAAAGACTTTCAACGATCGATGAAATTCGCTCTTCGCTTAAGTTTTCTAAAACTTCAATTTTAGCCGATTCAAAACCTTCAAGCTCTGTTCCTTCGGCGCTAAAGTCGAGCTGCTCCGTTGGCGACTCGTCTTCGTAAACTCTTGCTATGTCTTCTTCCTCAGGTTCGGCGACAGCTTCACTATCATCGTCGAGGAAATTTAAGTCTTCTTCGGATTCGAGTTCGTTCTCTTCACCAGCGAGTTCTTCTGCTTCGACTTCTTGCTCTTTCTCAGCCACTTCTCCGACAACGACTTCGTCCATTAATCCGGAAAGCGCTTCAGCCGCACGATTCACCAACTCATTGACGACCTTCGACTCGCCTCTCGTTTGATCATCAGCCCAATCCAATTCCGCTTTTTTGCTTTTGGATTTCGTCTTCTTGCTCATAACGAGGACTCCTCATCAGGCCGTGCCGCCACGACTTCGTCGGCGGTCGGTTGTTCTACGGCTGACACTTCAATATTCAATTGTTCTTCAGCTGGCGCTTCATCAAATTGCTGCTTTTCAGCTGGCGCTTCACTATTCAACTGTTCTTCGGCTGGCGCCTCATCACTCGACACAGAAGTGTCTGTATCACTTAAAAATGCGGATTCAATTTCTGGTTCAACTGCGGGAATTTCCAACGGCTCGTCGGAGGCACCCAATAATCGCTCTTCTTCCGCCATAATTTCTTCGTCGGTGGCGCTTTCCAAAACCTCGGCTTCGTCGTCGGTCCTGCCTTCTAAGCGCGCGACGGTTTCACTCACACTTTCAGCTAAAATTTGCTGTGCGACTTGTTCAGATTCGACGCTCTCATAGGATTCAACCTGTGAGAGAACATCGGTGTCGATGACTTTTTTGGGATCGATTTGAATTTGGCCGTAATTGTCGGCCTGAAAGATAGACACAAACCCCATTTTTGCCAGTTCAAGAAGCGAGAGAAAAGTAATTAAAATCTGGCTCGAGCGCTTTTCTTTTTCGGCCGTGATCAATTGGCTGAATTCAACTCGCTGGCCTGGAATGAAAAAATCTTTCATCTCGATAATCCGCGACGCCACCGACTGCATCGCACCCATGACTTTATGGATGCCGATTTTCATATTGCGCACGACTTGGCGATACGAGCTGATCAGTGAGAATAATGGATTGTCTTCTAATATCACATCGTCCGATGTCTCGACCGCATCCAAGTTTAGTCGCTGACCGCGCAACCAAACATCCCGGCCAACCCAGGGGCGGGCTTTCAATAATTTGGAAGCTTCTTGGAATTTTTCGTACTCTAAAAGGCGCTGTACAAGTTCTCGGCGGGGATCGTCAGGTGTAACCTCTTCGCCTGCCTCGTTATAATTGGGCAAGAGCATGCGCGACTTTATCTGAAGAAGTGTCGCAGCCATCGCTACGAAATCGCCAGCGCCCTCAAGATCTAAGGTCTTCATCGTTTTGATGTAGTCCAAATACTGTTGAGTGATGCTAGCGATGTCGATATCAAAGATATCCATCTCCTGCTCGCGAATTAAATGCAGCAGCAGAGCCAGCGGCCCCTCAAAGCGCTCTAAATGAACCTGTAATCCCATGACACCCATTGGCACCAATTGAAACAAGGGGGGGTCCAGAATTCAACAAGAAAAAGAGCTTAAAAGATCGGCAACCCTGGTTTTGATGTCTGGGAGCCGCTTAGGCGGCCCTCAATTAGACTGGAAAAACCGACGCAAACGAGTGAGCGAGGCTATAGAGGGTTTCAGCGAGGATCATCACAGGAATCGAAAGGAATTTAAACCCGCCGATCAACATAAGTCCGATGAGAATCATGCCTGACATCTGTTGATTGTTTTCGAGCCAATAATTCGTTTTATCGGGTAAAAACCGCGCCAAAACCTTGCCGCCGTCTAATGGATGCAGAGGTATCAGATTAAACACAGCCAAAAACAGATTAATGATCAAAAACATCTTTAAGAGCTCTTTTAAGCCGCCCGTTGCGCCGTAACGATCCGCGAAGACCAGCCCCAGGACTGCAACACTGCCTAAAAGAATGTTTGATAAGGGCCCAGCGAGCGCCACCCAAAACATGTCGTTCCTTGGGTGCTTCAGATTTCTTTCATTCACCGGTACTGGCTTCGCCCAACCGAAAAAAGGCAGGCCCGTCGCCAGCGCTGCAATCGGCAGAACTACGGTGCCTAAAGGATCAGCATGTGACAGAGGATTCATTGTAAGTCTGCCCATTACTTCCGCCGTGTTATCGCCCTTTCGCCGTGCGACCCATCCGTGCGCGTACTCGTGAAAGCAAAGCGCAAAGAGAAATGCGGGGTAGTACATCAGCACGCGGCCAATCATGTCGGACATATTCAACTCGCTCATGGATTTAAATTATACTAGTCTTGCTGGAATGACAAAGGCCGCTTGTTTGATTTCGCTAATCTTAGCGCTGTTTGCCCCTGTGGAACCCGCGTTCGCCGGATTCGCAAACTACAATTCCATTTTAATCGGCGAGGAAGCCGCCGGCATGGGTGGAGCCTACACTGCTTTTTCAGGCGATCCCGCCGCTGGCCCCTACTACAACCCCGCAGCCCTTGGGCGCATGAACGGCAACACCTTGAGCGCCGCCGTTAACGTCTATAACAAGAATGACGTCGAATTCGGCGAGCTCAGCGGTTCCACGGCCGCGGCACTCAGAATGAATCGCGGCTCTATTGTCCCTATCCCAGCAGCAAGTGGCACAGTATACACTTTTGGGAATTTCGCTTTTGGGTTAAGTATCGTCTTTCCCGATTTCGACCAATACGCGGGTCAAGTCAGCAGTAGCCCATCCACCACTTCATATTTAAACCTACGGGACGAATCTCTTTGGGTGGGCGGGAGCCTCGCCGTGAATCTTAGCCAAAAAGACAGCGTTGGCATGACAATGTATTACACCTCTCGCACCTACAATCGCTCAGTTTTAGATACCACCACAACCGCTGGCGTTTCCGATGTCACGACTTCAGAGAAGAGCTTCTCACAGAATTCCATCGTTTATATTTTTGGCTACCAAAGACAAGTTAGTGAAAAATGGACTCTCGGCACTTCACTTAGGTTGCCATCACTGCCCGTTTCAGGAATTGGAACATACTTTGAAGCAGATATCTCGAGCGGCGGCGGTCCCATCACTCCCGTGTCACACACTTCAATCAAAGCGCACACCAAAATTCCGCCTAGGATAAACCTTGGCATCGGCTACACTCGAAAAGGCCGCTGGAAAGCGGGTGCCGATTTCCATTACTACGGAGCGGAAGATTACAATGACCTTGGAGAGATCAGCGCAGCTGACATGATCGAACACGAAGCCGTATTAAACGCGAGCCTCGGCGGCGAATATTATTTAGAAACCTGGCTCGCACTCCGTGCTGGCATTTTCACGAACCTCTCTTCATCACCCGAAGTCCCCGCCCTCCCCACCCGCCGCATGGGCGACCATCTCGACATGTGGGGCTTCTCTACTAACTTCGCGATCTTCACTAGCGCCGCAAGCGCCGTCACATTAGGCGGCTACTACACCGGCGGCAAAGGCTACAGCGCCCACCAAGTCGGCCAACAATTCGCCCGCGTCCCAAAGTCTGTGCAGGTTTTTTCGTTTTTGGTCGGCACTTCGTTTTACTTCTGAGAATCCGGCGCATCCCGCAGTCTCCGCTACCCTAGCCATTGCTATCACGGCCACCCTCGGCGCCGAGGGCCGCTTGGCTCGAGTGCCCGCAAAAAAGAAGTGTTCCCGAATTGGAATTTCGACTGTCAGCTCTCAATTGTTTGACTTGATCTCGGATTAAATTGAAGGGCGTCGACTATTTTCGAAATCGGGAACAGTCTTTCTATGAGGCCGAGAAAATTATACGCTTCGTACGGAATACTCTATCCGTGCAAAACGCTGCGACATGAGACCGCGGGCGCCACTGTCAAAGACTTCGACGGAGTGCCGTTAGAGGTCATTCAACGAACCGAACTGACGAATAGCGCCTTCAAACTTCCTTCATTTCAATCTTATTGGCGGAGGCGCCGGATTCAGATTTGCATTCTTAGGCGCCGATCCCAAAACTAGAACGATCCTAAAGATTGAGGGCTACCATATGATTTCGAAAGCATTAATTTCCGGCGTTCTTTCAGCTTTAATTCTAATCGTTGGAAATAACTCTTACGCAATGACCTCAGATGAGAAACAGCTGTTTGATTTCGTCAAAAATACTGCGGAGCAGACTGACCCTCAAATTGTCGAAGCTTTGAAGGCTGCGGTAAGTGCGGGGGCTAAGATTGAAGAGCCCGGCTTCAAGAAGATGTCGGAACAAGAAATCCCAACGATTTTCCTGACCTGCGCCATCGGCGATGTCGGATTGCTTCTTAAAGGCGCACTTGGAGCGTGTGTTAGCTCAAGAGGGCAGGTTTATACCCTAGCGGGTATCGGTGGGGGCCTAACAGCCGGAGCCAAGGCTTCCATTGTAATGGGCTTTGTCAAATCGCGCGACGGCAGCGTACGAGGCAATTATGGTCAATTGACAGCTGGCGCAGCGGCGAAAAGTATCGCCGCTATGATCGCAAGTGCCGGCTCTCCAACTGCTGGCCTAGGCTTCAACGTCATTTATGCTTCCTCCAGAGAAGAAGAAAAAAGTGCTGACAGAACATTGATTTTAGTCGGGCCAGCTATCGGACTTATGTTTGATCTTTCCATTATAAACTTAAGTTTGAAATAGAAAAGCAATCCGGTGGCCGACGACTCGACGCCACTCTCGGAATATCCGTCTCCGGCGCTTGCATGACAGGGTGCCGGAGGTATATTAGGACAACAGGCCGAAGTTAATATTCAAATCATTGCGGATATAGTTGAGGGAGACGTGGCTACGAAACAAGACCTCAAAGAGTTAAAAGACGAAATGCAAAAGCTTGAATATCGCATCGTCTTCAAATTAAGCGCAATTGTCGGCGCCATGATCACATTAGCGATCGCAGTAACTACGGCGGTAGTCAAAATTCTCTGACGACCTTCCTGCGACGGATCAACCGTTTTTGATTGCCGAAAATCACCTTCGGCGCCGGGGGCGCGGCCTACCTCGCGTGCCCGCGAAAAAGCAGTGTCCCCGTTTTGGAATTTCGACTGCTAGCTCTCAACAATTCTATTTAAACTGGGACTTAATTACAGCGCGCGTCCCACATCTCCTCATTTTTAATTTGTCACAGACTTGACTCTTGGAAATTCAAACGTTATACCTTCGTACACATGGGCAAGCGAGTTAAACAACAACTTGAACTTTTGAAACGGCAGCCGAGTGCTTTTGGTGGGTCTCTTATGAAGACCCGTAAAGGCAGAAAGGGGCACCGCCCGCTTGCAACAAAGGCAACCATGCATTTAGTATTGAGATCGACTAAGGCCATAGGTGATTGGTCTTTCAGAATGCCAAAAAATGCAGCGCGGGTTAGTGAAATAACGTCGAAGTTTGCTTTAAAGTATGGGATCAAAATTCTTTCGCTCGCGAACGTGGGAAATCACCTGCACTTTCATTTGAAGCTGAGCAAGCGGCAGACCTACAAACCGTTTATCCGGGCAGTTACAGCGGCGATCGCGATGGCCGTGACAGGTGCGAGCCGATGGAAAAAACTAAAAGTCTCGGCGAAAGATCGTTTTTGGGATTACCGCCCTTACACCCGAATCATTGAAGGGTTAAGAGCGTTCTTGACCCTCAAAGACTATGTAGAGATTAACCACTGGGAAGGCCAGGGTTACTCTCGTGAACGGGCGAGACTATTCATTGTAGAGAAGGAGTTTATGAGGCGAGGGTTTTGGAGCACTGCCTAGTGCCAGGCTGAACGACGCGCACCAAACTATTCCAATTCCGGCAGTTCCAGGTCCTCTTGCGCGCCAACTAGTTTAGTTTATACTAATCCCGAGGTACTTAAGCATGATGGAGCTGTTCCACAAAATAGCAGATGAAGACTGCGCCAAAGTGCGACGTAAAGTTGTTGAACTTGGCTTGAAGAGCCAAATTGATTTTCGGAACATAGACGCCTCAGCTGACGCCAAAGCGGACCTTGAAATGCTCACTGGCGGCTCCCAAGTTCCGGCTCTGCGCACGGACGGCTCGGTCCTGGCGGGCGCGGTGATAACGGGTGCCAATGAAATCATCAGATTCCTCGATAATTAATGCCCCGGCACCACCCCAAATATACATTCGAACAAGTCGAAGTGAGCGCGGTACTTTAATAAGCCACGAATGGCACCTTCTCCTGGCCGAAGGGCCTGATACTCTGGCCCAAGGGCCCCTGCGACGAGCCGCGGAAAATTCCGATTAGTTATCTGTAATGGCTAAGGAATTTAAGAAAGTCATCTTTGATAACATCCACGGCTACATCACTCTTAACCGGGTGGAAACGCGGATCTTAGAAACGCTTTATTACCAGCGCTTGCGCTGGGTGAGGCAGCTTGGTTTTTCGTTTTACATTTTCCCTGGTGCTACACACACCCGACACGCTCATGCGCTTGGCGTGCTTCACGTTATGGACAGAATCATTAAAGCGATCGGCAAGGGTGCGGCGGAAGGTCAACTTTTTAATCCAGCGGCGCGCGATGAGAAGACTACATTTCATCGTATGATGCGACTTGCGGCCATGCTTCACGACATTGGAACTTTCCCATTCTCTCACTCCATTGAGCTTGCATACATCGATCACTGGCGCCAGCAAAAGGCGCATGGCAAACCCACCAAGTACGTCGCTAATCATGAAGTTTTGGGAAGCCATATCATCAGGCACACGAAATTCGACGGTGGCATTACGCAGATCCTTGAAGAAGAAGGTATTGATCCAGATGAGCTTTCGCTCATCGTCGCCGGAAAATCAAAAAGCCTCCTGGCCAATCAACTCATGCACTCCGATGTGGATGCAGATCGAATGGATTATCTCATCAGAGATGCGCACCACACTGGAATTAAGCTTGGGTTATATGATCATGAAATGCTTGTTCGTAATCTCACGGTCGCGACGGACGGCGGTCAAGAGGTCCTTGCCATTCAAGAAGATGGGTTGAACCTAGCTGACGCGTTCCTTGTGTCCAGATACTTTTGGTATTCGCAAATCATTAACGACGGAACAGGTTACAAGTTTGATTTGCTTGCCGCAAAAATTAATGAATACTTCCTTGAGAATGGTCTCGCCTACTCTTTTGATCACTTGATGGAAAAAGTGAGCCAGAACCCGAACGAGTATTTTACGTTCAACGATTCCTATTTCATGGCGAAGCTTCATGAATATCTCGCCGGCCGCATTATGCATCCGATGATTCGGGAGCTTTGCGAAATGCTGGCGCGCCGAGTGCCGCCCGCGCAGATTCGCGTGGCGCCGCTGAAACCAACTCTCGTTCGCAGCGAAGATCACCGTAAAGAGCTCGTTGCAAACGCCACCTTGGCGCAAGAGTGGTTGTCTGCAGAGCTTAAAGCTTTAGATCCCGACGCTTGGATTATTTTTGATATTCCAATGAAAGACGTAATGTTCACCAAAAATCTTGAGGCCATCAAGAAAGATCAAAAAACAGGAAAGCCCCTTCACGTGCGCGACTCGGTAAAAATATTAACTCGGCACGGAGAATTAAAACTCCTCATCGACGTGTCGAATTCGCTGATGCCGATTTTAAGTCAATTCAGAAATTTCATTCCGCGAGTTTATGTGGCGCCAAAGACCTACGAGTTGCTTGAGAAAAAAGGTGTCCTAGAAGCGCTTCGCAAAAAAGATTTTGGCTCAGCTGCTTAAAGCCACTTACTTCTTTGAGCCGACGACTTCTTTAACTTTTCCAACGATTTCAGCCAAAGGTGTTCCGGGCCCAAACACCGCGACCACTCCTGATTTTAAAAGCTGCTTCGCATCATCTGGCGGAATGATACCGCCAACAAACATGGGTTTATCTAAACCTTGATCTTTCATTTGTGCTTGAATTGCTTTTACCAGCGGCAGATGCGCGCCTGATAAAATACTAAGACCGACGATGTCGACATCTTCTTGCAGCGCTGCTTGAACGACCATATCTGGCGTTTGGTGAAGGCCAGTGTAGATCACCTCGAAGCCGGCGTCGCGTAGCCCTCTGGCTACGACTTTTGCTCCCCGGTCATGACCGTCAAGACCTGGCTTTGCTATCAACACGCGAATCGGGTTTTGCATGTTGACCAATCTGGCTTAAGTCCGGCAAATTCTCAAGTTATGAGTCAACAAGCGCTAACGATTTTAAGTGATGACGAACAAGCTTTCCGCGCCGCGATCCGAGAGTTCGCGGAAGGCGAGATCAAGCCCCTGGTCACCCAGATGGACGAAGCGGCCCAAATGGACATGGGCTTGGTCAAAAAGCTTTTTGAAATGGGACTCATGGGTATCGAAACGCCGGAGAGTTTCGGTGGCACCGGCGGGTCTTTTATGATGGCATGCCTCGCCGTTGAAGAAGTGGGTCGGGTGGACGCCTCTGTGAGCGTTCTTGTTGACGTGCAAAACACGCTTGTAACCAACGCCATGCTTCGTTGGGGTAACGATGATCACAAGAAAAGATATCTCTCAAAGCTCGCTAGTGAAGTGGTCGGAGCTTATGCGTTGAGTGAATCCGGCAGTGGCTCTGATGCTTTCGCACTTAAACTTCGGGCCGAAAAAAAGGGCGATAAGTACGTCCTCAATGGCCATAAACTTTGGATCACGAACGGCAATGAAGCGAACTTATTTTTAGTCTTCGCAAACATTGATCAGGCGCAAGGTTACAAAGGGATCACCGCATTTCTGGTTGAAAGAGACTTCCCCGGCTTCAAAGTCGGAAAGAAGGAAGATAAACTCGGCATCCGCGCTAGCTCCACTTGTGAACTGTTGTTTGAAAACTGCGAAGTTCCGGCCGCCAACGTCATAGGCGAGGTCGGCAAGGGTTATAAGATCGCGATTGAAACACTGAACGAGGGCCGCATCGGGATTGGCGCTCAGATGCTAGGGATCTCCCAAGGTGCTTACGATGCGACACTTGGTTATATAAAAACTCGGGAACAATTTGGTAAAACCATAGGTCAGTTTCAAGGTGTGCAGTTTCAAATTGCTGAAATGCGCTGCTTGCTTGAGCAAACCCGACTTTTAGTTTACAACTCCGCTCGCCTTAAAGATCAAGGCCTTCCGTTCGTCGAAGAAGCCGCCATCGCAAAACTTGTTTCTTCCCGAAATGCTGAGCGAATATGCTCTATGGCCGTCGATCTTTTTGGCGGCAATGGATTTACGCGCGAGTACCCGGTGGAAAAATTCTACCGCGATGCCAAGATTGGTCAGATTTATGAAGGCACAAGCAACATGCAGCTTCAAACCATCGCTAAGATGGAGCTTGCTTAAAACTTTAAGCCTTCTTGCATTGAGCTTCCAGGCCGTGGCGTTCGAATCGCTACCGGAATATCGGGGCTTAAGCGAATCAGAGACTCTACTCGACTCCCCCCGTCTTCTAGATACTGAATATACGTCCGACTTCATCAACTATCAAAAACCTTTAGAGTGGGAATCTTGGTGGTGGTCAAAAAACGTCGGCCTCGATTTTTCGGTTGGCAGCCTGAGCGGCAAAGAATTTTTAATTGATCAGCGAGTGCGCATTGAGTCCCGGCTTACGGAACGCGTTGGATTTAAATTTTTCTGGGTTTCCGATCGTGATCTTGAAGATGATTTTACGAATCAAATTATCGAACTTGAATTTGAAGTAAATCCAAAATTAGCTGTTGCAGCCTACACTAGCCTTTCGAAAGACAAAGCTGAAGATGACGTGGGTCTGGCCCTAATTCATCGCCAAAGTGAAATCGAAACACGACTCTACATTTCACTTTTGGATTTCCAAAGAAACAAACGCAATCGCGATACCGATCGATTCCGCGACGGCAAGGGGCCTTTAGCTTACGGCATTGTTAGCCGCAAGAATCTGCGGGAAGGCTCCTTGGTACATAGATGGCAAGAGTGGAGCTGGCGCCTGGAACCCAAATCCAGGTGGGAATTCCCGGTAAACTCTAGGGAGTATGAACACCAACGGCAAGTGGTTCAGATCCGCGAATTCTCTCGTGTAGAGACAGGGCATACTTACTCTTGGCGCCTCGACTGGGACGATAAGCAGGAAAGCGGCGTCACAGCTGGCGTCCCTGGCCAAGTACGGAGGCAAAGGGTTTGGGCACAGGCAGAGTTCGGACGCCCACTTAATTCACAGTTCATCCGCTACGGTCTTCACCACATCTGGCGGCGATTCACAGGGTTAAACCAGCATGCAGAGTTCCGCGACTGGATGCCTTTTGTCTGGTGGGAAGGGCCGGCTGAAGTTACATCTTATGGAAGTCGGCAGTGGCAGGTTGGATACGACGTTGTGGTCGGTACGACAGAAAGCCACGGCGGTTGGATTCCCGAAGATCGAAATGAGCACTATGTAGAACATCGCTTGAACGGAGTTCATCGCTGGCGGTTCCACGAAAACGGCGCGGTAGACGCTATAATAACTTTCGACCTGGACCGTTTTGGAACCGGGGAAACGTGGGAGGGCGGCTCTGCCCGCCTAGTGTGGTCGCTCTAAGGGGCGGAATTTTTGGTCCGGCGTTTGCTGTACGAGCTAGCTGAGGACGCATAATGAATTCTTATTTGCTACCAGCTGTACTTCTTATGGGATTGAGCATTTCTTTTACGGCTCAAGGCTCAATCGTTAGCCGCTTGAAACAACAAGACTCTTTCGCGATTAACCGTGGGAAAATTTTTCATATCTCTACCCTCGAGCAGTCCGTCCACCAGGTAAAGGGCCTAGATGATGTTGCCCAAATCCTCCTTTTCAAAGGCAGTGTTGTAGCCCGCGAAGACGATGGCGGAGTCTATTTGTTGGAGGAAAACTACGGAAGTGGTTCCGGACAATGGGTTCGAATCGGTGCCGACACAGATAATCTTGTCACCGATGGTAACCAGCTGTTTGCGGTGGGAACGGTTCGCTCGTTCTGGAACAACCGTGAGCGCAAGGAAATCTCAGTTTTTACCGGTGCTCCTGGCGACCTCGTTTGGACATACACTTCAGTTCCCGTTGCTTGCGGACCTAATCAAATGTGCACTAGCGGAGCTGTTCCTACACTTGCCGGCCGCCAGTTAGCTTTCGCGAAGAAAAAAATCGGTGGCGTAGTCGATCTTTTACTCGAGAACGATAAAGCCGTAGTCTTAACTAACGACGGCCGAAAAATCGTTCTCTCCATCGAGTAACCGCCGGAACTTGAAGCGTCCGGTGAGTCTAGAGGTTTCGGCGGTACTGACCGCCGACTTCAAATAATGTTCCCGTCATTTGATAGAGTGAACAGACCCTGGCCGAATCCATCAAAGCGCCGAAGAGATTTTTTCCTTCAAGTGCCGCAGCTTTTAATTTAGCCAGCTCAACTTCCGCTTCCTTAGCATTTCTTTTTTGGAACGCCATTGTGTTCTCAAGTTGCTGAGCTTTTTCTTCTGCTGTCGCTCGGGCCATTTCAATTTTTGCTGGAATATATGAGGCTTCTAAAGTTTTTGGATCTACGAACGTATTAACGCCAACCACTGGCAGCTGGCCATTGTGTTTCAAAGTTTCGTAATAAAGAGATTCCTCTTGGATGCGACTTCGCTGGTACTGGGTTTCCATAGCTCCAAGAACTCCACCGCGTTCACTTAATGCCAAGAACTCCTCTAATACGGCTTCCTCTACTTCATTGGTCAGCCAATCCACAAAGAAACTGCCTTGTAGCGGGTTTTCGTTCTTAGCAAGTCCAAATTCTTTATTGATGATTAGTTGAATCGCTTGGGCACGACGGACGGACTCTTCCGTTGGCGTGGTGATCGCTTCATCATAAGCATTGGTGTGAAGGCTGTTGCACTGATCTGAAATTGCGATCAATGCCTGAAGAGTAGTGCGGATGTCGTTAAACGCGATCTCCTGAGCATGGAGTGAGCGGCCGCTCGTTTGAATATGATATTTTAGTTTTTGCGAGCGCTCGTTGGCCTGATACTTATCGCGCATGGTGATCGCCCAAATACGGCGAGCGACTCGGCCAATGACAGTGTACTCAGGGTCTAGACCGTTGGAGAAAAAGAAAGAGAGATTCGGCGCGAAGTCGTCAACGTTAAGTCCGCGCGCACGATAGTATTCAACATAAGTAAATGCATTGGAAAGGGTGAGCGCCAACTGCGTGATTGGGTTCGCACCCGCTTCCGCAATGTGGTAGCCAGAAATGCTCACCGAATAGAAGTTCTTAACATTGTTTTGGATAAAGTACTCTTGGATGTCGCCCATCATTTTGAGAGCGAAGTCGATGGAGAAGATGCAAGTGTTTTGGCCCTGGTCTTCTTTTAAAATATCCGCTTGGACGGTGCCTCTAACGGTTGCAAGTGTTTTTGCTTTCACATCTTCCCACTCAGCAGGGGAAAGCTTGCGACCTAATTGCTCTTCTTGCACTTCAACTTGCTGATCGATCGCTGTGTTCATGAAGAACGCAAGCACAAGGGGGGCTGGTCCGTTGATGGTCATGCTTACACTCGTCGATGGATTACAAAGATCAAATCCTGAGTAAAGCTTTTTCATGTCGTCAAGCGTGGCAATGCTTACGCCGCTCTCGCCGACCTTGCCGTAAATATCGGGGCGAAGATCTGGATCTTGACCGTATAAGGTGACGCTGTCGAATGCGGTGGAAAGTCGCTTGGCTTTGTCACCTTTGCTTAAATATTTAAAACGCCGATTAGTTCTCTCCGGAGTTCCTTCGCCAGCAAATTGGCGGCCTGGATCTTCTTCAGTGCGCTTGAGCGGAAAGACACCGGCTGTATAAGGAAATCGCCCTGGCAGATTCTCTAGACGCAAGAATCTTAGTCGATCGCCCCAGTCGGTGAATCTTGGCACGCTCACTCTTGGAATATCTAAACCACAAAGAGATTTTCTGGTGAGCGGCTGGTGAACTTGCTTTCCGCGCACCTCGTAAACAAAGTTTTCACCTGAATAGGACTCTAAGAGCTTGTCGTAATTTTCAAGTTCGCTGAAATCCGCAATTTTCGCTTTGAGGTCTGCCTTTGTTTTTTCGAGCCCTGCGCTAGCTAAACTTTTGCTTTTCGCTTTTTCGAGAGTCGCCAAAGCGCCCAATTGCGATGCGGCTTGGGCGGCTTCTTCTGTTTTTGCTTTGTACTCGCGGACCGACGACACGATTTCAGATAAATAGGCCTGTCGGTGGCCAGGAATGATGGCACTCTTCTCAGTGCCTTTCCAATCTGCTACTATTGCGGAAGGGATATTCCATTTCGGACTCTTCTCCCCAAGGCGCCTAGCTATCTCCAGAAATAAATCATTAACGCCACGGTCGTTAAAATTTGACGCTTGGGTTAAAAAGACCGGAACCTTTGCTTCATGATCAAAAATCTTTCTCGAGCGCTTGTACTGCTTTTGCACGTCGCGATGGGCATCGAGCGAGCCCCGATGATCGGCTTTGTTAATCGCGATAAAATCCGCAAAGTCGATCATGTCGATTTTTTCCAACTGGCTTTGCGCGCCAAACTCCGACGTCATCACATAAAGACTTAAATCAGAAATTTCGACAATGCGGGAACTCGCCTGCCCGATGCCGGAGGACTCCGCAATCAGGAGATCGAAATCAAGCTGCTTGCAGAACGAAAGCATATCCGGAAGTGCCTTCGCAATTTCTGTTCCCGACCCGCGAGACGCCACCGATCGCATGAACACGCCGGAGCGGCTTAAACTATTCATTCGAATACGGTCACCGAGGAGTGCGCCTCCGGTTTTTCTCTTTGAAGGATCAACGCAAATCACACCAATACGAAGTTCGGGATAGAAATTTAAGCAACGCGTGATCAACTCATCAACGAGGCTCGATTTACCAGCACCACCGGTTCCCGTCACACCTAGGACGACAGGAGCCTTGCCGGCTTTTCGCACAAATGGGCCAAGTGAGTCGGGCGACACCTTCTCTTCCGTTTCAATTCGTGAAAGAGCTAACCCGAGTTCTCTGTGCGGGATGCCGTCCTTAGACCAAGATAGACCGGTCAAAAGTGATGCACTGTTTTCCGGTTTGACGCCGCGTTTTTTAGAGGCAACATCAAAGTCACAGCCCTTGATCACCTGCTGGATCATTCCTTCTAAGCCCAGCCTCCTACCGTCATCCGGATGGAAGATTTGCGCGATTCCGTATTTCTCGAGTTCAGCTTTTTCCTCATGAACAATCACGCCGCCGCCGCCGCCATAAATTTGAACGTAGGTGGCGCCAACACTATCCAACAAATCCCTTGCGTACTTGAAATACTCCATATGGCCGCCCTGGTAGGAACTTATGCAAATTCCTTGAGCGTTTTCCTGAAGGGCCGCAAGCACCACGTCACTCACTGAGCGATTGTGGCCTAAGTGAATCACCTCGGCACCAGCGTCTTGCAGGATTCGGCGCATAATGTTTATTGCGGCATCGTGACCATCAAAAAGTGAGGCCGCCGTAACTATGCGAACTGGATTTTTCGGCTTGTAAGTCATCCCTATTTACTTCCCTGTGAACTTGGGTTTTCGTTTTTCCGTGAACGCGAGCAGGCCCTCGACGTGATCATCCGCCGTGAATGACTTTGCAAACAACTCGGCTTCATAAGCCATGCCTTCAGCTTGCGTGAAATCATAGCCGTGATTGATGGCGTCTTTCGCTAAGCAAATCGCTACAGGACTTCGACTCGCGATGCTTTTCGCTAGCTTTAAACAAGTCGGCATCAGTTCGGCTGCCGGCACGACGTGGGTGAAAAGTCCCCAATCAAGGCCTTGTTTAGCTGAATACATATCGCCGGTAAGAGTGATCATTCGCGCGTTGGCTTTTCCGACATATCGGGCAAGTCGCTGAGTACCACCATAACCAGGAATTAAACCAAGTGAAACTTCCGGGAGTCCGAACCTGGCATTTTCAGAAGCGACCATGAAGTCACAAGCCATCGCTAGCTCCAGTCCTCCGCCGAGTGCGAAACCGTTTACTGCAGCGATAGTTCCCATTTTTAAATCTTCCATGTACTGAAACACTTTTTGGCCATTCTCCGACATGGCGTGAGCCTGCTCGCGAGCGAAGTTTTGCATTTCCTTGATGTCGGCACCGGCCACGAACGCCTTTTCTCCTGCACCCGTCAGAATCATGCAACGAAGGGTATTTCTCGACGCTAACGTCTGAACGAGCTCTCCCAATTCTTCCATAAGAGCGCGGTTTAAAGCATTGAGCGCTTCGGGCCGTTGAATCGTTAAGCGCGCAATCGTGCCTTGAGTGTCTGGTTCAAATTCAAAAGACAGAAGCTTCATACATCCACCTTAGTATTTATAAAAACCGCGGCCCGATTTTTTTCCGAGCCAACCGGCCTCGACGTACTTCACGAGCAAAGGACACGGACGATACTTGCTATCGCCAAGGCCGTCGTGGAGCACGTTCATAATGCTTAAACAAGTATCGAGACCAATGAAGTCAGCCAATGTGAGTGGACCCATTGGCTGATTTGTCCCAAGCTTCATTGCGTTGTCGATGTCTTCAACCGAGGCTACACCTTCGTATAGAGTGTAAACCGCTTCATTAATCATCGGCATAAGAATGCGGTTCACTGCAAATCCTGGAAAATCTTTTACTTCAACAAATGTTTTTCCGAGTAGTTCGGCAAAATTTCTGACCTGGCGAAAAGTCTCATCACTAGTTTGAAGCCCTCGGATGCCTTCGACCAATTTCATGATGGGAACGGGATTCATGAAGTGCATTCCTGCGACTTTTTCAGGACGCTTTGTTGCGGCAGCGATTTTTGTGATCGAAATTGAAGAAGTGTTTGTGCAAAGAATCGTTTCCTTGCCACAAACCGCATCAAGATCGGCGAAAATTTTTAATTTCAATTCGATATTTTCAGTGGCGGCCTCGACGACGCAGTCGCAATCTTTTAGCGCTGCGGAAGAGTTTCCGGTTTTGACGAGCGCGAGAACATCTTTTTTCTCGGCCTCAGTCATCGTCTGTTTTTTAATTAGACGATCACAACTTGAGGCAATGGTGGCCATTCCCTTTTCGAGGGACGCATTACTCACATCCATCATCACGACTGGGATTTTGTGCATCGCCACGACTTGGGCTATGCCATTTCCCATTTGACCCGCACCGATCACACCGACTTTTTGAAAACCCACCCTAACACCGCCTCGCGTTACTTATCGAAATTAACTCCAGGATTTTGATGTTATAGCTGGACGCTTTGCAGGGGTCAAAGCTCGGGAATAGCGACCGGGATTTCCGGCGTCAAATGCCAGATGAGCAAGAGCTGGTCATTTGGGACTTGGCCGGATTCCTCGAACACTTTCGTGCCGACGAGATAAACGCGGGAAGTGCGGCGTGAGGTTGTAAAACCAATCGCAAGCGACACATGACGCTCAAGATCAGTTTTGTTGTCATGATTGGGATCAAAGTGGTCATAGCGAAGGCCCGTAAACCACTTAGGTCCCGTATAAGACATCGTGAGATTGCCTGCCGAATGTTTACGAATGTCGTTATCTTGCACGACTTCGCCTAAGTAGAATTCAAAGACGGTGCGCCAGCGCCCTGGCGTCCAAACAACAAATGGTCCACCCATTCGCCATTGCGCGTCTTTGGTGGGATCCACATTGGCTAATGAGTCGTTACTTAAGAGGGTGGACTCTGGCTTTGTAGTGCCCGTAGTGCCTGCGAAACCCACTCGAATTCGGTCAGGCGCTCCCCAACCCCAGCGGCCGGTGTACCAAGGCCTACCATCTTTATTCGGCCCGGACTCACCGTTATGCACCATCATTCTAGTGAAGTATCCGTTATAGTCGACAGCATAGCTGACGCCGATGTCCCTCAGCGGGACCAATCGGCGTTGATAAATCAGGCTACGTGGAAAATCCATATCCGCTTCAGCCACGTTGCCTTCATAGCCCATAACTACAGGCTGAAGACCCGCGCGAAAGGTTCCATAGTTTGAAATGTATTGGCCATAAGTTTCAACAAACCCTAAATCCTCTGTAACTTCATCGGTGAAGTGGGTGCTTGTGCCGAGAAGTTCGCGAGAGCCGACTGTAAATACGGCGCTGATTTGCTGATCCATTTCCCAGCGCACCGCAAAGAGTGATTCACCCAATTCAAAATTCGCTTTCGCCGGCTCGATGACCTTAAATTGCGGACGCACGACCAATTGGTCGATTTCGATCTTCCCGAGCTGTTCACGGGCCGAAGCTTGGTCAAGAGTGAATAAGCCAAGCGCCAGGGCGCTAAAAAATCTAAACATGAAAATATCGTACTTAAATTAAGAGTGAGTTCCAAGCCCAAATACCCGTTCCCGGGCACGGTTACGCTGGCGAGCTTTGTATTCGGTATGACTTGAAGGGCCTTGAAGGTTGGCCTCGAACGTCGCTAGATCCATAACTTGAATTTCATAAGGATAGAAAAACATGAAGGGCCTGCCGACTGCTTCGGTTTTTGCGCGAATTAAACGGCGAACAATAAATTTCATGAACCGGTAGCGGCGGTCGGTAAAAGTGTTTAACTTTTCCCGATAAGTCGCTCGTTCTTTGCCGTTTTTTAATTTTGCTTCCAGCAGCCGATCGATCTCTTCACCGGTAAGTTCTTTGTCTAAGGGGAGATCATTTACGACCTCGACGAAAAGGTTTAAAGGGTAAAGCGTATTATTGCTTTGATCGGGAATCAGATGGGGATAACTAATGACGTTGTTGCGCTCTAGCCATCTTAGGACTCTAAAACTGTCGTAAACCGTGCGGGTTACGAATCGCACTCCCATTTTATCGAGGACCGCAAATGCCACTTCCCCCGGTTTTGCCAAAAGTTTAGTGATTGAAGAGTTTGAAGTTTTAAAGGGCTTGATGTCGAATTTTTCTAAAGGAATCTCTTCGGCGTCGCCGGCTCGGGCGAGCCTAACTTGGCCGTCGGCACTTGTGATGACCATCTCGTGATACGGTTTTATGATCTGTGCCTGGATGTCTTCACTAAAGGCCGTGAATAAATCGTTACTTAAGTGATTGATGACGTGCATGACTCTTAAGATCGCGCACGCCCAGGATTGTTTCTCTTTGTCCTCGCCGGAGCTCGCCCATAGCAGAAGCTCCGTAATATCCCCCACGAGCACAGCTTCAGCCAATTGGTCTGGGACAGTTTCCCCAGCCGGCAAAAGCTGAGTTTGCAGATAGGTTACAGCTCGGCGGTGATAACTCCAGAGCCTGGCGACATCGGACTCATCATTAAGGTTGTAGCCGTAGGCAAGAATGAATTGTTCGGCGTCTTCCTTTGTTTTTAAATTTAATCGCGGGATATCGAGAACGGACGATCCACCGATTAAAGTCTTTAACATGATTGGATCAAAGTTGCGGCCTAACATGGCCTAGAGGGTATGAAGGATGGGGAGAAGGTTCAAGAAATAAAAAACCCTCGGGGGTTGAGGGGGGGGGGGTCAGCTCCGGGGGTCGAATTGGTTTTTAATTGCACTTAAAAAATGAGCAGGTCGGGATCACAATGTTGCCCATGTCGTTGAATCCTGTGCTGCCGCCATTCGCGTACCAAACACGGCCTTTTACCCACTGATTGGTAAAGTCTCCCTGGAAGCGAAACCAACCGGTCTCTTGAGTGTTGTTAACGCTTTTGTAAGTCTGGCTAAAATAAATGTCGAATCGGTTACCGGTTATCTGCCCTTGAGCGGTTCCCTTAACATGAACTGGATATTCTGGAATAAGCTCGTTGGTTGCATCGTAGGTTCCTGCATAGGTGTCCCAAATAACTATACGAAGTTCTGAATCGGCCTGATTTATAGTGGCGTTCATTCCATTTGGATTGAATGCACCGGTTGCTGGAGCGATGCGCGCCCAAAATCTTACGCCGGTGGATTGATTCATCTGACCACTTACAGTCCCAAGTTCATGTCTGGGCATTGTTGCGGACACGAAGTCGTGAATATAGCGATCAAAAGTCACATCGTCTAATCCGTCGCCAGAAACGATGGCGCCAAAAGGCATACCGGTTGGATGTGCGCCGACTTGTCCGGGAGTGGCTTGGCCTAATTGAGGTAGGGTCACATTTGGTGCTCCGGGCTGAACTGCAGGAGCGCCGCGTCCGCCACGGCGAATTTCACTTCGCTTTTTTGACTTCTGCTGTTGGCAGGCAACCAGTGGGGCAATAACCATCAGGATCAGAAACAGTTTTAGGAAGCTTTTCATAAAGCACCTCCGTGCTTACTTAAGGTATATGGCAACGTCCGTGCCCGATTGGTGCGGTCGCCTGGGGTTTACTTTTGATTTGGGGACGGCGGCGTTGGTTCGGTTGTTGGGGTGACAATCTTGCGTCTGTGTGTGGAAATAAATTTGACGATAGTGCCTGTGGCTGCTTTTCGGCCGTTGGCGGACCTGCCGTCTCACTTTGAGATAGCCCTGCAGGCGTTGATGACTGTCGACGAAAATTCACGCACACACCGCGATCGGCGGCACCCTCGGCTGGGGCGGCCTCCTATGACGCGGGTCGCTTCCGCTGCGGAACCGCATTGGGTGCGGAGGTTCGCCGCGGCTCAGGGCCCATTGGTCTAAAGGCCCATTAGTCCGGAGGCCCATTAGCCTCAGGGTGGTTGCGAAGTAAAGGATACGACGCCCACTAGCATTTATCGCGTATCCAGCCGGGACACCGCCCTGCCGGGGATGAAACCGACTGAAGAATTAGAGAGAATTGAAGAGATTGAATTTGCCGACCACAGGCCGCAGGCCGAATCTATGACGCGCATCGCTTCCGCTGCGGAAGTGATTCTATAGCGGAAGCGGTCTGCGTCATAAGTCGGTTTCACAACCGTCCACGGTCGTAGGGACCGTTGCTGAACCGGCGCGAAATGAAATGTCGCTGGCCAACCTACCCGTCGGAATACCCGCCGGCCAACCCACCAGCCGGCACGCGCACCGGCTAAGAATAAAACTTGCGATCGTTCTTCGCCAGATTCGCCAGCGGCTGAGACGGCGAAAGTCTTCTCCCGCACTTGGCTGCGTACATTTCAAGCTCATTGGCTATGTACTTCGTGCCAAGTGTATCTGCGTACTTTAGTAAGCCGCCGCGAAACGGAGGAAACCCTGTACCCATTATCATCGCCAAATCGACCTGCTCGGGCTTATCGACGATGCGATCTTCAAGAAGCGCCAACGCCCCTTCATTTACCATCGTCAAAATTCCACGCTCTAGCACTTCCCGTTCAGTTAGCTTGTCTGTGGGCTCGTTAAGGCCTAGGTCACTATATACTTTCCGATCGACAGAGAGCTCCTTGCCACGGTCGTCATACAGATAAAATCCGCGGCCATTCTTTTTTCCAAGGCGGCCGCTGACGCTAAGTTTTTCTGCAATAGCAGGCACTTCGATTCGTTCACCTAAAGACTTGCGGAAAATTTTTACGACCTTAAGACAGACATCGAGTCCGACTTCATCCATCAGTCGGAAGGGACCCATGGGCATACCGAATTTGTGCGTATACCAGCGGTCCACTTTCGCGATTTCCATTCCGTCTTCTAAAATGAACATCGCTTCAATCATGTAGGGCATAAGCAAACGATTGACCAAAAACCCAGGCCCATCTTTCACGACGACGGGAATTTTTCCCATTCGCTTTGCCACATCAAACACCGTGGCAGCTGCAAGATCGCTGGTTTGCGGACCCCGGATCACTTCGACTAGTGGCATCTTGTTTACCGGATTAAAAAAATGCATGCCTAAGAAATTTTCCGGTTTTGGATGGCCCTTCGCCATTTCAGTTACAGAAAGCGAGGAGGTGTTCGTCGCTACAATGCAATCGGGCGGGCAATGTTTTGCCGTTTCGGCAATCACCTTCTTCTTGATCTCCATGTCCTCAACGATTGCTTCAACAACTAAGTCGCAGTTTGAAAATCCAGAAAAATCGAGAGTCCCTGAAATTAACGAAAGTTTTTTCTCGAGATCGTACTTTGTTATTTTCCGGCGACTCAAATCCTTTTGCCAAACGTCGTTCGCCGCCTTGAAACCAAGCGCTAAAGCATCGTTGGAAATGTCTTTCATCCGTACTGCGATTCCACTTTCGGCTGCAACCTGAGCAACGCCACCGCCCATAGTCCCAGCCCCAAGCACCGCCATATGCTTCACTTGTCGCGGCTTCAAATTTGTATCAGCTACGCCGCTCTGTTTTTTAATCCCTTCCATCAAATAGAAAAGATCAATCAAATGTTTACTAATTGAAGACACTGCGACTTCGCAGAACGCTGTCATTTCAATATTTAAATTGCGCTTACGATTACTTGAACCGTAGGTTTTCTTTACAACATTCAAAGCTGCAAGCGGAGCCGGGTAAAAACCCTTAGTTTGGCCTAATACGCCATTCTTTGCCTTAGAGAAAACCACTTGGCGTCCGATAGCGGATTCCAAAAATTTATCTACAATATTGCGCGCCTTAAAGCGCTTTTGACGTTTGCGCTTCTTACCATCGACAACTTCTTTTGCCACGGATAGGGCACGCGCTTCAAGCATTTGCTCTGGCACACATTCGTCTACTAAACCAATTTTATATGCCTTGCGGGAATCAACGGCTTTGCCTGCCAAAATAATATCTAGTGAGGCCTGTAATCCCACGGCCCGTGGCAAGCGAATGCATCCGCCAAAGCCGGGAATAATTCCAAGCTTAGTTTCCGGAAGACCGATTTTTGTTTCCTTAGCGTCAGAAGCAATTCTGTAGTCACATGCAAGCACGAGTTCACACCCGCCGCCCATGCAAGCGCCATGAATGGCTGCGACCGTTGGCATCGGCAGATCCTCAAGCGCGTTAAAAATTTCGTGAGCGTTCTCTAAGATTTTTCGGCAAGCTCCCACATCGGTGATGTGCTTAATTTCTTCAATATCGGCACCAGCGATAAAAATCTTGGGCTTTTTAGAAATGAGAACAACCGCTTTATAGGAGGAGCTTTTCAGTTCGGCTAAAACCTCTTTGAAGCGAGTCATGACGGGCGTAGAGAGTTTATTTATCTTTTCTCCAACCAAATCAAATTCAACAAATGCAATGGGACCTTTTGGAATTATCTTGATACTTTCCTGAATACTCATGACTTTTATGCCTCTTTCTCGAGAACCATTGCGCCGCCCTGCCCACCACCAATACAAAGTGTGGCCAGACCAAACTGCACATCGCGCTTTGCCATTTCTTTCATCAACGTCAACACAAGTCTTGTCCCCGTGGCGCCAACGGGATGCCCTAGCGCAATCGCGCCGCCATTCACATTGAGTTTTTCCATATCTATTTCGCCGACGGCCTGGTCCAGACCGAGCTTTGCTTTCGCGAATTCCCGACTGCCAAAAGCCTTTACACATGCTAAAACTTGGGCCGCAAATGCTTCATTAAGTTCGATGAGTCCCATATCTTTCATTTCAAGGCCAGCGCGTTTAAGCGCCTTGGGTGTCGAGTAGACGGGACCAAGCCCCATGCGCTCGGGCTCGAGGCCCGCAAAGGCATATCCGCGAATGGAAACCATAGGTCTTAAACCGAGCTCTTTCGCGCGTCCCCGGCTCATCATCATCACCATTGCAGCGCCATCGGTGATTGGGCAGGAATTCGCCACTGTGATTGTCCCGTATTGCCGGTCGAAGAAAGGTTTCAGCTTCGCAAGCTGCTCCATGCTTTGCTCGGGGCGAGGACCAATGTCTTGTGCAACAAATTCTTTAAACTTTGGCGGCAAAAAAACGGGAGCGATCTCAACGTCGAATCGTTTATTCTTTTGCGCTTCGACTGCGCGTTGGTGGCTGCGTAAAGCGAATCGGTCCTGCTCTTCCCGACTTAAGTTAAATTCTTTCGCTAGAATTTCCGCCGTCTGCCCCATGTTTATCCCACAAAAGGGATCCATAAGACCTTCCATTACGGCAATGCGCGGCTTATGTGGCGTGGTTTGAAATGGACCCGTTGAAACCATGTCGACAACTTGCTTTAAGTCGGCTCGCAGAAGGGAGGCAAGGGCCCCAAGTCGCTGCACGGGAGAGCGTGCGGCACCCAGACGTTCGAATGTGCGTACAAAAGCATCACCCATCATCAGGGGATACTGCGACATACTTTCTGTTCCGCCAGCGACTACTACGTCGGCCATGCCGGATTTGATTTTGTCAAAGCCATTGCTGATACTTTCCAGGGCGGAGGCGCAGTTGCGATGCACCGTTGCGGCGGAAACTTTTTGTGGCAATCCCGCTCTTAGAGCCACGACACGCGAAATATTAACGGCGTCTGACGGGCTGCCCACGTTGCCTATGATGACTTCATCAACTAATTCGCCATCTACATCACTGCGGCTTAGCAATTCCTTTAATGCCACTCGCCCAAGTTCAGCTGGATGCAGGCCTTTAAGCTTGGAGCCGGCTTTGGCGAACGGAGTTCGCACACCTTCCACGATGACGACGTCGCGATCACTGGCCATGTTGTTGCCCCCAAGGTTGTAAAAAACGAGTGCTCACAAAGGTCTCAACCACATAGGATTTTGTCAAATCCCTACCCGTCGGGTCCAGGCGCGTTGACACTCGCCCGCGTGAATCCTAATGTTAAGTGCCCAAACGAAGGAGCCTAGTCATGGATAAAACGCTAGAGCGGGATGCGCTCGAGTATCACGAAAAACCAACACCGGGAAAAGTGGAGGTCATCTCCAGCAAAGAGTGCCGAACAGAGCGTTCGCTTATTTTGGCGTACTCACCAGGCGTGGCCGCTCCTTGCAAAGAAATCGCTAAAGACCCTTCTAAAGTTTACGATTACACCACCAAAGGAAATTTAGTCGCCGTGATCACCAACGGAACGGCCGTGCTGGGACTCGGAAACATCGGCCCGCTGGCCGGTAAGCCCGTCATGGAAGGGAAAGGAATTCTCTTTAAACAGTTCGCGGGAATCAACGTTTTCGACATTGAACTTAATTGCAAGACCGCGGAAGAAGTGATCACCGCAGTAAAGGCTCTAGAGCCCACCTTTGGTGGGATTAATCTCGAGGATATCGCAGCACCTGAGTGCTTCATTATCGAAGAGACTTTAAAAAAAGAAATGAACATCCCCGTGTTCCACGATGACCAGCACGGAACGGCGATTATTTCAGGGGCCGCTCTTTTAAACGCGTGCTTAATCACCAAGCGAGATCTTGGCGACATTCGAGTAGTATTTAACGGTGCTGGTGCCGCGGCGATTGCTTGCGGTCGCTTGTTTAAATCTCTAGGCGTAAGAGCGGAAAACATCATGATGTGCGATTCATCAGGTGTGATCTATAAGGGCCGCCAAAAGGGTATGAACAAATACAAAGATGAGTTCGCCGTAGATACTGAGCGCCGGAATCTAACTGAAGCTCTTAAAGATGCAGATGTTTTTGTCGGCTTAAGTGTTGCGGGCGCCGTGACGCCTGAAATGGTGAAGGCAATGGCACCAAAACCGATCATCTTTGCAATGGCAAATCCTGACCCCGAAATTTTGCCGGATGCGGCCCGCGAAGTGCGCCCTGACTGTATCATGGCGACCGGCCGAAGTGATTTCCCAAATCAGGTAAACAACGTTCTTGGCTTCCCTTCCATTTTCCGCGGCGCGCTTGATGTGCGAGCGAAACAAATTAACGAAGAAATGAAACTTGCGGCCGTCCACGCGTTGGCGGAACTCGCGCGTGAAGATGTTCCCGACAGCGTTTCCGCCGTTTATCGCAACAAAATGTTCCACTTCGGTCCTGAGTATATCATTCCAAAACCATTTGACCCAAGAGTGCTGCAAAAAGTAGCTCCGGCGGTGGCAAAAGCCGCAATGGATTCTGGTGTCGCACAAAAGCCAATCGAGAATCTTGAACTTTATCGCGAACAGCTTGAAGCTCTACAAAGTCGCACCCGCGGCTTTATCCGAACCGTTATTAATCGTGTTAAGACCAAAGCAACGGTAAAAAATCAGGAACTGCCACTGATCTTTTTTCCTGAAGGTCGTTCTAGCAAAATCCTAAAAGCCTTAAATACAGTCGTTGGCGAAAAAGTTGTCCGCCCAGTCCTCTTGGGAGAGGTGGGTCAAGTTCGTGAACGCATCCGCGAGAATGAACTGGAAAACCTAGTGGACGTGCCGATCATTCAACCCGCCCGCCATCCTAAATTCACCGAATACGTAAAGACTCTTTTTGAAATGCGAAGGCGAAAAGGCGTGATGATGGCCGAGGCCGAGCGCCTTATGGCCGATCCTAACTATTTCGCTGCCATGGCCGTCCATATGGGCGAGGCCGATGCGATGATCACCGGAGCCACGCAAAATTACGGCGACTGTGTTCGCCCGATCTTTGAAATTATCGGCACCGGAAAAACTAAAACTGCCTCAGGTTTAAACATCGTGCTTTGGAAAGATCGCATGATTTTCTTTGCCGACACGACAGTAAATATCAATCCCAATGCTGAGCAAATCTCAAGCTTCGCGATTCACGCAGCAACTGTCGCGCGCTACTTTGGTCTTGAACCTAAGATCGCGATGCTTAGCTTTACGAATTTCTCTGGCAAGCTTGATAGCCCTAGGAAGATGCAGGAAGCAGTTAGATTGGTTAAAGCCCGTCATCCGAATTTGATAGTTGACGGAGAAATGCAGGCGGACACGGCGGTTAATCCCGATATTGTTGAGCGCATTTTCCCCTTCTGTGAGATCAAAGGGGGAGCTAACGTATTGATTTTCCCAAATTTGGACGCCAGTAATATGAGCTATAAGCTCGTGCAGCAGCTGGGTAATGGGGAAGTTTTGGGGCCATTCCTAATGGGGATTAAAAAATCGGCGAACGTGTTACAGAGAACCTGTACAGTCGACGATATTGTTAATACAATAGTCTTAACGGCCCTGGAAGCCCAGGCCTACAAGGAGTAGCTTAAGCTGGCCAACACGCCTCAGTTCAATTCTTCGAACTCGTCTCAAACTGAGAAACCACGCGCAGTTGTTGTTGGTGTCGGTCTTAAAGCTGAATCCTTTCTCGAACTCAAAGAAAGCTTGATGGAACTTGAAGAACTCGCGGTAAGCGCAGGCTTCGATATCGTAGGCAATCTCGCTCAGGTTTTGCCCTCTTATAATCCGGCCACTCTTCTTGGTACCGGAAAAGTTCAAGAGATAAAAGAGCTCGCGGCCGAAGCGCGCGCCACAGTTGTCATTGTCGATCACCAACTCAGTGGCGCCCAAGGGCGGAATTTGCAAAAAGAGCTTGGGGTTACTGTCCTCGATCGCAATCAGTTAATTCTCGATATTTTCGCGCAGCGAGCGCAAACTTTTGAAGGAAAACTTCAAGTGGAACTAGCTCGCATGATGGATCAACTCCCCAGAATGGTGGGAGCTTGGCTTGGCTCCCTATCCCGTCAAGGTGGCGGCATTGGAACGAGAGGTCCTGGAGAAACGGCGTTAGAAAACGATCGCCGGCGAATTAAGCAGCGCGTGAGCCAAATCAAAAAACAGCTCGAAGGCGTAAGGCAGAGTCGCTCCCAGCACAGAGCCTTAAGGAAAAAACAAAAGATCGCGACCTTTGCTCTGATTGGTTACACGAACACGGGCAAAAGCACCTTACTAAACAAGCTTTCTTCGGCGAACGTTTTAGCCAAAGACCAATTATTTGCGACTTTGGATCCTACCACCCGCAAAGTGTTTTTGCCTGAGGTTGAGAACGCGGTGGTTACTGACACTGTAGGCTTCATTCGTAAACTCCCCGCCCACTTAATTGAAGCTTTTAAAGCGACGCTTGAGGAATCGGCAGAAGCGGATGTTTTGCTTCATGTGATTGATTTAGCATCTGACCAGATGGATCAGCAAATTAAAGTGGTGAATGAGCTTATCGAACTGTTTGGTTGGGGCAGGAAACCCGTCATCCATGTCTTTAATAAAGTAGATAAAGCTGACGTCACTAAACAGTTTCAAGTGAAGTCCTTCCCTCGCGTTTTTGTTAGTGCAAAGACCGGTGAGGGATTGGAAAAACTTAAGAAACTTATGGCCGCTGCGATTCATAGTTTAAATACGGAAGTGGAATTGTTTTTCCCGCGGGAACAGGAACACCGCATTTATGAATTGGGTCGCGAAAGTCAGATATCGCGGACCGAGCCTGCGTCCTCTGGCACGATCTGTTTTGCGTCCATGACCTCTGCACAGCTAACCCGGTGGCGAGAGTTTATCGTCCAGGACCGTAAAAAATATCTGTAACCCAAGATGCTTCAATCTAGTTAGTTTATTTTGAAATTTCAAACGTAGAGGCTGGCGACCATTGCGACTCGCCTTCGGGACTTTGCGCGCGAACGCGCCAGTAGATTTTGCCGGTAGGCAGCGGTTTGTTCACGAGCAGTTTTGTCTCTGCAGTTGTTAAGCTGTAGAAACTCGTCGCAAACTTTTTGTCCTTAGCAATCTCGAGTGTATAGCCTTGGGCTTTGGCAACCGCTTCCCAAACGAAAACAATTGGAGTTTGCCCGCCGACCATCTGGACGAGAGAAACCCCGTCTTGGGGCATCTTCTTGATTGGCGGCTTTAGCAGATCCTCTTGTCTAACAGTGATTTCAGATACTGATGAGAATTCACTGATTTGCTGACCGTCTTCGCCAAGGGCTGCAACCTTAGCGAAATACTGTTTATTTCCTTTGAGTTGAATATCAGCGGAGGGCTGATCGTGAGTGGAACTTTCAATCACCTGATCAAATCGCTGGGAAGTCCCGATAATTAGCTTATAGAACGAGGCACCCGGCACTGGACCCCAAGTTACGGGAACTGCATTGCCTCCAGATCCAGCACTGCTAATCATTCGGCTAACCGCTTTTTGCATTTTCGGCGCGGCAAGCTTCAAATCTAGTTTCGCTGACTTGCTGAACGCACTTAATTCATTTTGTTTACCTTGAGCACGGACTCGCCAAAAATATATCCCAGGCTTAGCAAGATTCCACTGAATTTTTTCGCTTCTACTCACCTGACTCCACTCTGGACTAGTGAAGTCGGTGGACTTTGAAACTTGAACTTCATATGAGGCCGCAAGCTTAGATTTTTTCCATTTCAACGTTGGTGCGTTCGTCAGGCTTTTCTTGATAGAAGCAGGGAATTTAAACTCTACTCCCTCTCTAAAGATTAAAACCGCGCTGCTTTTTAATTTTACGATAACAGGCACAGGAATTGGTTTCTTGAGCGTTGGTTTAGCAGGTGCTGGGGTTGGAGCCGGCGTAGGGCGCGCCGCTGGAACTGCCGCTACATTTCTCTTTGGGGATTCTTTCGCTTTAGCAACTAAAGGCTTTTCAAAAACTTGGAAAACGCGGTTTTCGCTCCACACATTGTTTAGCGCGGGATTCCCTAAGGCAGTTACTCTCCAGTAATAATTCCCAGTCGGAAGATTTGCTGCTTCCGCTTTTTGCCCATCGACCTTCACGTCTTTAACTATATTTTTGAATTCTCGGTCGCTAGCCAATTGGAAGCGGAACTTTTCAACGCCGCCTACTTCTTCCCAGTTGAAGGAAACCGTTGCTAAAGATTCCGTTCGCATTTCATTTTCCGGCAGACCTAACTCAGGACCGACTCTTGAACTGACATAAAAGCTGTTGGGCACGAAGAGATCTACAGTTTTGCCGTTTGGCCTTTGTTGAATCAGACGCCAATGGTAGAGGCTATCTTCGTTTAAACTCACACTCTGTGATGTGCCAGATGGATTTTTTACTTCTGCGATAATGTTCTTAAACTGCTTGTCGGTTGCGACTTGAAGAACGACATTGGCTCCACTAGCACCCGTCCACTCTAGACGTACGGGTTCGTTTTTGCTGATCCAAACCTCCTGACCGCTAACGGGCGATAACGCTTTCGCCACAACTTTCGCTAGAGGAGGTACAACCTGCCTCGGCCTCGCGATCGGCTTCGAAACTTTGACGTGCGATAGTGCGGGCTCCCCGGATTGCGGGCCGAGATAATACCAAGCGGCGGCGAGGGCGCAAACACCAACTGCGACCTTCAGCAGACGTCCCACCCGGCTCGTGGGCTCACGTTGACGACGAAGACGGTTCATCGCTGCGGCAACAGCCGTTTGCGAAATCCGCACTCCGGTTTGAGAATTGTGCGGATTGAGATCTCCCCAAAGCTCTTGGATCTCTAAGGCAGCTTCTATCACCTTCGTAGACTCTAGCGTACTGAACCCCGCTTGTTCTGCTAGGCGACGAACCTCTTGCTCGTTCGCAACCAGACGGCGGCGCGATCGCGGCGGAGGCGCCCGACCGGCCTTACGACTCTCGAATAAGCTTATGTCGTATAGAATATCATCAACAGTAGGATAGCGGCGAGAGAACGCCTTTTCACACATTTTGCCGATGATTTTTCTCAAAGCTTCCGGCACATCGGGTCTACGGGCCTCGGAGAACTGCAGGGGTTGGGACTTGATCTTGTCGAGCACTGCGAGTGGATTGTCGCCAGCGAAAGGGCGAAAGCCATAGAGGAGCTCGTAAAAAATTATTCCAGTGCTCCAGATGTCTGACTGGAACGAGGCGGGCTGACCCGTCACAATCTCTGGAGCCATGTAGGAAACGGAACCAACCAACATTCCAGCGGAAGTGATTTCAGGATCCGTGTGGCCATCAGTTTTCGCGACACCGAAGTCGACGATTTTTAAAAGTCCTTCTTGGTTCACAAGAATATTTTTGGGCTTTAGATCGCGATGAATGATCCCACTTTCGTGCAGGGCTTTCACTCCAGACAAGATTTGTTTAACAAACGAAAGCACCTCGTCAACGTGGAGAGTCCGACTTTTGCTAACCCGGTCAAGCGATTGGCCGTCGATGTACTCCATTACAATGTAATGAATGCCACGCTCATCACCTAGCGCATAAACGGTGACGACGTTTTGATGATTAAGCCGAGCGAGAGTTTTACCTTCGGCGAGAAAGCGTTTAACAAAAATTTCGTCGCCAAGGAGCTTGTGCGAAATGACTTTAATCGCAACGCGGCGACCGAGCGTCTCATCTATGGCTTCATAGACTTCGCCCATACCGCCTTCGCCGATAAGACCAAGAATCTTGTGCGAACCCAACATGGAGTTCGCTTTTAAAGGTACATTTTTCGCCATAATATAGAGTCGAGCCCCAACCTAAAATTTCAACGCCCTTCATCATATATATCGGCAATACCAATATATGATTAAAATCATTCAAATGTATGTCGGGTTTTCCGAAGAATAGGTTGTGAGCATCTTGAGACATTTCACCTTTGGCGCGCGAATCGCATTTGCGAGTACACTACTTTGCTCGACTTTAGTCTATGCGCAGACGCCAATCGAAGTAGAATGGTATCAGCCAGAGATTGAACGAACATCAGACCCGAAACTCGCAAAAGTCGTAATTTCTGGAAAGACCCGAGGCCTAGCACGGGTGAAAATTGACGGACCAAACATCACCTTCATAAGCGAAGGCCCCTCACCCACTCCTGAACCCGGAGCGAAGGAAGTTCCCAGTCCAGTCACAAAAGCAAACGAGCTCGGATACTTTGAAATCGCCTTTGATTTGCCGCCAGGATTAATCCAAATTCCAGTTCGCATCCAAAGCACAAAAACAAATGCGAAATCGTTTATTATCACTGTTGATGTGAGCTTAGAAAAAGTTGCAGCCATGAATACGCCAATCAGTGAGAACAAACCGCCAGCGGCCGCTAAAAGTATTCGTGTTTGGCTTGGAGCCGGAACGACGTACCAAAAATATAGCCAAACTGTAGGTGGCGTGACCGATGTTTCATTCGTAAATCTGGATAGTCCAAGCTTGCTTGCGCGACTTGGTTATTGGGGAAAACGCTGGGGCGGAGATTTGTTTTTCCGTGATGCACCAGGAAAAATCGACGCCGCCGTTCAGCCATTCACAATTGCCTCCACGACTTATCACTGGCAAACAATTGAAGCTCGGGGCTTTTTTCAGCCTGCGCGAAACAGCCGGTCGCGAATGCTCGGTCTACCAAGCCAATGGCAATATTTCTTCGGTATGCAACAGCATCAAATGCCGTTTCTGGATATTGACGTCTTTAACGTCGTTTCCATTCGTAAACACAGTCTGACGATGGCGACTTTAGGAGCTGGCATTTTACTCGGCCAAGAACGAAAATGGTCCTATGAGGCTGCGCTCAACATTCAGTATCCAATCGCCGCAGCGGCTGACGGGGGCAACGAATTTACTGTTTCCTCCCCGCTAGCCCTGGACCTCAAATTAGGGGCGACCTACAAGTTCGCCCGAAACTGGCGGGTCGGTTTGTTTGGTTATATTCAATCCCATAGCTATTCATTCGAGTTTACTAAAAAGGCGAGCACCACGACAACGTCGGGAGACCAGAGCTTGTTTTATTCCACGTTCGATCTTCATCTGGGCTGGGAATATTAAAGTGTCTTAAAATGAGAACGGCCCAAACCCCTTTGGAATTTGCGCTAGTCCAACGTCAAGTTTTGAGCCGCGAATTCCGATAGTATCAATGTGAAACTCCCATCTTTGAGCACCCGTAATCTCATTGCATTCACCGCGTTTACCGTGATCTCTTTCACGCTGTCCTTCTTTACCAACTGCTCTAAGACGTCGACTCTGGAAGGCCAAAGCCTTCTAAGCTCTCAGAATCCCCTGGCCGACTCGGCGCCAAGCCTTAAAGTCGATTTTACCACTGAGACCTTGCCGGGGCTCGTTGCCTTTCAGCGAAATTCAATCGCCACTTATCACGACAAAAATGGCGTGGTGAAAACTGCAGCGGCTGGGGTGCCGCGCTTTGCGCACGACCCAACCCGGTGCGAAAACCCCAACCTTTCAGTGGCTAGCGGATGTCGGCTTAAGTTTCTAGGCCTTCAGATCGAGCCCCCAGGTCGAAATTTACTATTAAATAGTTCTAATTTTGCGCTGTGGAGCGTTTCCGTGAATACCGTATTGACACCCAACGCAGCTATCGGACCCGATGGAACGACTTCGGCCACCCGGCTACAGTTTCCGAACACATCGGGAACTGCGGTTATACAAACTGTTTTCGAAGCTGGCAAAATGTACACAATAAGTATTTATGCTAAGGCAAATACAACGAACCAACTGGTTTTGGTTGTAGCAGGCTCCACCTATCAACGAAAAATTTTAAATTTAACGGATCGGTGGGAGCGGTACACGTGGACTGTAGTTCCGGCGGCTGGAGAAGTAAATTTGGACCTAAACAACGACACTCTTGCCGATGGCACCGTCGATGTTTTGATCTGGGGCGCACAAGTGGAAGAAACGAGTCTTCCCACTTCCTACATTCCGACTGGAAATACCTCGGTGACGCGCGAATATGATCAGCCGAAAATTTCTGACCTTTCTTGGTTCAATCAGGAAAAGGGAACATTTCTGGTCGAATACGAAGCAAAACTCATCGACCCGGCATCGGAACAGACTCTCGTTTTTATGTCAGACGACACTATCAATAATGCTTTTAAAATAAGTCGACGAGCCGGCGAGAGTTCGGCTACATTTACATTCAAAACCCCAGCTAGCGCCGACATTTTGCTTAAAGCCACCGGATCTGCTGGGGACTGGACGACCCAAGCAAAACGTATGGCGGTTCTCACTTACACCGCGCAAACCGCAGCTTTCTCTGACACCAGCGGCGCCGACAACACGGTTAGCGGCAATACGGTAGCCATTCCGGTTAGGTTTACCTCTCTGACTTTTGGCCACCGGAATCTAAATTCAGTTTCCACTTTAAATGGATTTATTCGCCGCCTCACCTACTTCCGCAGAGATCTTAGCGCTGCCGAAGTCGCCGGCGTCACTAACGCCCCTTAAATCTCATTTAGCAATCCTCCGACTTACGTCGAGTCCATCTCCTTGCTCATGTTGTTCCGGCTCGACGCCACTGTCATACTTAAGCCATGAAAAGCACCGGCCTTTCGCGCAAAGTGGCGCTCACTGTTCTCTTGCTCCTGCCAATTCTCACGTTTCTACATTACTCCGACGGCCGTGTTCGTGACCGAACATTCATTAACTATGACGACTTAGATTTAATTAAGCCAATGCTAGATAAGTCGTTCACCGAGTATTTCACTCAGTGGCTTCCCGTGCGCGACAATCACGCCTACCCGTTAAGGGATATGACGTATTTTGTGGACAAATGGTTGGGCGAGAAATTAAACGTTCCATTTTATTGGTTTACCCAGTTAATCATGTTTGCCTTAAGTCTTTGGGGTGCGGGATTACTTTTCTCGGTCCTCATGCCCACACAAACAATTATAGTTTTATCTCTAGTGACCCTCTTTGCATTCCATCCCATTAATATCGAAGTAGTCCAGTGGCTGATGATTCGAAAACATTTAATGGCGATGCTTTTCCTTTGGTTTGGTACCGCCCTTGTGATGAAGCGGGCAATGAAAAGCAAAGCTCTTTCCAAACCTGATTGGTATTTATGCTGGGCCGCCTACGTCGCTAGCATTCTCTCTTTCCCAACCGGCCTGCTATGGATGCCGTGGGTTTTGTGGATGCAAAGAGATTTCCTAAACGCTAAACCGAAAGTCAGATTGATGATTTGGTCCCTAACGGGGCTTGCGATGGCCGCATATCTTCGATTCACAACCTCTGGCGAGGCGGATTATGGCGCAAGCCTAGGGCGACTCTCCACTGGTGAGGAAGTCCAGCGCGCCATCTGGTTCGCGTGGCTAAGTTTGGGTCGTGGGTTTTGGAATATCATCATGCCATTTAAGCTGGCACCCTATTATAGCGAGCTGTCACCACTTACGATCGCTGGCATTGTATCATTGGTCCTACTCACCATATTATTCTTCAAACTAGTGAGAGATAAAAAAGAGCGCGCCATCGCTCGCGACATTACAGTTTTAGGACTGATTATCTTGGGCCCGTCTGCATTGGTGTTCGTTGGATTCCCCGACTTCGTGTGGGCAGATCGCTACGCTTTTACGGTTCTCCCATTTTTCCTGGTTTATCTTGGACTAATGCTAAAAAATATAAAAGCATGGCCAACACAAAACTTAGTTATAGGCACTGCCGTAATAGCCATTTGGACAATTGCCGCCATAAAAATCACAGTTGAACGCGTTCCACTTTGGCGAAACGCCGTTACTCTTATGAATGAATGCGCCATGAACGAGGGCTCACCGAAATGTTTAGTGCAAACCGCCCAAAGAGCCATTCACATCGACGGCTGCCGCTCCCTTGGCCCCATTATCGAAAAAGGCGTAAAACTTTATCCGCTGCGCCCTAAACATAATTCTGAATTTAAATCTGAGATGCCATTCTACCACGCACTCTGTATGGCACTGTCCTCTAGCACCCCGCCTGAAACAAAAATCGAAAAGCTGCCATTTTTATTCGACGAATATGAGGGCGCTGGTGAAATCATGTTCAGTATTATTTTGGCTAACCTTCAAGCTAAACAGTATGAAAAGGCTTACGCCAACGCAAAGTCCTATTTCTTAAGCGGCGACCCGAGACCGCTAATTACTACGCGCAACACTGTAAACATTTATCGTGGAGCCGTGAAAGCCTTGTGTGAAGTGGTTAACCAGCCCGACTGCCAAGCGCGCGCCAACCACTTCCTCTCAGCAAACCGCCAAACCCCCGCCGACCCAGGCTACTTCAACTGGGGCTATAACTTAGTAAAGACGATGTCGAAGTAGTAGAAGGTACCACATGACTTTCCTCAACTGTGTGCGTCGTCGAGACGACGCA
>JAYSTF010000004.1:0-6201 GCA_043720065.1 Pseudobdellovibrionaceae bacterium | reverse complement strand
CATATGAGAGGTCTCCTTGAATTCTTTTACGTAAGAGGGAGATATCTGCCACGCCGCAATACCCCAAGTCAACGTTTTAGCCGTTTTTCTGAGCACTTGCCGGGCGGCTAACGACTGCCATGCTTACAGCCCAACGCAATCCAAAATCATCTAAAAATAGCCTCTTATCAAGGAGTTCGGCACGACGGTGAGGGAGTCCTCCTCTGCGCTGATAGCAGAGCGGATCACAGAATCACCCGCGACGTCGCGGGTGGCGCACCCCCGGGCGGCCCAAAACACTCAGTTCAACTGATCGCAGGCTTGGCCAAAAATATTTGTATGACGACCACTACTGAGATCGAGGGCAGATTGCATAGACCTTGCTTAGTACTTTCAGGAGCGTTCTATGCCCGAGCAGGAGTTATGTCGTGAAGACTTTTTTCATACTTGTCACAGCCCTATTCACCTCTTTGTGTTTAGCCGCTGGCAATCAAACGCCGGTTACTTCGTGCAACGAAGCTCTTACCACTGGGCGTGATTGGATTGTAAGTGGCCAAATATACCCACCCCTAATTGACCTAGCCGAGGCAGGCACTATGCATAAGATGTCATTTGCCGGTAATGAAGAATCTCCCATTGACTACCCCGGCGTTAAGATGAGGATCACACGCAGAAAGGATGTGGGGAGTTCTTCTGTTCAAGCTCTAATGTCGCAGCTGATTGCCAAGGCCCGATTATCTCAAACAGAATGGCTATTATTAGTAAGTATCTCGGCCGAAAGTAAGGTGACGAGAAGATGGATTAAGGGAACAGCCTCTGCGGTTAATTTCGATGCCGAAATTATTCAGTCTTTCATTAGGAATGCGGCTCAATCTACGAGGGGACCATTTAGACTGTTTGTCATTCACAATCATTCCTTAGGGCCGAGAGATCATCCTTTTTCACATCCGGCCTTTTCAATGCTGGATATAGAGACTATGAGAAAGATCGAATCCTTACTTGCGCTACAAGAGTGGGATATAATGCTTAGATTCATAGTTGTGCCTGATGGAATTCTTCGTGGTGTAAGCTATGAAGATGTCTTTTTTGAAGTCATCTCTACTTTCAATTTCCCTGATTAGAATCACTCCTTTTTGGCGCCTCACCTACTCACGAAATCAGACGTTAGCTGAATAGAATTGTAACTAAGTTTTGCCAAAAATTTTCAACCCGATGCAGGTCCGGCGCCGGACTAGAATGGCGCACGCCAAACTGTTTGGCCGCTTTCGGGTTAGAAGGTTCCTTACAATATATCCGCTTCTTCGTCCGTGATCCCGGCGACCCTAATTTCAGCATCGACGCCATTTCATTTAATCGAACCCTGTGGGTTCCTGACAAGGCCGGCTCAGCCCATGGGGAGAATCTCCCTCTGCGGGACCTAGAGAGTGTCGCGGAATTGAACCATATAGATCCAGAATTCCGCGGTCACCTCGAAGAGATCAGACGAAATTAATTTATGCGGTCAATTTGCGCATATGCTTTTCAAGCCAAGCCGCGATTTCGTTTAAGTCCGCCTTTTTTCTTATGACCTCGTCAATGAGGAATGATTCGCCGTTGTCGGCGTCGACCTTGAGCCGATAGCCGTTCATCCGGAGAAAAATGGCTGTGGTGGCAAATGCAACTCGCTTGTTGCCGTCAACGAAGGCGTGATTTTGAGTCAAACTCTGTAATAGTGCCGCCGCCTCTAGCGAAAGCGTTTTGTAATAGCCCGTTTGCGGTCGCATAAGCGCACTTTCAAGCAAGCCCATATCTCGGACCCCACCTTTGCCGCCAAACCGATCTATGAGCCGCATGTGCAACTCAAGAGTCTCCGAGAGGGTCGGGTAAAGGCGAAATTTCACTTGGCTAGTCGTTTAAGAAGTTCTGCGTGGTCAGTCAAAACTTCATCCATAGCAGTGCGAAATGCCGGGCGCAGCCTTGAGCGCTGAAGATACTCCGCAACAGCTTCGTTTACGACGCTCGATATGCTCCGGTCAGATTCATCTACATAGGATCTAAGATCCTTAAGCACTTTTTCATCTAATTGAGTGGCAAACTTTTTAGCCTTCATAACTCTCCACCTGAATTCAATTTAATCATGACAATTCATGAAATGTCAAGAAATTGGCGAAAACCGGTTGGCCACGTTGTGGAGTAATGTCCCCGTTTCGGAATTCCACCATCCAGCCCGCATATATTAATTTTTAGATCGATCATATCCGTGCCCTTGGAGGAAATTCCAAAACCGGAACATTACTTTTTTGAGGAGGGTAGGAAAAGGGCGGCCGTCAATCAACCGCGACGTCGCGGGTGAACCAATCCGGTCGGACTCGCACAATTCAAATGATCTCGAGTTAGACTAAAACCATTTGGATTTAATCAGGTACGCGGCGCTCGATATTACTTCCCATAGGCATCTTTATTGCGAGTATTTTATGAGCAACTGACCTTTTTTAACACGAACAAGGGACTACGATATGCAAATTCTATTTATAATCATTGTGGGCGCTTTAACAGTGAGTAGTGTCCACGCGAACGTCCTTAGTAACCCTCAAGATGGAACAAAAATTGTCATTAAGGCTCCTTTTGGCGGCATGAATATTAATGAAGGTGAGCTAGCATCTTCAAACGGGCTCCCTGCAACATTTAAATCTTGTTTAGATAGTGTTTCTGAACTTGAACGCTTTTCCAGAGAATATCCAGGATTCGTTCTAGTTGTTTCTTATTGTGAATTTCAGAATGGTAAATCTAGCGGCTGGCAGATGGCTTCGGGATGGATATCTCGCGTCCTGTTTTCTTGGCAAGGATTGGGCGCCACTGAGCTTATAAGATTGCAAAAAAGATAGCGAAAAATTCTCGCATGGGCGCATTGTCAGATATGAGAGTGGGCTCAGTACAAAGCAATTGTGATTGAGCCCGTTTGAATATTGCCGGGACTCGCGGGCTGTATTTATGACCATTTGGTTTTGTTCATACCGAAAATCAGCCACAGAAGAATATTCGACTCTAAAATTGGCACCGGCGTTTTCTGATTAGAACTGCTTGATCCAATTTACCTGGGCAAATGTTAGATTGGATCGAAACGCCGCTGGAGGCGCCGAACAACCCAAAGTCGCTGCCGATCGTGCCGTCCTCTTCGAAAAGGATACTCCGATATGTAGTGTGAATCTCATTAATAATCCTGAGATGGCACCTGCGTTTGTAGCGTTGCGCTCGCAACGCTCTGATTCCGAACCGACGGAAGCGTCAGTGCAATTGGACGCGCCCCCAACTTGCGGTCCCGATCAGATGGCAACGGTCTCGCAAATAACTGAACTTGCGACCCACGGAACACGAACGGGAGCATTCCCGCTGGTAGCGGTTCCAGTTGCTGTCTGCGCGGTTTCAGCGTGGGTCGGTGAATACGTGACCAGCAAGCATATGGGTTCCCCCGCAGGTGGAGAAGTAAGTGCGTGGACCTGGGGCAGCGCAGGCGCTGCCCCTTCCGCAGTAATTCTGGTAACCGGAGCATTCACGTTACCTGCGGGATACGCTGCGGCCTACGGCGGACTTCTTGGCGCAGGTTGCAGCATTGTCGGTTCGATGATTGGCGTCGGTTTCTACCAACGTAGCAAATAATTGCTGGCTTTCGAATGTGCATAGACCACTCCTTTTTGGCGTCTCACCAGCTCTTTAAATCAGAGCTTACATGAACAAAATTTTAGCTCAGTTTCGCCCAAATTTTTCGGCCCGATGCAGGTCCGGCGCCGGACTAGAATGGCGCACGCCAAACAGTTGGCCGATAAATTCAATTTACAGGATCGGCTGAGAGGCGGGGGTTGGGCTCGGGCTTAATGCTGGAGCAAATCTCGAATTGTTCTTGGTGGTAGCCGGGTTCGACTTTGAAGGCGATAAAGCGCTGAAGATCCTCCGCAACAGCCTCGTTTACGACGTCCGAGATGATCCGGCCCGATTTCGGAAATGATCATCTATACAATCGCCCTCACGTGCACTTTAAGCTCAGCACATTATTTGAACTGCGCAATTACGACGACCAGACCCATTATGGGAAACCGCATAGATCATAAGCGCCTCCAGCTGTTGGCTTTACATTGTAATAACAAGGTTGTATTATGGATTTTGTAACGTTTGAATGGGACGATGGGTGCGGATGAGGCTCTCGCGAGACGCTAAAGTGCTTGTCGTGGTCTTTGTCGAAAAGGTCGAAAATCTGACGGTTCGAATTATCTCGGCAAGGAAGGCAACTCGCTCTGAAGAAGAGCGCTACAATGGAAAGTGATCTATGAAAGACGAATACGATTTTTCAAAGGCAAAGAGGGGAAAGAAAGTAAAAGGGTTGAAGGTTATTAAAACCTTTCGGCTAGATCCGGATGTTTTGGCTTGGCTGGAAACTCAAGGTGAAAAACAAGGGCTGGGCTATCAAACTTTCCTGAATTGGTTTTTGCGGAAATCCATGAAGTCCGAGCAAACCGTCGAAGATCGATTGGAAAAACTAGAGCGGGCTCTTTTCAAAAAGAAAGCCTAAGAATCAATGGCATACCTGTTGCTTACTGAGCTGGAATGAAAACAGCGACGAATTTGTTGTGCGTGATGGGGCTCGCTCTTGCAGTTTATACACATTCGCCTACGGCTCGGGGGGAAAGCGATTTAAAATGCATTCCCATCCGCCTCATTAAAGCGGGGACTGAATTTAGTGAATCGATGAAATTAGGCGGCTCCCTTCCTACTGAAGTTTGCATTGAAACCGTCGGTCCGCAGGGCGAATTCAGACATCTTCTCGTTACCCTGAGAGACAAGGAACGTACACTTGTTAGTCTGATTTGCCCTGAGCCAAAGTCTCAGGAAAACGAAAGTGGTTTCGAGTTTTTAGCGTATGTTCATGAAGTCATCGTTCACACTGGGATGAAGCCACGCAATTATCTGCCTTACAATTTTTATCTTTTTGTCGAATTAAAAATCAATGGCGATCAACGGCGGCCTAAGTCCGGCCGAGAGCTCATCGAAAAAATCCAGCGGCAAATGGAGTTTTCAGGTTTTGATATTGGCGGCGAACTTCGTGTTGGGGACGAGGTGTTCGCAGTTTTGAGAAACGACGGTTGGGGCAAACGGGATTTCAAGCCGAAGTCGCCCCCCGGGCCGTTAACACGGCTATCAGGGCTTTAAAAGCCGCCGGAGATATATCGCTGTTAAATAGAATTGCACAGGATAGCCAAGGCGAGCTGAGAATCTTGGCCTATTCGGCCGCTGGAAATGTTCGACGTTTGCGGGATTTGCTTCAACAGGCAATGGAAGATCAGAATCATGTTCTAATAGTTCACTCCCTTGCGGCGGTATTTTCAGATCTTAATGCAGCCGATGAAATTCGATTGGCTCGCGAATACCTTGTGAAAGCAAAGGGAGATTTGGTTGGATTCGATCATGCGGTTAATTCAGTCAATAAGAGATTCCACGCGGACGCCCTACGCGGGGTCAAATCCCAAGCGGTTTTGCCCGGGGCTATCGAAGACGCACGACGGGCGATAGCAAATAGTCGCGCTCAGCATCTACGACTGACCGAGGCACAACGGAGTCAACTGCAAGTACAAGCCGAAGATTACTTAAATTTAGGTCAGACTCGCCGTGCTCAAGATGCGTTTATGCGCCTTTTGGCTCCTGAGGGATTAGTGCGAACTGCAAAACAGGCGATCTCCGGCCAAGACCCCTTCATGGCCGGCCACATTCTATGGAGTGCAATTCTATTGAGCGATGATCAGACCGTTTTAGGTCGGGAGCAGTTACTCAAATAAATTGGTTTGGTTTTAATTCGGGAAGCTAATATAGTTTTCATTGGCGATTTCTGGGGGTCGGCGTCGCATTGTTTCCTGGGCGCGACTGGCAAATAGTATCGAATTTTCCCATCGAACCCGTTAAGATTGACCTAAGCATGACTTCTGTTAGGTTTTTTTAATTACTAAGGGAGCGAAGATTAAGTTTTTAAAATTAAATTTTATAGTTGCTATTCTATTTTCGAGTTTTGCAAATGCGCTCGAGCCTTTTGGCTGCTTCGAGTGTGTCAGCGAACCAAAGAAATGTGAGATCGGTCAGTTGACTTGTAAAGGTCGAGTTAGCAGAGACGGGATCTCGACGCCATTTTCTAACTCTCAAACTTTCGGACCTGACGATGACTTTACTCCGAGCGCGGCCATTTTTTTTCGGGAAATTTTT
>JAYSTF010000030.1:0-45238 GCA_043720065.1 Pseudobdellovibrionaceae bacterium | reverse complement strand
TGAAGACTGTATCAAGACCAAGTTCTCTTTTGGCTTCTGAAATCGGCTTCCCCGGTTGATATGGAGTCAGACTCAGGATGTCAGGGGAGACTTTCACCGTCAGAATTCCTTTGTCAGCCGAGAGGTTGCCAATATACTTAACAACCTTATTCTAGACGATCAAGTGATGCGAATGAGTGGTGTTTTGTATTTAGGCGATTCTTTCGCTGAGATGGGTCTCGTCTCGGCCGAGGGACTCGCACATTCAAAGCGTTGGTATGTGGGGCGTGGTCCCCTCGGCAAAGCGCTAATTCAATTTCTGACCGAGCATAATCAAAAGTCTCTTTCAGAACTTCTAATCGCGAATAAATCGCTCTCTAGCGTTTTGCGCCGGCGCCACGGCACTTCAACAGCCTTTCTGGTGACAGCAGGTCTTGAAAACTGGCTCACGATGAACCGACCGATCCGCCAAACTCATTTTACTGTGCAAGCGGAACGAGCCCCTTCAATTATCGATAACTCGATGGTCTTTGGGCTTAGTGAGCGCATGTCGCCAGAAGGCAAATCAGAAAAACCGGTGGAGACGGCGGACCTCGAATTCCTCACGGCGAAACTTAAATTGCATAGTGTGGAAGAAGTAGCTGTAGGGCTTTTGCATGCAGGTAAAAATTCTGCCCACGAAAATTTGGTCGGGCAGTTTTTGACTGATCAAGGATTTAAAGTTCATTTGAGCAGCACTTTGGCTGAACATGAATCTGAAGTGGCGAGATGGTGGGCGGCGATTACCAATGCCTACTTGGGACAAAGACACCGCGAGACTTTAGAAGAAATCACCAAAGCGCTGATTGAAAGCGGACACACGGAAACGCAAGTTAAATATCTCGGTAGCGAAGGCGTGCTGCCTGCGGATTCACCTGCCGCACCTTTAAAGGCTTTGTTTGGTCCAGTGTTGGCATTGCATAAATGGAGGCAACGGCGGAACACCCAGGCATTGCTTTATTTAGGTGTCGAGGATTTTTGGTTGCTCGATGGGCGCTGGCCCGTTCGTAATCAGTGGCGTGCAGATTTCGGACCTGTCGCAATTAAATATCCAGCCTATTTGCGCGTTGATCTTCAGGCGACCCAGCTTGTGCAAAAGTCTTTCTGGGGGGTTGCAGGTCTTTCCCGTCATGAAGGTGGGTTTGAACCCGGTCCAATGTGCTTAGGCAAGGGTTTGGTTCCACAATATCTAGATGTACTTTGGCTGCTTGGCCGCCTCGGCGAAATTCCAGGGCTTTCGGAGCGATTGGCCGAGCGTGCCCGTCCGCGAGTTGAGGAGGCGTTGACCGCACTCGCGAGAGAAAGCAGCGTGAACCAGCGGCTTTCCGCTAGAGACCTAGCCCAGAGCTTGGAAGTCGAAGGCGCTCGCCGTTTAGCGGCACAAATTCCAGCCGCTTCTACGGAGGTAACAATCTGTGGTCCGTTGGCAGAGGCACTTAGGCCTTCGCTGGATCGCGCTTTAAGAGACATTAGCGTTCGCGCCGATTGGGTTGTAGATCCTGGCGTGATGCTACAAGCCGTTCGCGAATTTTCCTCGGCAATAGAAGGTGGTGACTAATGTCAGCTCCTCTTTTTGCCCTTTGGCAAAGTATCATCGAGCGCATTATCGAACCCTTTCCATCCGCGGCACTAGTGACGACGGATGGAGAACTTTTGGTTTCGCGCTACCAATCTCTTGCTGATATTGGAACTCTTCCGGTTGCGGCGTTAACCTGTCATCAGTATTTTCAAGTCAAACCTGACGACGTCATCATCATCAACGATCCTTACTCAGGTGGATCTCTGCTTTCATCCGTGAATTTGGTGACTGGCGTTCATTTTGACACGACGACATCCGTGAGGAGTTCGTCAGAAGCTTTATTAGTGGTTAGAATTCCATTTAAACCGCGGGTAAATTCGGCGACAAACTTAGAAAATGAGGGCGTCCGAATTCCGCCAACGCCTTTGGTTCATCAAGGAGTTCTCGCCAACCAAGTTCTCGACGCCATTTGCGGGCATCCGCTGGCACCAGCAGATTTAAAAATCGGTTTATCCCGAGCGCTCGACTGGTTGCGCGCGGCATCGGCTGAAATGGGCCGCCTCAAAGCGCTTACCGGTTCGAGCTTGACGAAAAAATTATCGAAAGAGTGGCTCACTCTCGCGCAAAATCAATTTCAACACTTGCTCGGTGATCTTTCAGAAGGCAGTGCGCGTGGTGAGATTCAAATTTCCCAAAAAAGCAAATTGGCGCTTGCGATCGAAATCAAAGACCATCGTGTCGCCTTTAATTTCACGGGGAGTGGACCACCGGATCGATATGCCTTGAGTGACGCCGCAACCATGGGCTCTTGTGTAGGGGCGTTGGCGGCGGCTTTGAACGCAGAAGTTCCGTTGAATTCAGGAATTTTGCGGGCCGTGGACGTGATCGCGCCTCTGGGCTCCTTGGTTCACGCGCGGTATCCCTCACCGGTGTTCTTAGGCTTCACCGACGGCACGGCGCTAGTAGCGAGTTTAGTCTTAAGATTACTTGGACAAATTGATCGCAAACTTCAGTGTGCGCAAAGTGGTCTTGGTGCATGCGCGTTTGAAATCGATTTCGGCAACGGCAAATATTTTTACGACGATATGGAGCCGGGAGCCGCCGCAACTAAGGATCGAAGAGGTGCGGATGCGCTCGATATTTGGCGCCGCACGCACCTCCAGCGGTCCGTGGAATTTATCGAACGGATATATCCGATGAGGGTAAGATCAATGGCATTCCGAGCGCAAAGTGGTGGCAGTGGCCAGCTTGGTGGCGGCGACGGACAAACAAAAGTTTTTGAAGTTTTAGCGCCGGCTACACTACGCTGGAATATCACGCGCGGTATTCATAAGCCTGAAGGTGCGAACGGCGGTAAAGCCGCGATCGGCCCAGAAATTCAGTGGCAAAAGCTGGGTTCTGAAAAACAAGAACTCGGCGACAGCGGTGAAGTAAATCTCGAGGCTGGCGACCAAGTCATCATTCATTCCTCGGGCGGCGGCGGGTTCGGAGAGTCGCCAGTATCTCCGACTTAGGAAAGCGAAACTTCCTGGAATGATTTCCGTAAGCATCTAGCTTCACGTGGTAGCGGAGTTGCACGCCCCGTGCGAAACCCCCAGATCGGCACCCACTGAGCCTCCATGTTAGAGTCGCGGCGTATGAGCTCTCTGAGCCTCGGGTAATAATCGTGAAGGATTTTTGGCCAGTCCTGCGGTAGGCCGTGAAAATGCGCTTCAAATGCAGGGAATGTCGCGAGACTCATAGGTTGAAAGGCATAGCCTCGGGCCGCCAGATAAAGCCACAAGCGGAAATACGTCCGTCCGGCTGAGACGAGTTGATTTTTGTCAGCTGATTTGAGTGCCAACCAACCAAATCCGGATGAATGCTTGATGTGATCTTTGAGCATGTTCTTCTGGCCGGCAGTAGAGCCCCTGTCGGCGACCAATTTGTAAAGGTTGGGAAAGTGTGAAAACAATTTCATGAAGGGTTTTTGGAAAAAGGGAAGTCCCAGAGATCTCCAAGTCATGCCGTCCCGGGTTTTTTCGGCCGCTTGTTTAGTGAAGCGGATCCATTTGAAAACATCTTTGGCCAATCGTAGGTCTTTCCACATTTCTTCTTCGATACTTAGTAGCGTATCATTTAAATCAGAGCTCAAGCTCGATTGAAATGAGAACGCTATATTGGAATTGTTCGCGGCTTCAAGTTTGAGCCACTGAAGAATCTCAGTCGATGGGGCCTCGACTGCATAGCGTCCGCGCTTTACCGCTCTGATGGGGATCGCCTTGTATAACTCTTTGTCCGATTCGTTTATTGGCATAGGCGCTTTTTCTAACGTTACAGTGACCCATTTTTGCAAATGCTGCTCTTGAGAGACGTGAGCAACATGAGACTCGAATTTCGCCGCGAATCCATCATTGAGAGCGGTCAACGAAACAGTCTCAAGCAGCGCACCTAACGACAAAATGGACGCACGATTAGAGAGGTTTAACCGATGCTTGCCGATCCTGTCGTCATGGAAAATCTCGAACCGATTGTCACCGAATACTCTAAAGCGAAAGGGCTGACAGTTATCGCCGGAAGGGTAACTCAAGCATCGATCAATGAATGATGAGATGTCCAATCCGTCGCTCCCTAGTTACGTTAAGTTAGCTTATAGTTTTGGTTGGGAGGAGAATTGGGGAGGCTTAAGGAGTTGGTTTCTATTTTCTCTCTCGAAACGTTAATATTGGAAACAAAGCTGTGAAAGAGGAGCACTTGAACCCCGTCCTTCGGGGCATCGTCCGCATTGACGACGTCGCCAACGGCCACATGAAATTGCGCCACCAGCTCACGGACTTTTTTCGACGCCTCTAAGGACATAGGGACGACACGCACCGATGAGAGAGAGACATTGGTTGGTCGATCAGGGTTGGCTTCTACTGGAGTCAGGGAATATCTAGAGGCGGCAAGCTCCGTTGCGTATTTGGTTAGGCTTCTTAATTTAGGATTTGGCGAAAAACTGTAAGCAAAAGAGTAGACCGGTCGATATTTCTTCCCATCAAACGTCACGGCTTTAAAAGTCATGAGGGTTTCCAGGGTGCGCCGCAGTTCTTCTCTCGTGCAAGTCGAATGCTCGGCGAGCAAAACCTCGTCGTGCAACTCTAGATTCCGGTATTCACTCGTATCAAGGGCCGCATTTACAAACACGCAAAGCGGGTCACTCAATATTGCATTGAGCCGCAACATAAAACCTTGAACCTTGGCCTCGATCGTCGGCAACTTAGAGCAGTCCAAAAACAACGTTAACCAGCTAATCAGGATTGAGGCTTCATGGTCCATCCAGCGAAGGATTTCCGCCAGGTCCGTCCGCTCGCCTCTTATAGAGTCCGGTCGGAATCCAATCTGTTTGGCCAAAGAATTAACGCTTGTTAAGACGTCAAACGGACCGTCATGGGTCCAAAATACGAGGCGAAAAGCCTTCTCGACTGGAAGCTCACGAAATTCGGCGAAGCGCAAAAAATCGGACCATTTGATCTGAGTAAAGCCGCTTTCCCATTTTCCAACTTGATTGAATGTAAACCCGAGGGACTCACTTAGTTCCCGCTGGCTCATTTCACCGCGCAGAAGTTTGACAATCTCGCCCGCGAGATTTTGGTAGGCGTTAGCGGATTGAGTAGGTTCCCGTTTTTCGACGTCCATCGACTTAAAAGTTTAAGCGAGAGGTGCTGCTGTAGCAATTTCTCCGCGCGGAGAAAAGTTTGCGTCATATCGGGTATTGGGAGCCGGTGGGAAGTTAGGGTGCTCACCAGGTGTCCCTGTAGGAAGTTTTTCGAAAACCGTAAAAATAATTTGACGCGATTATCTGCTGCATAGTCGGGCTTTAGGGTTGAGTTTTTAGTTGCCGGCACACCCCCTAAGTGGATCGGTCAGTCGCACGCGGGCGAAGTCGATGGGCCGCTTCAGGCGCCAACCAAGAAGTTATTTTTGAAAGAGTATGCAGTCGTAATTGCCGCAAAAACTCAGCTTTAGATTCTCGTGGTAAGTTCCTTCTCATGAAACAAGAATCTCTATTTATAGATAAAGTAAAAATCGAATTTGGCGGCAGTTTATTCAAAAAGGGTAAGCGTAAATCTGCTCGGCCGCTGAATTTAAATGCGCCGATTCACTTGGTGCTTAAAGCTGAGGATTCAGTGCAGCTCTTTCGAAGTGCCGAACTCATTAAATCTCAGATTGCCAAGCTCAGCCATAAATTTGGAGTTAGGGTTTATTCGATCGCGGTGCATGAGGATCATATCCATAGCTTGGTGAAATTTCCATCGCGTCGGTTGTACCGAGGATGGATTAGAGGACTCAGTGGAACCCTTTGCAGGAATAGTAAGTAGCCATCTTCAACTTACCGGAATGTCATTTCATACCTGGAGCAATACTGACACACCTGATTCATAAATTTTTTGAAATCTCGGTTCAGACAGTTCTCCTTGCTGGGTATGGCGGGAACGCGCTGGCGAGTTGTGGCGAACTTCCTAACCGAGCTTCGAAAACCCAACGATTACAACGACCTAACCCGTCAAGACCGAAGCCCCCCAGCCCATCCTCGCAAAACCCGCTCTGCACGGAGTTTTTACGTGCGCTCTGCTTGGCTCGATGTGTAAAATTGTCTTTGACTTAACCAGGTTAGGCCCTGTAACCCTAGCCCAAATCTCACAGTTCCTTTTATATAAACCAAGAGGACTTTGAGTACGCACGCCGGACGCCTGTCGCCTAAGACGGCATCCATCAGGAGGTATTGTTTGCGTATGGTAGAAAGCGGAAGTGGCTCCAAAAAAAGTAAAGCCCAAATGGCTCGGGATCAAGTTCTCGCGCAGTTGGACGCTGCTGACAGTGATGTAGAGGCGAATCCAGGTCTCGCGAAAGTCGCTCAAATGAGCGGCGAGAGTTTTGCGGATCTTTTTGAAACTTCACTAGTAGACCGGGATTTCCGGGTCGGTGATATCGTAAAAGGCCGGGTAGTCGAAGTTCAAGAAGACTACGTACTCGTGGATATCAATTATAAATCAGAAGGTTTGATTCCGATCTCTGAATTCAGAGTCGTTGAAGGCAAGACCAATATCGACGTCGGCGCTGAAGTTGAAGTTTATATCGACCGCGTGGAAAACGAAAACGGCATGGTTGTTTTGTCGAAAGACAAGGCTGACATGCTCCGCGCGTGGAACGATATTTCTCGTGCAGCGGAAAACGAAGAAGTGATCGAAGGAACCATCATCGCGAAAGTCAAAGGCGGCTTGAGCGTTGATATCGGTGTAAAGGCGTTCTTGCCTGGCAGCCAGATCGATCTTCGCCCCGTACGCAACATGGATGCTTACATTGGTAAGCGCTATAAATTTAAAGTTATCAAGTTCAACAAAAAGCGTGGAAACATCGTTCTTTCCCGCCGGGCACTTCTCGAAGAAGAGCGCGAAACACTTCGCACTCAAACCCTCGATGCAATGAAAGAGGGATCCATCGTGAAGGGGACCGTCAAGAACATCACCGATTACGGTGCGTTCATTGATCTCGGTGGTATGGACGGACTCCTCCACATCACGGACATGAGCTGGGGCCGCGTAAAGCATCCTTCAGAAATTCTCAATGTCGGTGATGAAGTTGAAGTTAAAGTCTTGAAGTTCGACAACGAAAAAGAGCGCGTAAGTTTAGGCTTAAAGCAGCTTAAGGAAGATCCGTGGGAAGCAGTGGCAGCTGGATTCGTCGTTGGTTCAAAGACCAAGGGCAAGATCGTCAGCCTCGCCGATTACGGTGCGTTTGTAGAGTTGTCTGAGGGTATCGAAGGTTTGATCCACGTTTCAGAAATGAGCTGGACCAAGCGTGTGAAGCATCCTTCACAGCTTGTGAAACCAGGTGACGAAGTCGACGTTCAAGTATTGGAAGTCGATTCGGCCAACCGCCGCATTAGCCTCGGCATGAAGCAGCTTGAACCGAATCCTTGGATTGAGCTCAAAGACTCTTACGGTCCTGGAACGATCATCGAAGGTGAAGTTAAGTCGGTCACCGACTTCGGTATCTTCGTTGGGGTTGAAGAGGGTATCGACGGCCTCGTTCATATCTCTGACTTCTCATGGACTAAGCGAATCAATCATCCTTCTGAACTTTTTAAGAAGGGCGACAAAATCCGCTGTGTGGTTCTTGGTGTGGACATCGAAAACGAGCGCTTTAGCCTAGGCATTAAGCAGCTCGAAGGCGATCCATGGCAGAGCATTGACGAAAAATACCGCATTGGCTCTCAGCATGACGTTAAAGTCACTAAGACCGCTGATTTCGGTGTGTTCGTAGAGCTTGAGACAGACATCGAAGGTTTGATCCATATCTCTGAACTCAGCACTAAGCGTGTTGATAAGCCTGAGGACGTTGTTCAAGTTGGTGACACCGTGAAAGCGGAAGTGATCAGCATCGACAAGGACGCTCGTAAGATTGGCTTAAGTGCCAAGCTTGTGACGCTTCGACAGACTCAGGGCGATGTTGAGGAGTACGTCAAGAAGGCGGTAACGACTTCTAAAACTAGCTTCGGAGATATCTTCGGAGACACTCTAAAAGCGTCGTTGAACGATAAGAAGCCTACAGAGACAGAGTAGTTCCGCTGAAGCGGAACTACCGACATTTGGCGGTAATATTCTGATAATTAATGCGCCAGCTCACCAGTTGGCGTTTTTTTTTGCGTTCAGTTAGGTTTAGGCAATATTGGCGGTGGAGGAATTCTAAAGTATGCGTAAGTTTGTGGGCTACATCTTTGCTTTTTTTGGTGTCTTGGTTCTGGTCGGTGTTGGACTAACATGCGCTGGAGTTTCAACCGTTTTAAATCCTCCGGAATCTCGCCTAAGCAAATCGAGCATTTTGCTATTGGAACTCGATGGCGTCATCGACGACGGGGCTAAGTTTTTAGAAAAGCTGCGCAAGTACCGAAAAGAAGACGACATCAAAGGAGTTCTCGTACAGATCAATTCACCAGGTGGTGTCGTTGGTCCGAGCCAAGAAATTTACATGGAACTTAAGCGCACACGCGAAGTGTTTAAAAAACCGGTCGTTGTTTCTTGTTTGGGAATGGCTGCGAGCGGTGGGTATTATGCGGCACTAGGTGCAGATAAAATCATTACGACGCCAGGTTGCATGATGGGATCTATCGGCGTGATCATGCAGTTCGCCAATCTGGAAAGGCTTTTGGATTGGGCGAAGATCGAGCGCTATGCTCTCACGACCGGAAAATTCAAAGACACGGGAGCTGAGTACCGCGCCATGACAGGTGAAGAGAAAGAACTTTTGAGCGGCATGCTTTACGATGTTCTTGGGCAATTTAAGGCGGCGATCGTCGAAGCACGAAAAAAATTAACTCCTGCGGTTGTTGATGCCAATGCCGATGGTCGAATTTTCACCGGAGCGCAAGCTGTGAAGCTGGGATTCGCCGATGAAGTGGGGACATTGGATGATGCCAGGCGGATACTTGGGGAGATGGCCGGCCTCGGCGATGATCCTGAGATTTTTAAACCGCGCAATTTGCGCGAGGGAATGTTCTTTGACTTCTTTGAAGAAGAATCAAGGGCCGGGGACTTTTTGGGAGCGATTGAAAAGACGTTCCATACTAAGCTGCGGGGACAACCACTAATGATTTGGCCTGGAGCTATAGGCCTTTAATGAAAAAACGCAAAGCTCGAAAAGCAAATCCAAAAGCCACGAAAATCTCGCTAAAAAGCATTTGGCCACAAGAGCGTGATTTCATGGCGCGACCCGATCGCTACAAATATGTACGTAAACTTGTAAACCCAAAAGGCTGTGTGTTTTGCGAGGCTCTTAAAGCCGGTCTGTCGCCGGAGTCGCTTCTCCTGTGGGCGGGCGATAAGGCGATCGTAGTGCTCAATAAATACCCTTATAACAACGGGCATCTTTTAGTGCTGCCGCGGCGTCACTGCGGTGATCTTTTGGGCTTAAGTGACGACGAGTACTTTGAGGTCCAGCGTCAATTGCGCAGGGCTGTGCGAGCCGTGATAAACTGCTATAAATGTCCAGGCTGCAACATCGGGCTGAATCATGGCGCGATGGCGGGAGCCGGTCTGCCGGAGCATCTGCATTGGCATGTGGTACCGCGCTGGGCGGGAGATACAAACTTCTTCCCAGTGATCGCGGAAACCAAAGTGTTAGCGGAAACTTTGGAACAGACCTACGCGAAGCTGAAACCTTTTTTTGATCAAGAGAGCTAAAAATGTTCACTACTTCGGAATTTAAATTGGACCACATCGGAATTGCAGTTGAGAGCCTTGAAAAGGGTGCGGAATTTTATAAAGCACTTGGATTTCACTCCATGCACGTTGAAGTGGTAGAGCGTGAGAAAGTAAAAGTCGGAATGTTCGAACTAGCAAATCAATCGCGAGTCGAGCTTTTGGAGCCAACAAGTCCTGATTCCCCCGTCGGCCGGTTTTTAGAAAAGCGTGGGCCTGGCATCCATCATATATGTTTTCGTGTGAAAGATATTCGTCTGACAATGGAGAATTTGAAAGCCGCGGGCATGCAGTTGATTAACGAAAAGCCCGTGACCGGTGCTCACAATTGTTTGGTGGCGTTTGTTCATCCCAAATCCACCGGCGGCGTTTTGATTGAGCTCAGTGAGCATCAAGGACAAGGAGACGACTAATGCAAGGCGGTGGTTACCAACTTGCAGTTCCGCCACTGACCGCAATGGTGAAGAAACTCGTTATTATTAACCTGACGGTTTGGGTCGTACTGGTTTTGATCCTTCAAAAATGGGTTCTCGATGCTCCCTATATTTACCAGTGGTTCGGCTTTATTCCAGAATCTGTTTTGTTAGATTTTTGGATATGGCAGCCGATCACGTACATGTTTCTTCATTCTGATAATGTTTTTCACGTTCTTTTCAACATGTTGATCCTGTGGTTTTTTGGTTCTGAACTTGAAGCCCGATGGGGCGGACGGTTCTTTCTGCTTTACTACATGGTTTGCGGAGTCGGCGCTGCCGTTCTTTATTTGGCAGGAGTGACGATCTATAGCCTAGCATCAGGCGATGCGCTTCCGTTGAAGGCCCCCGTGGTTGGGGCTTCAGGAGCGGTTTTCGGGCTTATGTTGGCTTATGGAAAAGTCTTTGGCGATCGCGTGATTTACCTGCTTGGCGTCTTCCCGATGAAGGCCAGGATCTTTGTGGCCGTTATCGCGGCGATCGAGGTTTTGACTCTCCTAAGCAGTGGAGTTCATTCTCAGACCGCCAATCTGGCTCATATCGGCGGCCTTGCGGTTGGTTTCGTATTCTTAAATGGCTTGGACAGATGGCAGACGGGGCGACGGCGCAAGGCCACTCAAAGCCGTGGACGGAATCTAAAACTCGTAGTAAACAACGAGAAACCAGATCAGGAACGTAACCCTAAATTCTGGAATTAAGAGTCATTTTGACCGGAGGTTTTTGATGGATCTGCACGAAGCTTTACAAGTGGTGAAGTACGACACTCGGCTGATCGATTGGAATCTCAAGCAGGGCTTAATCACCCAAGCAGATTACGACAAGCACATCAAAGCCCTCCAGGATGTTGCAGACCGGTCGGTGGTCGTGGATCTTGAAGCCGATTACGGCAACGGCGCTCTCGGCGACGCTTAGATAGCGCCCGCCGTTTCAGGTGGGCTGTGAATCCACTTTCCCTTACGGAAGTCTGACTTCGGCGAAGTGAATTACTGCAATTGCATTGTCGAAAGAAACATCTTGTCGAACTCGAGAGGATCAGGCGTTCCCCATTCGATGCCAGCATTTTCAGTTTTTAGATCCGCGATGAGTGTCCATGGATCAAATTTAGATTCCCGTTCATAAAGCTTCACAGACATTTTTCCTGTGAGAGCTTCATAGTCGTAAAATATAGGGCCTTTTGGAGTTTGAAATGGCAGCAGCATGAATTGGTCAGGCGGGGCGAACGCGGAAATTTCGATTCGCTGATTCTCATAGTTTTCTCCCACAATATCCCAGATTCCCCAGCCGATATTGAACCAGATTTTATCCAAGTCGGTGGTACGGAAAATATAATCTTTGCCGTTGTGGTTCAGGCCAATGCAAACGCCTGAAAATGGATAGCCTATGTCGAGGACTTTTGGCTGCCCGCCGCCGGCGACGAATGAAGTGCCGGGAGAGTTTATGAAATTATTTGATACGAGCCAGGCCCACAACTTGGGAAAGTCGCGGCCCCAATTGCGATATCGACGGCGCCGCTCTCGCTGGTGAGATTTGTGCGATTCCACTGGTAGCTGTTGAAGATATCGGAGCTTGCGGCGAAAGCGCTACACTGGATGATCGCAAGCAGGAGTGCAGCAAAGGTGAACGAAATTCGACTAATCATTTACACTAGGTTACGAGGCGCATAGCTGAACTCAAAGATGGAGTTTCGCACACAAATAATTCCGGACTAAGGAATGGGTCAGACTTCCTCATTTCCCGCTGGCAAGCGATATGCAAAGTAGGACTGGATTAGAGGAGGTATTTTATATGGATCAAAGAATCACAAGTGCCGCAGCGGCGATAATCGCACCAAGGTTAATTGGTGCCTTCAGATTGCGTTGGCTTATTTATGGAGCTGCCGCGTATTTTGGACTCCGTTATATGAGCAAGCGTGGCATTTTGCCCGACCAGGCAAATGCTGCCCTTAATATGATTGACCAAGGATTTGGGTTTGCGAAAAAGCAAATCAGTGATGGAGCGTCGGGCTTGCCGGGTCGTGATTTTCATTAAGAAATTTAGTCGCCGCCGGCAGGCAGGCGCTCTTGGCGAAAGTTTAAGTAAAACTTTTTCTCGAACTTGCGGAATGCTTCATATCGGACTTCCGTTCCCAAAGTTTCATTTACATGAGCGATGGCTTCGGTTTCAGCGTCCTCCATTTTCTTTAAGCCCTCTTTAACGAAATCAGGGTGAATGGCTTTCTTCTTTTCGTCGAGGACCTTTACTAACGTCGTAACCGCGGAGAGCGCCTCAACCGACTTATCTTCCTCAATTCGCCACTGCTTTAATAAATAAATGGTGGCGGCTTTTAGGAATTTTTCCTGGAACTCCGTGCTTGTATAAACTTCGACGAAATCTTTGGTGTAAATGACGCAATCTTTGTAGGACGAGCGAAGTTCTTCATCTTGTGGAGGACTAAATTTGCGGCGCTCAAGATCTTCTTCGCGCGCGCGAGCTTTTTCCTCAGCTGCAGTCTTCATTGGGTTCGAGTCAGCAAGAAACCTTTCCTGACCATACTGAAACCCTATGAGCAAGAGCATGCCAAGGAGCATGCCCTGTGCACCCGAGGCACGGCGTTCCCGGTTGCGCTTGCCTTGAATCTTATTAACGGTGACATGCTCGCCGTGATGATCTGTAAGAAGCGATAGTGACCTTTCTTCAAGAGTGGTGTTGATCTTTTTCTTTAATGTCGCATTAATTGCATCTTGTGCGCCCAAGGCGCTTGGTTTCGTGAGTTCCTCGAACACGGCGGAAAGAATGTCATTCGCAATACTCTCTTTTTCCCGGGCGAAGTCTTCTACCGCGTTCTGGCGATCCTTTTTAAGGCGGTCCATTTCAGAGAGGCGTAAACTGTCGAGCTCCTCTTGCTGTACGCGGCGAAGTCTTGCGAACTCTTCGTCAAGAATCGATTTGTGAGCGGCAATTCGCTGCTGCATATCCATCTGCAGATTGGCTATGCTGCCTTCTAAGTTCTGCTTGTCCATGGCGAGACGGCCCACATCTTTTTCGAGGAGTCTGATATTTGCAAGTAGCTCCGTTTTTGTGTTGGCTTCATTTTTCAGGGCATCATTTAATTTTTGGAACTTAAACAAGAGTTCGTCGTAATTTGATTTTGCCATCTGCTCTTGGGCCTGAAGACTTGTAAAATCAGCCGTTGCCTTTTTAACTAGGGGAGTAAGGCGGAGCAGTTCGTCTTCAAGCTCCTCAATGTCTTTTTCATTTTTCCGTTTGATTTTATCAAATGCGAGTGTCTGCTCTTTGATTGCTGTGCGAGTTTCTTCCTCGCGGATGAGTTTGAATTTTTCAATCTCCTGACGCTTTTGCTCCGTTGATGTCTCAAGGGCCCGTTTGGCGGAACCCTGCTCAGATTTCATTTCTTTTTCAAAAAGTTCACGTTTGTAAGCGATCTCGTCGGCCGCGACATTCTTTTGTTTTTCAATGAGAACGTGGAGTTCTTTTAATTCAATATTGCTGGAGTCAATGTCCGATTGTAGGCGGCGGATCTCCGAATTCATTTCCGTTTCAAGTCGTTTGCGCTCAATACGAAGCGAGCTCATTTGCCCTTCCGTCTCCTTTATCATGCGCACGCGCTCTTCTTCGATCTTTTCCCGCTCTTCATTTTCGTAAACTTCCATGCGACGAACGGTTTCGTCGCGCACGGAATCGAAATACTCCTGGGCATCATGTTCTGCTTGAATACGCGCCTCTTCCAGAATCATTCCGGATTCAGTGGTGGCCTTGCGTTTAGTTGTAACGGCCTCGGCGTCGGCGATTTCGTTGAGTTTAATGATGCGCTCGTTGGCTTCATCAATCATCTCTTGGCAGCGCTCGCGTTGCTGACCGTAAATTTTCTCGACCTCATCTTGAGCTTTTTCAATCAATTGCCGACGGTATTCATCCGCTTTCTGACGGACCTCAGTGGCTCGCAAATGAATGGAAAGAACTTCCTTCTTTGCTTTCCCCTCAGCTTCTAAAATCAATTGGTTTGCGCGCTCTTGGGCCTGCGCCAAAATCTGATTGCGCTGGTTCGCCATACTGTTTTCAATGCCTGCGGCCCGGGCTTCGGCCTGTTGAATGGCGGCATCATGCAGGTCACGTCCCATTTTGACAAGTCTTTGAGCTTCGTTATGCGCACCTTGGATCAGATTAAGGAGAGAGTCTTTCTGACCAGTTTGTAGGTCAGTACTCGTGGAGACAAATTCCGGCGCGAAGATGCGCTCGATGGCGACGATCTTCATACTCACATTTGTTTTCCCGAGTTTAATGACGTCGTCTGTTTCCAGGGGAGTAAGGCGTTTTGGTTCAAGCTTCACACCGTTTAGAAAAGTTCCGTTGATGGAACCTTGGTCTTCAATCCAGACTCTGCCCCCCTTGTTTTTAACTAGGACGTGGGCACGACTAACGTTGGTGTCGATAATGGAAATGGCAGCCTCTAAAGAACGGCCAATGGTGAACGGGTTAGCGTCCACCACTTTGCGCGTGACTTCTGTTCCCGTCTGCATTGTGACGAGAAAACAGGTTAGAGGTTTGGCCATACTATCAAGTCCCTTACAGAGGTTGCTCTTTAAGACGCTTTGGTCTTAGAGATGTCCTCTTGGTTTTTCGAACTCTTCGCAACTTCCAAAGCTAGAGCCTGTTCAGCCAAGGCTTCGACCGGGTCACGATTCTCATCAAATGGGCGACCACCAATTGGATAATTATTGTTGTCGCTGCGGTACCAAAGCAGGTCTAGCGCACTCTCAAAACGGTCCACCATGGAAACAAACACGCGCTCAGGCGAGTACATTGTGTTCCAAACGTGAAGGGCGAGAGAGAACGCAATACCGACGATGGAAGACGCCATCGCAAATGCGATTTCATGAAGGAAATTGTCCATCACTTTTTTAGTCGTTTCTAGGTCTGCTAAGTTCATTGAACCGAGGGATTCAAGGCCTCCGCGAATACCTAAGAATGTTCCCAAAATTCCCGCGACGACGAAAAGGCCCGGCAATATATTGAGAAGATCGTTAAGTGCGCCAATCGGAATGATTCCCATGACGCGGTTAAAGCATGGATTGTGCTGAAACGTGGCCCTGGTGATATTTAAAAGTTTTGGTGTTTCTTGCGTCCATTTTAAGAACTTAAGCTGCTTTAAAATATCCTTAACTAGCCAAGCGCAACCGGGCTTAATTAGGAAGACTCGGTCGCTGACCGCCATCACTCGGTCCGGGCGGCGATTTTGCGAGCGGTCACGCACTTCAAAGACTTCATAATAAGTGCGCTCAAGCTGTTTTTTTGCCAGCTGGAAAAACGACACTCCATGAGTCTGACCGGGAGTTTCCCCGTCGACATATTTATTCACCCGGCGTTCAAATTCGCGGGCAAACCATTCGTGACGTTTTACAGTGAAGTAAACCAATACCCGTAAAACCGCCCCGACCACGAATATCGCGGCCATTACATAGGGCAACAGTAGGATAAACCACTGTATGACCTGCGCTAACGTAACTTGTTCTTTCATATTCTCTCTCCTCTTCTTAAATTTTTATAAATCTCATCAATTCATGTTGAAACGTATCACCACACGCTGTGCTTTACGGCAGTCGTTAATCTTACAAAAGTCCTGCATCGAAGCGGTATTTCGGTTGGCATTGAACACTTCCAAGAAACTACGGCCGGAAACTTTCATCTTTTTTACTAGGTCTGGTTGGTGGTCGAAGTTCATTTTGCCGTCCTCTATTATATGTCCGAAGATCGCGTTAGCGCGGCGGTAGCTGAGATCCATATTATATTTGACCGCTTTAAGGTCTTCAGGATTGGTCGAGTTAGGATCGACGAATTTGCCTTTATAAGTCGGTGAGGCGAAACCAATGACTTCCACCGCCGAGATTTTACCGGCGAGTTTTGGGCTGCCAAACAATGACTTGGCATAAACTGGAATTGCCTTTTCTATCACGGACTTCATTTTTGCTTTTAGCTTGGCGGAGTCGCTGTCAAAATAAGCGTCGCCGAAATCAAGCAGCACATCGCCCGTCTTGGGATCGACGTCGGCGCTAACTCCGGCACGAGCAAGAGCGGCCGCGATGTCTTTAGCCACTGCTTTACGAGTGTCCATTTCAGCTTTTGCTTTGGCGAGCTCGCCAGAAAGGCCTGCGATTTTGTCGCCAAGTTCTTTTTCTTTTTGGGCGGCAGAGGCGCGGAAGGCACCTTCACGGGCGGCGCGTTCAGCGCCTGACAAGCGTTCTTTCGCAAGAGCGCCTTCAAAGGCTCCGCGTTCAGCGGCGGCTTGACGGTCAAATTCGCCTTTAAGACCAGAAATCTTGTTTTGTAGTGCGGCAGCTTCGCCCTCTTTTGCTGCAAGCTTTGAGCTCGTCGCTTGAAGCTGACCGCTTAGCTGACTTAGTTGATTTTGCGATTTGCTAATCTGCTGTTCGTACGTTTCAGCCTTTTCTTGCAGAGATTCGATTTGGTTTTCATTCTGCTCTTTCAACTTCGTCATTTTCGCCTGATAAGCCTTGGCATTGAGCTTGTTTTGTTTGCGCTGCTTTTCGATTTCTTTAATCTTGCGCTCAAGCTCTTCATTGGCGTCGGCGATTTTACGCTCGGTCTGCTCGATCATCGCCTTCTTGGAGTTTATGTCCTGCTCAAGGTCGCTGATTTCCGCACCTTGATCCTCGATCTCGACGTCCTGGTCTTCGATGATGTCGTTACGATTGATGATCTTCGTCTTCGCTACTTTGTTGGCATTAAGAATGTTGCGCACCATTTGTTGGTACTTATTCAACGCTTTTTCTTTAGCAGCGTGCTCCATGGCTTGGCGCTTAAGCTTTTCGTTTTCGTCTTTCGACTCTTCTTGAAGCAGAGTGAGTTTATCCATCAGCTCTTGGTACTCTTTGAGCTCGTCTTGCGGCGCCTGATTTTGCAGGTAATCCGACTTGATTGACTCGTACATCTTCAGCTGCGTCTGGAGGTTCTGCACTTGCGATTTCAAGTTCTGATTTTCAATCATGTTCTTGATTTGGTCGGTGCCGGTTCGAAGACTTCCCACAACGTAAAGCATGAGGAAGATACAAGACAGTCCGAGGAACAAATCCGAGTAGGACGTCCAAAAGCTATCGCTGTTGTGGCCGTTGTTCTTATTGTAGTTGAATGACATCGTATTAGCCTTTAAAAAAAGGTTTGCTCTATATATGTGTATATCGAGAAAAAAGCGGTAAATGCTGAGGCCTGAAGGGCAATTACAGACTAGCTTTCAGTCGAGTTCTTTGTTTTGTGGCTAGCCTTAAGGTGGGTTGAGAGCAAAGTCTTAATGAGTCGCGACGACTTCGTCGCGGCGCGCGGGCCGCCATTCTTCGCCGATTATCTTGAAAGGACTTTGGTCCTGGCGACGTAGGTAGAGGGTCTTTTCGCCGAAATCGGCGTTCTTATCCGACTGATAATCTTGCAGGAAGCGAAGAACAAGTTCGTTGTTATGATGGATCATGACAGGCTCAGTGAGCGCGATTTTTATGAAGTTATATTTTTCGCTCAAATTTTTCTTATACTGCTGCCACTTTTCGCGATCCATTTGCATGGATTTGAAATCGTCGGCATAGTTGGTTATGTACTCATCAAGACTTTTTGATTCCCAGTTTTTCCGCCAAGTCTCAAGCCAGGTACCCCACTCCGCGCGCCGCTTTGCCGCATCGGTTTTGGATACGTATTTCACATTATCTTGAATTAACATGGGAGTTCGTTTGAGCGTAATGTGGGTGGCGATTTGTTTGATGATATCATTGCGAACCACGACGCAACCGCGCGAGCCACGCCACAGAGTTTTTTTATCGGGAATGGCGTGCAACCAAATGCCATTGCCAGATTTTTTATTAAGGTCGTCAAAAAAATTGGGGTAGTCAAGAGTGAATGCCCGCACACCATATTCATCGAAATTTAAGCCGGGCCCCTCTTTGGATTCTTGGAAAAAATAAATTCCCTCTGGGGTTTTATGGTCGCCGTTCGTGGTTTTGCTTCCGACATTGCGACCGAAGTCGGCCGCGACAGCGCTGACCAAGGTCAGGCCGGAGGCGTCTTGCTTCCATATAGTCAAAGTGCGCGTGGCTTTATCCATCAAAAAGGCGTGCGTGGAAAAATAACTGCCGGAACCTAACTGGACCAGAGCTTCGGGGACCATATCTTTATCTGGTGTAATTGGCAGTGGATCCGGCTTGTTTTCCTCGCCCTGAGCGAAGCTAAGCATCAAGCTGAAAGCGATTGTTATAAATTGAGACATAGTACCTCATTACACTTATGGTGCGGCGGACAAGTCAATACGGGGTGGCTTTAATCAGGCCGTGTTTTCGCCGATAGATCCCTATGGAAGGGGTCTATCATGGCAGAAGATAATGGCGAACAGCAAAAGCCGAAGCGGGACTTAAAAAAAATTCTGGGCCTTATTTACGTTGCTCTTAATTTATCCTCCATGGGTGTGGGCTCATATCTCGTATACGCCTCGACGATTGGGTACACTTCTCCGTCAGCCACTTCGGCGGAATTAGACAAAGAAATGGAAGCTTTCCGCCAGACATTGCTGGAGAGGCCCATGATCTACACGATGGAGACGTTCAATACGAATTTAGATGGACTCCCGCGTCGTCTGGTTCGCATGGAGCTCAATCTAGAAATGCTTGATGCGGAAGGTTTTGAAGAAATCATTAACCTCGGGGCTAAAGGCCGGGACACGATAGTAAGAATTGTGAATAGCAAAGCCTTTACGGACTTAGAGACCCTTCAGGGCAAACTGCATTTGAAGAATGAGATCATCGCCCAGTTAAATGATCAACTCTCCCAAGGTGTTATTAAGCATATCTACTTCTCAGACTTCGTCGTTCAATAATTGACCTTCAAGCCCTCGGGGCTAGACAATATTACCTTCGCTATCAAAGCAGGGGGTTCTCAAGTTGTCTTTCTCTAAAAAAATCGCCATGGCGATCTCGCTCAGTGTTTGCATCGGTGTTCAGGCACAGGCCACGAATCAAAAAGATGTAGCTACGGCCATTAAGATGAAAGTGGATAAATTCACTCTCGATAACGGTCTCACGGTGCTTCTGCACGAAGATCATACGGCGCCATTTGTTAATTTTCAGCAGTGGTTCCGGGTAGGCTCGCGCCATGAAAAGCCGGGTCTGACCGGGCTCGCGCATTTCTTTGAGCATTTGATGTTCAAGGGAACCAATAAATATCCCAACGGCGAGTTTGACCGTTTGATACGCAGTAATGGCGGCAATTCCAATGCCTTTACCACCCGCGATTTTACCGGGTATTACATTAATCTTCCCAGCGCAAAACTGGAACTTGCGGCGGACATCGAGTCAGATCGCATGCGCAACCTTATTTTCGATCAAAAACAAATCGATAGCGAGCGCGAAGTCGTAAAGGAAGAGCGTCGTTTCCGAGTCGAGAACGAAGTGTTCGGTCTGCTTGATGAGAAAATTTGGGCTTCGGTTTTTAAAGTTCATCCCTATACTTGGCCAGTGATCGGTTCCATGGCGGACCTTAATCGCGCGACGATTGATGACATGAAAGAGTTTTACCGCATTTACTACGCGCCCAATAACGCGATCATCGTAATTGTTGGGGACTTTGACTCCGCTGCCGCGAAAAAACTTATCACGAAATATTACGCTGGAATCCCCAAGCAAACGATTCCGGAGCCAGCGAAAGTCATTGAGCCGGCGCAAATGGGCGAGCGCCGAGCGATCATTTCTAAACAAGTACAAAACACCTCCGCAGTAGTGGCGTTTCCGACCGTGCGAAGCGGCGATCTTGACATGTACGCGCTCGACCTAGCGGCTAATGTTCTCGGCGGCGGCACCTCAAGCCGTCTTTACCGCCGTATGATCTATCATCAGCAGACGGTGAGTGGTGTGAGCGTTAGTTCCTACACGCCCGAAGAGCCTGGAATGTTCAAAGTGTCTTTGTCGCTTAAGCCCGGTCAAGGCCTAGAAGGAGTTCTGGCGACCGTGGCGGCTGAAGTTCATAAGCTTCGCACTCAGCCAATCACTGATGCAGAATTGGAAAAAGCGAAAAACGCCGTTATGAAAGACTATGTTGAATCACTCAAGACCTTTTCAGGTAAAGCAAACTCTCTAGCCGTCCATGAAATTTACGATCACGATTACCAAGGAATGTTCCGCGATCTTGAGAAATACATGAATGTGACCAAAGAGCAGATTGTAGCGGCCGCTGGCAAATATTTAAAACCCTCGGCGCGAACAATCGTTTCCGTTCAATCAGGAGTCTCAGCTTCAAAGCCTGTGACAGCCTCCGTGACGCCGACTGAACCCACTACCGGGAGCCGACAATGAAAAATACCGTTCTCTTTATTGCTGTTTTGCTATCCCTTGGCTGTTCTTCATCGCCAATATCTTTTGGCGGTGGGGGCGAGAAATTTAAACTGCGGCCTTATAAAGATGTCACACTTAAAAATGGTCTAAAGGTTTTGCTGATCGAGGATAAAACCCTGCCTTACATTTCTCTCGGGATGTTGATTAAAGTTGGCAGCTCGCAGGATCCGGCGGGTTTGTCGGGACTAAATGATATGGTTTCCGAACTTCTCGATAAGGGAACAAGAAAACACTCGGCCATCGAGCTTTCCGATCAAATGGCTCAGTATGCGGGTGACTTTAATGCTTCAGCTGGAATCGACGCAACATATGCTTCGGCATCGGCGCTGTCCTTTAACGAAGACAAGTTGCTTGGCCACTTTGCTGAAATCATCACTGAAGCTTCATTTTCGAAATTAGAGCTTGAGCGTTTGCGCAAGCGGCGCCTGGCTCAGATTAAACAGATGGCCGATGATCCCGATGGTTTGACTGAAGTCGCGTTTGAAGAATTTCTCTACGGTCAACACCCTTACGCGCGACCGGTCGCGGGTAAATTAAAAGATGTTCGCGCGATTTCCAAGAAGCATATAATCAAACATTATTTGCAGTATTATCGGCCCGGTAACGCGCAGCTTGCGATTGTTGGAACCTACAGCCCGAATATCGTCGAAAAGCTAGAGGCGGCTTTTGCGAAATGGAGCGATCGCCCTGTGACGCAACGAACTTTGACGGGTTATCCCCAGGGCACGGGGCGCAATGTTTTGGTTGTCGATAAAGGGGATTTGCAGCAAGCGCAAATTCGTTTCGGTCATAAAGGAATTCGCCGTAACAACGAAGACTTTGTTGCACTTCGCGTGGCGAACGCCATCCTCGGTGGTGGATTTTCAAGTCGTCTAATGGAAGAAGTGCGGGTGAAGCGCGGTTTAACTTATAATGTGTCCTCGGGCTTCGACGCGCGTTTGGATGAGGGTCCCTTCGTGATTTCTACTTTCACTCGCCCGGATAAAATTGGCGAAACGGTCAAAGAGGTTTTGCGAGTCGTGGCGGAGTATCAAGAAACCGGACCAACGGAACTTGAGCTAAGTGAAGCTAAAGCTCTGCTTAAAGGTCAGTTCCCGCGCACTTTGGAAACTCCCGAGGCATTAGCTTCAAACTTACTTTATTTGCGGTTCTACGGGGTTACGGATAATTATCTGACTACATACTTGCAAGAAGTCGAAAGATTAAAGGTCGCGGATTTGAAGCGTGTGATCAAACAACACTTTAACAGTGAGAATATGCAGATTCTAATCCACGCGCCACGCGCGAAGACAGTTCCCCAGCTTGAGGGTGTTGGGCCGGTGGAAGTCGTTAGTTATCAGAAGTATCTTTGATTTGCGGCCGCGAGGGTCTCGCGGCGGCCTCGTGCTCGCTTCCGCACCGGAAGCGATGCGCGTCATAAATCAGCCGAGTGTGAATTACCTCTGGAGTGGGAAGTTCTGTGAGGCTTTCACGTCTGGCGACGTGAAGGATATCCTGTCAGCCCGTTTTGTTTCCACGAACTCTAGTTCGTGGGCCGCATTAGCCTCAAGGGCCTTGGGCGTCGAATGCTGGGCCAACTGAGTCTGAATTAAACTCAGAGTGTGACGGATCTCTTCTAGATCTTTGCGCAGCCGGTTTACGCCCAAATACCATTGTGAAAGTTCGCGCACGGCGATCACTAAAGTGATGCTGAACAGAGCGCCAATAAACAATAGCCATCCGGAGGTTAAGCCGGAATCCCGGAGGTGGGCGGCCATTTCAAAAAGTTCGTTAATAGGTTCATTCATAAAATTAAGACCCTTCGTTTACACAATGCAGCTAGATCGAGCTACCGTCTCCTTCGACGCGTAGCGAAATAAAAGACTAGTGCCACTGCGACAATCACCAGCAATATCAGATATTTACGCTGATCATCCATAGGGCTCGACGATCCCGATGCCACCGAAGAATCGACGGCAGGAAGAGTCGCCGCACCTTGGGGCCGAGTGGCCTCTGCGCTTGGCGCAGCTTCCAGAGCGAGCCGGTTAAGCGTTACGGATTTTCGCAGTTCCTCAAGTATGGGCTGGTAAAATTTCGCCTGCGTATTTTGAAAAGTGAAATTAAGCAATATGGTCAGACGTGGAGTCACAGTCGCGAGGTAGTAAGTGAAATAGCCTTCAAGCTCGCTATTGGTGTGAAGGGCCTCAAGCCACCGCGTGCCGCCAAGTTCTACCGAACGAATCCAATTCAACTTCGACGTAACAGGTCCCCGGCCGCTTGCCGAAGTGATGGTGCGCGGAGTTTTGAGCTGACTTTCAATGGAAGTAAACGTGTCCTCCGGCGCGATTTCTTTGGCTGAGAAAATCAAAGTGGCGGTATGAAGATATTGATTGTCTGTAGGTCGGCAGGCCCACTCCGCCTCAAGCTGCTGGCAAGTCCACGTATCCGGCAGTTCAACCTGTAAGTAAGAAGTTTGAAACGTCTTCGCCAGTCCCGACGGACAAAACGCCACTAAACAAAGGCAGCAAAGAAGTCTCAAGCGCATTACGAACGCTTCCGTTTCTTACGCGATCGCAAATAGATGAAGAGTCCGATGGCGAGGATAATGAGCGCTAAGCCCATTAGCTTTCGCATTTTTCCTGCACCCCCGGAAGAATCTTCGTCTGGGAATTGTTCGAACTGATTCTGGTTCGGGCCAGGCAAAGGCAGGCCGATTTGACCCTTACCGCCGCCATCTTTGTTTGGGTCAGGGCGGGCCATCATTCCGGGTCCTGCGACAACTCGGAGCGAGTCGATCGCGCGGATGAAATCATTGCTGTACTGAGTGTAGTGACTGCGGTGTGCACTGAACGTTACCAAGATCGCGATACGCTCTTTTACGGTAGCAAGATAACGAGTGTAATAGGTCGAGACTTCGCTCCCCATGTGCAGCCCATCAACCCAAGGGTGATTATTGATGTTGCGTTGCTGAACATGCATGACCTTTGACGGCGTCGACGGGCCAGCTTTACTCGGTAATGTGCGCGGCTCCTTTAAATGTCCCATGTAAGCCGAAAGAGAATCCGTTGGCCCGACTTCTTTCGCGGTGAGAATAATGATCGCCTCTTTTGCCTTCGCGCTGAATTGGCTCACGCAAAGCCACTCCGTTCCCTCCCGACGGCAATCCCAATTCGGTGGCATTTCAAAACTTAAGTAAGAATTCGAGAAGAGTTTCGCGTCGGCGCCGAGTGAGAAAAAAACGGCAAACAAAGATAACAAAACCTTCATGACGAGGTCTCCCGGTGTTGGCCAAGGTCTTTCACATATCATCATATGCAAAAGGGTCCCCTGCGGGAACAACCGTCCGTTCCACTCGACGAAAGACTGGGGTTTAATCGCCCGATTTCAAAGTTGCCAATGCATCCGCCCAACGCCCGGAATTTACGAAGCCTTTTAATCCAGGAGCTTCCGGCCCGGATTTCATCACGGCCTGTTTCACTTGAGTCGCAGAGTACGTGGGATGAAGCGCCCAAAACTGAGCTGCTATTCCCGCAACGAGTGGCGCCGCCATCGACGTCCCATTCATTCCTTCAAACTCGACTCCCGAGGGACTGTCTAAAAAGCAGGAAACCAACGGATCGGATTCTTCGCCCCCTGGCGCAGCTACATCGACGGAATTTGCACCGAAGTTTGAGTAAACCGCAAGTTCACCATTTAAACCCCGGGCTCCGACATTTAAAATATTCGGGTTGGGAAGCGTCGACGGGAAGTGAGGCATTTCATCCGTGCTTAGTCCGATGCCGGTGAATGGATGTCCATTCCCTGCCGCTGTCACAACGAGAACACCTTTGCTTTCCGCATAGTCCATCGCCGCCACAAGCTCAGGGTTAGGTCCCATGTAACTTCCGAAGGACATGTTTATAATTCTCACGTCGCGATCCACCGCATAGCGAATGGCGGCCGCAACCGTGCCCGCATCACTGCCAAAAGCCCCTAGTGCTTTGACGGAAAGAATTTTTGCTTTCCTCGCCATTCCCATCACGGATGAAGCTGCTAGCCCCGCCACATGACTACCATGACCAACATCATCGAATGGCGAAGAGTCACTATAGTTGAAATCGTAGCCTACGATATCGTCGACGTAACCATTGCCATCATCGTCCACACCGTTTTTAATTTCTCTTTCGTTCACCAGAATGTTTTGTCGCAAAGCGGGGTGATTAAAGTGAACACCGCTATCGATCACAGCGATCTTTATTCCTTCGCCCTGGCTGAGCGTCCAAGCTTCTCTCGCATGAAGGTCCACAAGGTGCTTCATGCGGCTAAGATTTGTTTCCACCCCTTTGCCGTCACCTGGGCCCGCATAATCCGCGTTCGCCGTGACTGCGAATTCGATGAGGTCTAAATTGCAAACTAGTTTTTCATCTTGAACAACTAGTGCAATGCCATAAGCCCCAAGGGCTTCTACTTTTAAGCGTAATTTTTCGCCAGGAAACACTTGCTCTCCCTGCAGCGAACCCCGCGGTGAAATCACGATCCACGCCACTTTTAAGGGTTTTCCGGGATGGTTTTTATTTACGCTTTTTGAGGCATCGAGTTCGATCACGGTGTTCTTCTGCAGCAGCTTTTCTGCAAATTCCTTTTGCGGTGCGGTTACGCTCAACACGGCCTCAGGCTGCTTGTCGCCTTCTTTGCATTTTTCCAATCCATCCTTTTCGGTCGCAGCCAATAATTTGATTCTTGAATCCGAAGCGGGCTCTCGCGTGGGGAAGAACTCATTTTTAGAAACCCGAGCCGCCGGCAAATACCCTTGAACTTCGCGCACAGATATACCGAAAATTTCGTAAAACTGATCTTTGCTGCTTAAGACTCTAAAGCGCGCGTTCGAATGAGCGGCTAAAAGCTGCGCAATGTCCTCTTCACGAGCACCCCTGGCGAGGACCCCAACGGATTGCGAGCTCTGAGGTGCAACAGTGGACCTACGTGCTTCGAACCGGTCAAGACCAGCGGAGCATCCAAGACCTGTTCCCGCTAAAGCTAAAGCCACAGTTATTAATTTGGCGTTTACTTTCATTACCCCTCCCCCGAGAAGTGACGCCATTATCTGGAGCTTTACTGGTAGATCACAATTCGTGCCTTTTGCTTCGAGGCATAGAAATTCTTTATGTATAGGAATTACTATTAATAATTTCATATAGTTACATAATATTTCCTGATTTGATTGGGAATTTGGGTTGAAAATTTTTCAGCGCTTCGCGTCGCCTGAAATGCCCCAGGGGTAACTCCTAAGGTGAGTTGTCGATGAGAATTTGATAAGACGGACGACACTTGGTTTAAAATATCTCTTTTTCGCTTCTTTTGAAGGAGACCGGAATGAATTTGCAGCAGCTCTCGACGTTTTGCACAGTAATGGCCGAGGGCAGTATGACCGCCGCCGCGGAAAAATTATTTCTCACCCAGCCGGCCGTGAGCCAGCAAATTAGAAATTTAGAAGAAGAAATGGGAGCGGAACTTTTGGTTCGTGGTGTTCGCCAAGTGAAAGCGACTTTGCAGGGCCAAGTCCTTTACGATTACGCGAAAAGAATTTTGCATCTCACACAACAAGCCCAGGTTGCGATTCAAACCATGTCGCAAGAGATTTCAGGCCATCTTCGCGTCGGCACTTTGAACTCGCTCGGCCTTTATCTTGTGAGCCCAATTATCGGCATGTTTCTCAAACACAATTCAAAATTGAGAATTAAACTGAGTTACGGATCAGGCGAAAAAATCATTGGCGAAATGCGCAGCAACGCCGTCGATGTCGTAATTTTGCCAGAAATGAAAACTGAATATGGCGTTGAATTCCCAGATTTCGAAAAGCGCTTACTTTTTAAAGATGAGATGTGGCTTGCTGGCTCTGGCCGCGACACGACGATGCCATCAAATGTTGAAATGAAGCATTACACGGGTCGCCCCGTGGTTTCGTTTACCGATCATTATCCGGGTTTCAAATCTCTTCTTGAGCGAAAAATAACTGAAGGCAAACTTGCGGTCGCTCCGACCTTTGAAACTGAAAACGTCGGCACTGTGAAGCGGGCGATCGAAAGCGGTCTTGGTTGGGGTTTTCTGCCGGCCCACGCGATTCGTAAGCAAGTTCGCGCCGGCCGTATCGCCCAAGTACAGGTTGATGATCTTAAGTATGCGGTCAACGTAAACCTTTACTATCGCAAAGACGCAAGAACCGAGCAAATGCATGAGACCTTCTTCCAGGCTCTGCATCAGCACGCACTCAATAGTTAAAGTAAGGCGTCGTAAGGCAAATCCATGCGGGAGGCGACGATGCGAACGATTTCCGCAGCGGTTTCTTCCAATGCGCGGTCGGTCACATCAAAAACCGGCCAGCGTTTATTTTGTTTATATAACTCCCTGGCGTAATCAATCTCTTTTGCGATGTGGCCGAGACTTGCGTACTCACCGCCTGGATCTTGGCCAAATTTTTCCAAGCGCTTGCGGCGAATGCGAACCAGTGAATCGGGATCGATGATCAAGCCAACAACTTTGCGTTGATCGGCCTTAAACAATTCTTCGGGAGGAGGTGACCCCACGACCAAGGGAATGTTGGCGACCTTCCACCCTTTATGACTTAGGAAAATCGAAAGCGGCGTTTTCGAAGTCCGACTGATCCCGACTAAAATAATATCGGCTTGGTCGACGTCTGAGAGAAGTTTTCCGTCATCATGCTTAACTGTGTACTCAATGGCTTCAATGCGTTTGAAGTAGCGCTCATCGGTCGCACGCAAGGCGCCAACTAAATGGGTGGAAGATGATTTGCCAAGATGTGTGTCGAGAACAAATAGGAGTGGACCCATGAGGTCGACTGCTGGAATCCCTTTGCCCGCGGAACTTTCCGTGATTTTTCGCCGCATGACTTCTGAAGCTACAGTAAAAACTATGAGACCGTGCTTTTGAAAAACTTCATCGATCAGAGAGTCGACCTGAGCTTCAGTACGAACGTTTTTGCAGCGAACGATATTAATATCCGTGTCGGGATATTGCACGAGCGCAGCGCGCACCATCGTGCTCGCTGTTTCGCCGGTGCCGTCGGAAATAATAAAAACCGTGACCGCATTGTCTGCCATTAGTGCCTAAGGAGTAAAGGCGTCGTTGATTAAACGCAAGCTTAGTCTCACGTGATCTTCGCGCCATAAGCTAGGAATATCGGAAATGAGGATAAAGGCCGTCACAGGGTTCGGCATAAGCATAAAAGCTTCGGAGGTGCGGGATGTGTGGGCAAACGGCACTGGAATTTCAGCCAGCATCAATTCCGCACTCGCCTTAAACACTTGATCAGGTCCCATGGCATGAACAAGGTGTTCGACATTAATTCGTTCAGAGGTTTCTAGGTAAAAATATTCGCCGCGAGTGACAAAAGCGGTGAGTACCCATTGCTCACTTTGCCCAGACTGACGCTCGAGCAATAAGCCGCCTTCAAAAAATGGCGCAAGCATTTGCAAAACGAGAGTTGGCACGGCCGCAGGCGCAGCGCTTTCGTCGACGAGGGCTGCAACATTTTGCAAATCCGTTCGTGCTTGAAAGGCTCGCATTCGCTCGATCTGCTCAACTTGGGTTTTGTTTTCCTCTAAGAGGCCACCCATGGAATCTTCAAGTTTTTCGATTTTTTCAACCAGACCGCGGATATGGCGAAGCGTCCATTGCTGCCAGCTAGTATTCATGAACGATCCTTCATTGCTGATTGGAAATCACTGTCGACGACAGCGCTTACCGTGTCGGTCTGCGAGTTCGATGCGGGCCAAAGCGCTTCTGCTTGGGCGACCGTCGTTCCTTGGGGTAGAAACAATCGTAAAGACGGGTGGCCGAGATCTCTCCAGATCGACGTTGCAGTCATAAGCCACTCACTAAAGTCCCCTTGAAAAGGAATCTCAACGGTTTGAGAGGATGGCAGGCGGTGGCGGCAGGAAACCATGAGGGGAGATTTATTGTTCGCGCTCGTTGTCGGCGGAGCGAGCTCTTCATCGCGCAAGAGCTGAAGCAAACCGGGCTCTAAAACTGGAGGAAGGTGGCGCTCAGAGCGGGCAAACTGAAAATTCAGATACCAATCAATCTTGCGCGCCCAGTGCGAAACTTTAGGATCGGGTAGGATCCAGAGTTCGGATCCGGTTGTAAAAGCTGAGTTGTCGGTAAGACTCTGTAGACCCATATCCTCAAATCAAAGGTCGAATCCGCGCCCGGGTCAAGCCTTATGGATCTGATCAAGAATTCCGTTTACGAACTTGCTTGAATCGGTCGTGCCATACTTTTTTGCCAATTCGATGGCCTCGTTGATGGCCACTGCAGGGGGAACGGAATCGTCGGCAAAGGTCATTTCAAAAGTCGCAATTCTAAGCAGGTTAAGATCAACCAAAGCCATTCGCCCTAAGCGCCAGTGGGCTGCTCGAGCCTGAATAGAGGCATCGATCTTTTCTTTATTCTCCTGAATGCCTTTTAAAACATGGAGGGCGTAGGTCCATACATCTTCAGGAGCCTCAAACGCCGCCCGGAAATTATTTAAGGCGGAAGTCAAATCTTGGCCTGGAGCGAACTCAAGCTGAAAGAGGACCTGTAGGGCGATTTCACGGGAATGTCGGCGAGAGTTCATACGTCAGAGCCTTTGGGTGATTCGTTCCCAATGGTCTTAACAAATTCATTCACGTCATGAAAGCTTTTGTACACGCTTGCGAAGCGAACATAAGCGACGTCATCGAGTTTTCTCAGCTCTTCGATCACCGCTTGGCCAATTGCTTTCGCTTGAAGCTCCTTATCCGACGCGGTTTGCACCCATTGTGAGAGTCTAGCGACAATACCGTCGATTGCAGCAATGCTGATCGGTCGTTTTTTGCATGCGACCTGAATGCCGCGCTTTAATTTTTCACGATTAAACGGTTCCCTGCGGCCATCTTTTTTCACAACGTGGGGATAATTCGTGACGAGAATTTCGACAGTCGTGAAACGATGTTTGCAACTTAAACATTCCCGGCGCCGACGGAGCTCGCCGTCCCGTTGGACGCGGGTGTCGAGAACTCGGCTCTCTAAATCGTCGCATTTAGGGCATTTCATGGATTGGGCCTCGTGAAGCAGGGGAATATGGGTTCTAGGTCAGGACCTTGTTCTTTTCAAGCCCCTGAGCTATACGACATGGCGCGGGAGAAATTATTTATGGCGAAAATTTTGTTAGTTTACGGTGTCCTTTTTAGTCTCATTGTAAGTCCGATTTCTGGTTTCGCTCAAGCTGTGGAAGTCACAGATGAAACCGCCGTTGACGGCACTCGCAAAGAGTCCGCGCCACAAGTCGGTGAGGGTGCAGCTCGAAAATATTTCCGCAACCGCACTGATAAAACAAACCGGACCACCACAGTGAGAACGCCCGCCAACAGCGGCGAGCGCTACCTGGCTCTGCATTTAGGCACGTTTATCTCTGAAGACATTTATAAATGGGGTAACGGCCGAAAAGATCAGCCCGGCCAACTCAATGGTGGCGTGACGTATAAACTTGGCGAGTGGACCAACTCGATGGATTACGTTTTCAAAGCGGATATAACGAGTTATGGCCTAGATGAGGGTCAGGCCGTTAAGCTCAGTTTAGTTCCCGCCATTACCTTCCCCGATGTGAACAGCGCATTCCCGCTTTACTTTGGGGCTGGCGCGGGACTTGGCATATTTATTAAGCAGATTTCAGAAGAGTCTTCGTTGTCATTTGATTACACTGTGTTTGCCGGCGCCCGCTTTTTTGAAGTTTTTGAAGGTGTAGGCTTTTTATTTGAGGTTGGCTTGAAGAATCACATCCTCCTGCTGAGCGATGGCCAGTTCAACGGCGTTTATATCGCCGGTGGCGCCCTCTTCCAGTTTTAATATGGAAGGTAAAGTTTATCGCCCACAATTCCAGGCTGTTGTAGAGGCTTTGCTCGCGGTTTTTCGCGAGGGATATTACGCCGACAAAGTGATCGAACGCCGCATGCGTGGCGAGCGGCAATGGGGGGTGAGGGATCGCAAGTTCTTTGCCGAGCTCACGTATGATTGTATTCGCTGGTGGCGCAAGCTCAATTGGGTCGTCGGTCGTGGCGAAGTTGGCAGCCGCCCGGGTTTATTACCTGACTTAAACGAAAGCGAAGCCGAGCAAATCGTTCGCGCTTACCTCTGCATCATAGTTGATAACGAACTGCCAGCATGGATAGCGGTGAATCCAGATACCAAAGCTCTATGGCGCGAAAAATGGAATAGCGACTTAAGCCCTGATGCCATCGCCCACTCTTTGCCAGATTGGCTTGAAACCCGTGGCGCTTCCGAATTGGGCGAGGCTTGGTTGTCGACCATTGACGCTCTAAACCTTCAAGCGCCGGTATTTTTGCGCGCCAACCGGCTAAAAGCGACTCGCGAAGAAGTCGCGAAGCAGTTAGCGGAAGAAGAAATCATGACCGACCCGGTGGATGGAGCCGAAGACGGTTTAATTTTAAAAGAGCGCCGCAATGTTTTTATCACCAAGGCCTTTAAAGCCGGTTTATTTGAAGTTCAAGACGGCGGCTCACAACAAATAGTTCCCCTTCTTGCTCCTGAGCCGGGAGAAAGAGTCATTGATGCTTGCGCTGGCGCAGGGGGGAAAACCCTTCACATCGCGGCCCGAATGAAAAACCGGGGTAAGGTTCTAGCGCTTGATGTTCATGGTCGAAAACTGGATGAACTTAAAATTCGCTCGCGCCGCGCGGGCGCCGATATTATTGAAATTCGTGAAATCACTTCCACCAAAGTTTTAAAACGTTTGGCGGAAACCGGCGATCGAGTTTTGCTCGACGTCCCCTGTAGCGGGAGCGGCGTATGGCGGCGAAATCCGGATGGCCGTTGGAAATTAACCGCCGAAGAGGTGGGTAACCTTCATGAGCTTCAGGCGAAGATTTTAAGTGACTATTCGAAGCTCGTGAAACCCGGTGGCGTATTGGTTTATTCGACTTGCAGTTTGTGGCCGAGCGAAAACCAACACCAAGTACAGAAATTCTTAAAATCGGCGGGCGGCAAATTCTCCCTCGATCAAGAACTCACGACATCGCCAAACGAATCGGCATTCGACGGTTTCTACGCCGCGCGATTGGTGCGCGGCTAGCCAATCAGCGCATTTCTGATTCCGAACACACGTATCCCGGCGGAAGATTTACGTTTGCGTCTGGCGCTCTCGCCTTTATCCAGCACAGATGAGGGGCGAGATCTGTGAAGGCCGCGGTGTTTGCCAGAACAGCGCCCACTTCAGAGCCCGGAATTTTCTCGTCATAAATTCGGATGGAGTTAATTCCAACGAGTGAGCGGCTTATACGGTCCTCAATCCAAAGGCCGCCGCCGCTATCGCCTGTACAGGTCGACTGGGTCACCTCCGGCATGTAGGTCTCGATTCGCCCTTCCAGACGGGCAAATAGCATGGCAAAGCCCTCGGTCAACTCGTTCGTTTTTGAATTATCAGGTCCAAAGCCGCGAACCATAAACATGCGAAATTCAACATCGCGATCCACTGGGGCACCGATGGTGAAAGGAAGGCTTTGAATCTTAAGAGAGCCCAGCAGGTCGTTGCTGCGAACCTTTATGATCGCAAGGTCATTACGGCTGCCAAGTTTGTTGGGCCGTTCGCTAAATCCTACTGCATAATTCCGGCGCACTGAAATTCCAGCGACTGAAAATGTATGCCCCCGCTTATCCTTTAGTCTGAGTCTTTCTGGCTGAACGACGTTAACACCATTATCGAAGCAGTGAGCAGAGGTCAAAATCGACCGGGAATCGATCACAATTCCAGTACAGTCGCGGATTCCACCTTTTCCATCGATATACAAATTGTACGGATGGTCGGGTAGGGGCACAGGCGTTCCGCCACACACGGCAAAGCCAAGGGCCGGGGAAACCAAAGCGATCAAACATGAAGATTTAAAAATAATTCGCGACACTGACCAAATGTTTTTCATAATGAACCCGGTGAACAACCTTTTAAACTCATCTTAAGCGGCGACTTCGCAAAGATTGCAAGGGGTGCGCCGTAAGTACTGGAAATTCCATCGATCCCAATGTGAGACAAAGTGGATCATTAACTAGGGGTGGCGCAAGGTTAGCGATATCCTTGAGGGATGGAAGTACTAGTTGCAATCGCGTTCACAGTATTTGGTTGCGGATTGATGTTGGCAGCACCTTGGAATTCTCAAGCGCAGTTTGTCCGTGCAATTCGCAGGAAGTCTAGACGCTAGACGTTCGTCCCGTTGCCCTCTGATGTCTCGTCCAACACAATATGGATGTGACACTCGAACAAATTTTGAATTTCGTTTTAATTCATAATGAAACCATCATTCAGTGGTTGGTGATTGTCGTACTCGCGCTCTCACTTGGCGTCGTTGCGATTTCGATCTTCGGGCGCCATCCGGGAACGGACGATGAGCGCGCGCGCGGTGTTGGTGCGGGCGGTGGCCATCATTCTGGAATGATCGGAGCAAATGGCTTAAGCGCTTCTGGAATCAATTCTGGGGCGCCCGGAATAATCCCCGCAGAAGCTGCCGCCGCTGTCGCGCAAGTGACTCACTTGCAGGCGGAACTCACGCAGCGAACGCAAGAACTTATACAGATAAAAACGGATTTGGAAAAAACCAAAGGTGAGAATGTTGATATTTCCGATTATCTTAGGAAGATAAAAGATCTTGAAGGCAAGCTGTCGGAATATGAAATTCTCGAGGACGACATTGCCGACCTCTCCCTTTATAAAGATGAAAATTTTAAGCTGAAGGCGGAAGTCCAGCGTTTGAGCACAGGCGTTCCGCTTGGAGCCGCGGCTTCTAGCAGCTCAGCTCCAGTTCCAGCCGCTGTCCCAGTTCCCCCGGTGCGGGAGACCTCCGAACAGGGCGAGGAAGATGACTTGGTTGAGCAATTTGCCAGCGCCGTTGAACAGAGCAAGCCACCCGCGCCTCAAGCCGCCCAAACCTTAGCACCACCAAAGGCCGCGGCTCCGGCCGCGGATGTCGAAGGCGATGACCTTTTAACTGAATTCGCGGCTTCCATTGGTGAAACCCTTTCCGACGACATGGAAAACGAAGCGTCGGGAGATTTAGACACTGATAAAATGTTAGCGGAAATGGCGGACCTCGACGGCGAGGCTAGCGATCCCACCGACCTCGATGAAGAAGCAGATATCGACAAAATGGCAGCAGAGGCCACGAAACTCCTGGGGACCGAATGAAACTTAACACTTTAGTTTTCGCCTTCGTTATGCTCACAAGCTATTCGGCGTTTGCCGCCGTTCCGCGTTCCTTAAGTCCGGCTTCATCAAATAAGTATACTTTAGTACGTGAGGCCTTGAAGCTGCCGCTTGAGAACCGCATTCAAGCTTTGCGATCACAGGGGCCACAGGCCGCGTCGACCTTGAACACCCTGATATTTGACCGGGCCCAGCCCCTTGAGGTGCGATGGCGGTCGCTAACCGTGCTGCCGCATTTGAACCAAAGGTTGGGCGCTACGGCCGTGGAAAAAGCGCTTGAAAGTGACGAGTGGTATTTAAGAAATGCGGCCACCCTTGCTTTGCCCTCACTGCCCCGGTCGCAAGCCGTGGATCTTAGTGCCAAGCTATTATCAGATCCCGCTTTGGTCGTCAGAACTGCGGCCGCCCAAAACCTGTTAAAGTTAAACGCACGTGAAAAAGAGTGGCTGCTCTGGGAAAAGCTTTCGGCAACGGAAAATTTCAGAAACGGCGAAAGCCTTTGGATTCGCCGCCATCTAGCACGGGCTCTTGCGGAGATGGCGAAGTCCGGCTCTGAACAGAAGTTTGTGAGTATGCTGCGTGACCGCGACAACCGTCTTCATCCGTTTGCGATCAAGGGACTAGAGCGTCTCACGGGCCGCAAGGTGGGCAATCGTGGGCAATGGCTCGCGTGGGCCCAAGATAACAAAATCTCTAAAAACTAAATTTATTTATTCGTATTTTGCCGTTTATTCGCCCGCTTTAGCGCGCGATCGATTTGTAGCTCACGGTCAATGCGGTAAAGGATTACTTTTTCCTCAAGGCCATCAGAACCCATGGACTCTGGCTCTGAGAAAAAATCACGCTGGATCTGGGCAGACTTTGCGACAGCTACTTTGTGCGCGAGCTTGCCACTTAAGTTTCCCTTAATCACCCGAATGAGAAGGCGATAGGAAAATCCTCCAGTGGGAGGCTCCGTGGCTTGCGGTGGGCTCCAGGCTTGCGATCCTTTAAGGACCTCGGTCTCCATGACCCCCGTGTCCATATTGTTCACGCGAAGGGGATAACTGGTTGGCGATTGAAGGGCCAATTGCGTGGCTCTCCAGACATCGTCAAAAGTCGCGTAGAAGATTTTTTCTTGGGGGCCCGCCACAAGTTTGGGGCCGGCCTTTTCCTCGAAGACCGCGCAGCCCGTGAGTAAACACAGGCTAGCGCCAATCAATACGATCCGATTATAGATCACGCGAGTTGCGTGAAACGTGAGTGAATTCTTGTCCAACACTCTTAATCATACCCTGGCCATCCTTACCTAGGTAAAGAACTTCCCAGCGAAATTTATTAGCTGTTCCTTTGGGCAGGCTGGCAAGCGAAGGCAAGGCTGCTTCACTAGCCCATCCTGGAAGCCAAATTTCCCAAAGGCGGGTCCGAGTCTCAGTACTAATGCTGCCACTCGTGTTCGTCCTCACTGCAGAATAGAGCAACAAAGTCGACAAAGGTCGAACGCCAGCGGGGACTTGAGGAGGCGTCATCTTAATGCGATCACCACTTATTTCAGGTGGGGAGACAAGCTCGATAAACTTTGGCGCCTGGCCCGATTGCGAGTGAGTCGCAAAACTCACCTGATTGTAATCAATGGTAGCTGCCATCCTGTCCTGATTAAACAGGGAATAGAAGGCGTTAAAAGAAAGCTTCTCAATCTGCTGCTCAGGGGAAATGTAGGAATGAGTGACGACGCGAGTGTTGGACTTTTGTTTCATCCAAGCAGAAAGCGCCATTGGGGCGCTCTTAGTAGCTGGAGATTTTAAAACTTGAGTTTGATTGCTCTGCAGGCGCTTCACATCGGATGGCACTAAAGACCCGGAATCATCCAGTTGAGAAAAGGCAACGCTCATGACCACGTCATCAGCCTGCATACTTGGAGCCTGAACCGTAATTGAATTGTTAAACCCGATTCCTGCTACTGGAATAGAAAGGTTGTCGAGCGGCCCGTTCACATCAAGATCCACAACCCCGCTCTCAAGCAATGTCAGATGGTTCACTAAATCAGAAACGGGCACACCAGCTCGAATATCATCCACAGCTTTTTTCAAAGGGAACTGGCCATGAATCGCTAGGAAGCGATACTTTCCCGGCTTGCGCACAAACATGCGAAAGCCCGGCTTATCAAGTGTGATCGGAAATATGTATGACTCTTGCTGCTTCGGTAAAGAAAGATTCGACGGGATCGCCATCGACTTTCCAAGAACTCTAATCGTGTCGAATTCAGGGCTCACCATCCAGCCGACATCGAAGTAGAGCAGTTCGCTTGATGGAATGGCTGGGATGAAAACTCCCACGTCCACTTTTCCATCCGTGCGAATTTGTCCAAAATTGGTAAGCGTACCGGAGAGTTGAATCTGCTGATCGCCATCCGCGTGGCTCATCGTCAACTTGATCGCGCTCGGCGCAACGTTCATGTGAGTTGTGCGCACTAAATTAGGGCCCTCAAGAGTTACTGGTAGGGGCTGTTTCCAAGCGGCAGGTGCCGCGAAATTTCCCATTGCATCTGTCACGACTTGATTGCCCGGAAAAGGCTGATTCGCTGTAGTCCCAATCAAAACTTTAACGTTCGCCTGCGGCCTTCCAGCCTGGTCAACGACCTGAACCGCGGCCTCTGCCGTTAAGCCTGAAACCACAAAAGCCAAGGTGCCTAATAATCGAAAAAGCATGTGTTCCCCCTTATTGCGTCCCCAGGCCGATTTTTCAGCCATGGGTCATTCAAATCAAGCTCCCTATAGGGGGTCAAGACCTACGTTTGTAAGGGGGTACGAGTTGACAGCTAGAGTCGTGGCCAGTAAACCAACTGGTTCATTCTGGCAGTGGCGGGGTAGCTCAGTTGGTTAGAGCAACGGAATCATAATCCGTGGGTCGGGGGTTCAATTCCCTTCCCCGCTACCATTTTTCTTAAGCAATTGAAATTATTCATAAATTTAAAAATCGCAAAGAAGTCTTATCTGAACTTTGCTTTTCGCTTCAGTTGATAGTATATTTACTATCAATGCAGATCATGCAACTTGATGCTTTCGAGACAAAGAGATCGCCGACTTTCCTATGGAAACACGGGAAGACATTTTCTCGCTCGTCTATGCGTTTCGCAAGAAATCGCAGGAGCTGCAGGAAAAGGACAAAGAAGTGATTCGTAACCGCATTCGGAGGATTGAAGTATGAAAACAAAAAAACTAAAAGCACAGTCGCTCGAAGAATTGGCTTCGGACTGGGGCATCGACTACCAAGTTTTCAAAATTAAAGCGGATCTCATCGAGACGATAAAAAAATATTGCGCAGATCATAGGATCAGCCAGCGCAAACTCGCAACGCAGGTCCCGGGACTTACACAAGATCGCATATCGAAGATTTTCTCTGGCCAAGTTGGGCATATGACAATTGATAAACTAGTTGAAATCACTTCAGCCTTGAAAATCAAAGTGGGCCTGAAAACGAGAGCGGCTTAAGTTCCTGAATCCATCCCCTCATTAGTCTGGACGTGGTTTTCTAATCCTGTTGTTCAATGGACTGTCGAAAATCCGCGTAGAACTTCGATTCCGTTAACGCCTCTTCGTACTCTTGCAGAAACTCGTTTTTTGAAGGTCCACTGGCGGGCCAAGTTATATCGATCAATCGTTCGGCCGTTTCGCGATGACCGGAAAAAATTAGATCCGTCACGGCTGTCATAAAAGGATAAGGGAGTTGGTCAATATCGCCTGATTCTTGAATCAGCGCCCGCCAATCGGCAATCTCATTCTGCAGTGAATTTAAATCAGTTGGTGGTTTAACCATAAATTCGGGTGCTACGACGTATTTGCCGCCGATATATTTTAAAATCACATCTGCCGTGGCGGAGGCTGCGAACGACGAAAACTGATAGGCCAAAAAATCATCCATAACGTGAATTTCAAAAATACCGTCACCGTCTAGATCCACGAAAGTCGGCATGTAATTACCGGTTTCAAGAAAGGCGATCTCGTCAAGGCCGTCCTCAATATCAAAAATTCTAAGCGCAAAACAGCAATGGGCGCCACCGGTCCAATAAGAGATAACCAGATTTTTAGAATTGGACCCAGTTACTTCACGAAACGGTTGGCCATGTTCGGCGTCGGGGCCAAGATAAAAGTAGCCACCGATCATCGCATCCTGAAAAAGCGTGCGGTTTCCGTCGCTAATTTCAATGAGCTGACATGTATATTCTTCGTTTCTCGATACTTTGACCTCAATGTTACCACTTCTTCGCACGTTTAGTACTTCGACCATTTTCTCTCTGCAGAGGTCATGGTTCAGATCGGTATCATAAAACGCGACACCGGCCTGAGGTCTTGTGTCCGGGGCGTAGAATATGACAAATAAAGCTGGAACCAATATTAGAAATCTAAAGTACATCAAGAAGTCTCCTGTATCGATCTCTAAGCTTATCACGTTGTTTTAATGCGCTTTTGTCGCCACGTTTGATCAAATTTGTGTAGGCTTTGTATTCCATGGCAGCTTCTTCCCAGGTCGCCGATCTTTTTAATCTGTGTTTTAGCAATTTTTTTTTGTGAAACAACCAGCGGACGCCGGCACATATATTCAGCGACGGGTCGTAAATTTCTTTTTGATCGATGTTGATAAGATGGTTTTGGAGTTCGCCACGTTCATCTTTGAGAATGACTAACGTCTCATCGGTCACCTGCATCAGCCCGCGCGCCCAGTTACTCTTCGATGCAAGCACCTTTTCTTTTTCGCGAAAATCAGATTCTGAGCTGATCAACGCTTTAATGAAGTCGGCATCTAATTTTTCTTTGGGTCTCAAGATATCGTTCCAGTATTTCACCCATCCCGCGATAATTCGGTCATAGGCATTTCCGTTCTTTCGGCCGAGACTATTTTTAGTAGGAAGTTTCTTGAGGCGGCCGAAATATTTTTCAGATATTTTTAATATCTCATCGGCGTAAATTTGATCCTTGCGGGATGGGTTGGTGCGACAAAGTGGGCCTCGCGTCGTTTTGCCGTCAGGATTTTTAGTGCTCATGGGAACTGTAAGCGGATGAGCCATCACCCAATGTTGCCCAGCGGGGCACACTCGCCAGGGATGAGACTTAGTCAATGTAGATTTTTGTTTGCTCATCAGCTGAACAGATTAGGGTAAGTTGATTTGTCTCGCAACAAGAATTCGGCTAAGCATGTCACAGTAGGGGTGCCCATGAATAGTTGTTGCCAGGATTTAACGTGACGAGTTTTAAATCCTTTGCCGCTCAAATAACGAGCGATCTCCGTTGGCGTTTGGCCAAGCTGCCGTTGTTTTTCGATGATTTGAAGAATTGGGTACTCGCGAGAATCTTTTTGAAGTTGTCCATCTAGGTAGCAGAAGCCATAGGGCGGTGCCGCGGAGCTTTTAAAAGTCTGCCGTCCATTTTTGGAAAAGCTGACGGCCTTATTCGTCCTAAGCGTCACTCCGCTAATGATTAGCTGATCTCGAACCGTAGAATATGACAGATTCATCTGACCGGCGATCTCTTTGAGGGAGTGGCCGCCCTCGTAAAGAGCCTTTAATTCTGGTCCATGACGAAAGATTAAGTCGATACTGATTTCAATGAAATCATGGACATAGGGGAGATTGCAGGTCCTCAAAAATCCCCGACCATTTTTAAGGACTTCCCAGATCAGCCATGCTTTTTAAACTGCTTGGCCCGCCGTTCGACTTCGACAATTTCTCTAATTTTTTTTGAACTCACCATTTGGATATAGAAACACCAGAGGGCTCACGTCGCAAACGGCAGCAAAGATGTCGGCATAATGCTTACCGCTTTTTTCCGGTTTAATTTTTCCTAACCCGCTTTACTGAAGCACTATTCTTGTATTGTCGACGGTCACTTTGCGCATGCTCTCGACGATCATCTTTGGAGCTGGAAAAAAGGATTCTGTAATCATTAACATTGAAGACATGGAAGAGGAGTAACCTCCCATCGATTGGCTCCATGATTTGATGTTTTCTGCGCCGTGACGGTGGAGTTTTCGGTGTTGGCGAGAAAAATCGAGGGCTGCCCCAGGTTGAAGTTCGCGACTGATAGGTAGCCTTGGCCTGCGCCCGCCAGATCCACGCTTGAAGTACATCGAGTTTTCCCATGACGGCAAACGCGATCACGACGCGGGCAATCCACGAAAAGAACTTATCTAAGCTCATACTTTCCTCCCTTGGTTAGGATGATCTGCTTGTTTTCAAATCGAGTGATGATGTTGACGACGGAATTGCGGTTCCACATGGGTGCGCTTCGGGCAGGAATCTTTTTCGCATTGAGCGTGTCTGCAGTGCGATTCGGATTGGTGCCTAACGACCAGAGCCGGTGAATGAGGACGAGATTTTCAAACTCTCTGGGGTCGGGTCTGATGCAACCCTGGAAGTAGCAAAAGCCATAATACGGGCGAATGTTGCGCTTACCCGATTCTCGCAAGACCTTGGCAATCGGGACCGCCACGTTCGGTCGCAATTCTATTCCGGCCCGAAGGAGAGTGTATCTCGGATGGTGTTTTTGGCCTTTCCCGTCTGGCGGGAAATATCGGTCAGGGATAGCCCCTTTTCATACAACTCGAGGAAAACCTGGGAAATGCGAAGCCGCTCGGCTCCAGAAAACTCAGTCTTTTTGTGTATTTGCAAAAGTGCAGGTAAGGTTACGAACTGGCTACCATTTCTTACTTTACCTGCACTTTTTTGTAACCTTTCGAATCTGCAGCGGTTTTGAACGGTTCTACGGTTGAACTTCTGGTTTTCCATCGAGTTTTCTCAAATCTCGTATATTCGTTCATGGATGGACCGCCGTTAGGGACTTGAACCAGGTTGTAATTACAAGATAATTATCTTATAATTATAGGTATGCGGTTTGTCTGGGATAAAAGCAAGAATATTTCGAATCAAAGGAAACACGGAGTTTCGTTTGAAGAGGCGCAAAGCTGCTTTTTCGATCCCTTTCACTTGTTGATCGACAATCCTACTCATTCAGATCACGAAGAGAGAATGATTTTGATCGGTGTCAGTGTAGATACTCGCTTGTTAGTCGTGGTTCACGCTGAGAAGACTGAAAATGAAATTCGAATTATCTCGGCGCGAAAGGCGACGAAACACGAACGTAAACAATACGAAGAGGTTTAGCATGAAAAAAGAATACGATTTTTCAAAAGGTAAACGTGGTGCGTACAACGCTCGTTTGAAAAAACAGGTCACAATCAAGCTCGATGCACCGACGATTGAGTATTTTAAGAAACTCGCCGACGAGACGGGAGTAGCTTATCAGAACTTAATCAATCTCTATCTTCGGGAGTGCGCCCTCGAAGGCAAAAAACCCTCAATCAAATGGCATAAAACCGGGAGCTGAGCTTTCGCGGCGACTCGAAATCTACCGCATTTCTTCGCAGGATAGCGCTCGGGTAACTAGTGTTTTAAATAAAGTCATACCCTCTCGTTCTTAAGTCGAGTGTTTTCTTAAGGACTTTTTCAATATCAGACCCAAATTGTTTAACTCGATTACCCAAATCCGAAAATAGGTCCACAATGGGATATTGCACGCCTTGAGCCCACCCAGGCTCATACATCATGAAGCCTACATCGATTGCGGGAAGAGCTTTACCTAACTCATTGGCTTTTTTAATCTGCTCGAATGTATAGACCCAAGGCTGCCAGTTGGTGATGTCTGGGATTTTTGCCTCCCAACTTATCATCGCCAAATGCTCAGCGCTGTAGCTCGAGTTACCGACTCTTTCCGGTAAGCACGCTTTGACCTCGGAGAATTCAGGGCTTGCCATAAAAGTGTCGATTAACGGCCCCAACCCGGCGCTTGCTGTAAGCCTCTCGTTCGTTGGTTCATACACGATTGTCTTTGGACGCCACGGGTTCTTTTCCCATTTGCTTTTGTAGTTCACGCTGATCTCCCAAGTTGAAGACTGGCAATCTACACTATCGAATTAGGGAGGTCGACATTCAGAAAATCCTAGCTATTTACGAGTCACCTCATCGGTGATGCGTCAATTGATCAAGAAATTCCAGCAGTGCCAAGCCCAGAGCGCATTCGAACGACTCTGCTCAAAAAGTGACATTCGGATGCGGGTAGTATGGTGTAAAGTGTAAACTTGATCTTGCGCAAAGGAAGAGGACCCAAAAATCGCGTGCCTTGAATTCAATTCGGCTCCAAGGTGGTGGCTTTTTCGAAGCGCGGCTTAAAGTCACGCCGTCCGCTTCTTGACCACATTGAGAACCAAATCGGCATGAGCGTCAATGGCCTGCATCAACTCCGAAAATTTCTCCAGGCTGGGTTTGGTGGCCCCTTCCTCGTACTTGGAATAGGCTCGTGGTGAATTAGACCCCAGCCGCTTTGCAACTTCTCTGACAGTGAGCCCGCTAACGGCGCGCCGCTGCTTCAAAATGAAAGCCATAAGCGCTTGATCGTCGTTGGCAGAGAGGGTGAAGTCATTGCCCTCGCCGGGATGAATCTTAACCGCGAAGCCGTCTTTTTCTACGAGAGATTCAACCGCGTCCTTAGCCATGGCATAGGCATTTTTTTTTGTATGGCCTTGGGTGAAGATCAAGAGAAGCGGCATCTCCACTGCCCAGCCGCCTTTCTCTTTATGTAAAAATCCTTGCACCTTCATAACTATTTCCTTCCGGGGTTCGCTCTTGCGAGCTTGATAATTCCACGCGCCGTGAATTCTTTAATCTCTCGGTGCCTGGGAAGCGTGGTTTTCAGCGCTCCATTGGTCCATTTCTCATGACTGCCGCCCTCGTCGTACTTCCACCAGCCGCTCTCTTTGAGAACTTGTTCAACGTCGCGTTTCTTCACTTTCTTAATGTATACTAATTGGTATACAGAGAGCAAGGATAAAGTGTTCGGGCTCTTGGGCAGAGCCTCGATTTTGGGGTAACTATGGGGGTATGTTGCGATACTTAGAATATATTAGTTAAATAATATCAATATCTTACAAAGAAAATTCAATTCCCTTCCCCGCTACCAAATTTTCGCGCTAGCGAAAATTTGGCGAAAATCGATGTATTCGAAAATAGAAATTCGATTAAGGCAGGAACGCCATCCCTAGAGCCGTTATTGGTCCAGCCTTACTTCATTCACAAATCTGTAGCCGTCAATGGTGGTCTCAGTTCGCACGTAAGCGAACATTTTCGGGTTGGTTCGTTTGATGTATTCACGACTTATTTCTTAGACGTCCTCTTAAAGACCCACCCTTCGTTGTTCCCCTTGCTCCACTCGAAGGAACACCCTCAAAAGTGGTTGGCCTTGACTGCGAGAGTTCTACGAAAAAAATCGTGGGAAAGCGTCGCCAGAGCTCATCGAACTTTTAAAAACTCCACCAGACGAAAAACAAAAAGATAAAAAATCGGCAAAACCACTCACAGATAAGGATGCTGAAATTTAAAAATGGCTTATGGGGGAGTGATCAGATTTTCTGAAGTTCTTAAAACTGTTTCTGCGCAACCGACTCTTAAAAATGGTTGCCTTGTCGATACGAGCATTTTATTTGCCGCAAGTTATCCCCCTGATGATTTGTCTCGCAACAAAAATTCGGCCAAGCATGTCACAGCAGAGGTCCCCGTGAATAATTGTTGCCAGGTTCGATAGGGCAGGAGCCCCAAATCGAGAAGAGTCCGAAGAGCCCAATGGCGTCTTAGGAATTAGCGACCTGCGGTTTTTTTGAAGACTACCTTCTCCACAGATTGGAGGCGCTTATCCAATTCTTTAGGAGAAGGCGTATCAATGGCTTGCTTTAGATAGGAATTTATCAAGGTCTGATAAGGCACTCCAGTCCTTTCGGACTCTGCCATAAACCACTGAAAAACTGTTCCATCAAGACGAATACTGGTTAACACCCGCGACATCTTGGGGTCAGCCAATGGCTTCTTGTTTATCCTACCCTTGCTAAAATCGTATTCTTTTTTCATAAATCTCACTCTCCTTATTGGTGGCTTTGCGGGCCGAAATAATTCGAATGGCCTCTTCGTCACGATACTCCGATGGTGACAAACCGTTGCTCGTCGACACTTGCATCGTCTTCAATTGTGACCGTCATTGCCGCCTGAATGACTGTAGCGGCTTCCTCAAATGATGTCCATCGCTCTATAGTACCACACAGTGGTACTATGTCAATACCCAGTCTCACTTCGCAGCCGCAAACCAAATTTCTGCAGTCCTCATTCAATAAAAACTTGTGGTGAGACGTTGAACCGTTTTGCTAGCGCTTTGACTTGTCTAAGATTCAATTCGCGTTCGCCCTTTAAAATTTTTGAAACGATAGGCTGACCGCCAAGTTCTTTAGCAAGATCAGATTGGATAAGTCCCTGTAGGTCCATCAAGTAAGCTAACATTTCTGCTCCACTCACAAAATCCACATTATTCCCAAATATCTGTTTAATATCTTGAGGGTTTCTCAACTCTGTTCCTTCAATGAGCGTCATCCACCTGTCCACGCGTCAGTCTTTTGCGTTCAAATGATTCGCCATCTTGGGAAGGCCAAAGGCATTGATTGCGGCCCTTTGATTGCATGAGCGGCAAGGGTCTTAACGCGGCGTTTTCTCGGCGCCGCGGTTTTTGTAGGATTCCATTCGCTCAAACCAAGGTCGCATAGCTTTTCGAATAGTTCCCCCAAAGAAAGATCGGGATGCTTATGCGCGAGCCATTCTTTGAGCCGTTCCACCTTCTGCAGAATTTCGAGAGAGGCAGTAAATTTCATCTCAACTCGATTTTCAGAAATCGCGTTTACACGATCACGTTTTGCTATTTCAGGTGCTGAGCTCAACGACAAGGTGATGCGCTTGGCAAGTTCTTTGAGGAGATTCATGGCAGAGATTCGCCGATAGGCTTCTACATCGTTCTTCAAAAATTTCTCACTTGGACCCTGTGGCTGCAGTATCATATTCTTCCCATTCACCTCAAAAACAGTGGCCCCCTCGGAACTTTCGAGAGTGAACGTAAATATGATTTAGGTAATTGCAATCTGGAGAATATTTATGATTTGCCGATAATTTCTAGCAGCCGCCGTTTGAATTCAGCGACCGTGGCGTCAAAGCCGTCGGCACCGCTTACCACCATTCTGGCGTGAACCTTGGAGGGCTCCACGAATTCGTCGTGCATCGGCTTCACCTGATTCAAGAACTGGTTGCGAACGCCGTCTGCGGAGCGCCCGCGCTCGTTGACGTCACGTTCAAGGCGCCGCTGATAGCGGAGAGTTTCGGGAGCGTCGAAAAAAATTAAATCATCGAACAGCCGACGCACGGGCTCGGAGTGAAATATCAAAATTCCGTCGACCAATATCACAGGTTTGGCGGCGACTTTGACCATTTCAGGTTTGCGTTTGTGAATGGCGAAATCATAACTTGGGATCTCAGCAGTTTGCCCGGACTTCAGTTGAGATAAGCACTGGGCTAAACATTTAAAGTCGATACT
>JAYSTF010000029.1:0-5485 GCA_043720065.1 Pseudobdellovibrionaceae bacterium | reverse complement strand
GCAGAGACGGGATCTCGACGCCATTTTCTAACTCTCAAACTTTCGGACCTGACGATGACTTTACTCCGAGCGCGGCCATTTTTTTTCGGGAAATTTTTGCTGTAAACGATGCCTACGAATACGGATTCTATGCTTACTACTGCGGGGACAAGGATTTTCGATTTTTAGCCAGTTTGCTAAATTGGGAGAACGTTCCGCCCTTGTATAAGCGCAAAGCGATAGACGAGCGAGAGGAACTGTTAGTTGCGTCGAAACCCATCTTTGTTGATCTGAAAGGCGGGAAACTGCAAGTCGAAGCAACTTGTGAATATACGAAAGCCAAACGCCCCTAAACCCCTCCTTTGTGGCGCCTCGCCTACTCACAAAATCAGAGCTTACCTGAATAGAATTGTAACTCTGTTTGGCCAAAAATTTTCGACCCGATGCCGGTCCGGCGCCGGACTAGAAAGGCGCTAAGAGGTGGGGTTAGGCTCAGGCTTGATGCTCGAGTAAATTTCGAATTGTTCTTGGTGGTAGCCGGGTTCGACTTTGAAGGCGATGGAGCGTTTGATTTTCTTTTCGATGAATTCGAGCATTTCGGATTCTTCGGCGTAGATGTAGTCCGCTAAATCTGAATGGCAGTGCACCACGGTGCTGACTTTGGCTTCCGATTTGCGGTCTTCGCGCTCTAACGAGCGGAAGATTTCGCTAGCGATCGTACTCTTGCGCTTGATGTAGCCTTTGCCGTCGCAATAGGGGCAGGGTTCGCACAATGTGGAGACGAGGCTTGGGCGAATGCGTTTGCGGGTCATTTCGACAAGGCCCAGTTTTGACATGGATACGACAAGAGTTCGCGCGCGGTCTTTTTGTAGTTCAACGCCAAGTTGATTCATGACCTTTTCCTTATGGATCTCTTTTTCCATATCGATAAAGTCGATGATGATAATGCCGCCGCAATTGCGGATGCGAAGCTGGTGCGCAATCTCTTTCACGGCTTCCAAGTTGGTTTTTAGAATCGTGTCTTCTAAATCTTTTTTACCGACGAAACGGCCAGTGTTCACATCGATTACGACGAGGGCTTCGGCCTCATCGATTACGATGTAACCGCCCGACTTGAGCCACACCTTGCGGTCCAGTGAGTGAGAAATTTCTAGGTCGATATCATAGAGATCAAAAATGGGTTGGCTGCCATCGTAAATTTCAATGATGTTTTTGTATTTCGGCATGAACTGAGTAACGAACGTAACGACCTTTTTGAAGATCGCTGGCTCGTCCACGAGCACGCGCCGAACGCCTTCGCCAAGCATGTCGCGAAGAGCGCGTAGTTCCACATCCAATTCAGAGTAAGCAAGGCCAGGGGTCTTTCTCTTCTCGTAATTTTTTAATATGTCTTTCCAAAGACGCTCTAAGTATTCGAGATCCGCTTTTAGGCTTTCAGGAGTTGCCCCTTCTCCCGCCGTTCGAACGATAACGCCACCGTTGGGTTTTAAATCCTCAACGTGCTTTCGTAGTCTTTCGCGCTCAGCTTCGTCTTCGATTCGGCGGGAGATGCCTAAGTGCAGTAAGGTCGGCATGTAAACAATATGGCGGCCAGGGAGCGACACATGAGTCGTTATGCGAGCGCCCTTGGTGCCAAGAGGATCTTTGGCTACTTGCACCAAAAGGTGCTGGCCTTCATGTAAAAGATCCTGAATTGGAACTCTTTGAACCTCGGAGCTATTGCGCCCGCCCTCTTCTGGACCTGAAGAGTCCTCGTCTGGATCATCGGGCTCGTCATCAATGAAGAGTTTCGGCTCTAAATCCGAGACATCGTCCCGGACGTCGCCAACGTAAAGAAACGCAGCGCGGTCGAGGCCTATGTCGACGAAGGCGGCCTGCATGCCAGGAAGAACCCGCACAACCTTGCCGCGAAAGATCGACCCGACCAAGGTTGGGGACATTTTTCGTTCAATTTTAAGATCGGTAACGACCTCGTCCTCGACGAACGCGACTCTGGTCTGGTTGGGGCGCACACTGATGAGAATTTCTCCGGACATGGCGGCACCTTAACTTGCTCTACCTGGTCGAGTCCAGGCTTTAAGTCCCCTCAATTATAGAGAGCTGTGACCCGATAAGAAAGCATCAGTAGGGAGCGTTTTAAGATGGCTGAAATTGATAAGCTTTTCCGACTTATGGTGGAACGAAATTCCTCGGATATGCACTTGTCAGCCGGTGCACCGCCGTACCTTCGGGTTCATGGCGACATGGTTCCCCTTGATCATCCACCACTTAACAATGATGGCATCCAATCACTTGTCTTTGAAATCCTCAATGAAAAGCAAAAACGTTTGTTTATTGAAAACTGGGAACTTGATTGCAGTTATCAGCTCCCCGGCGTTGCTCGCTTTCGTGTGAATGTGTTTATGCAGCGACGTGGAATGGGCGGAGTTTTCCGGGTTATTCCTGAAGTTATTAAAACAATCGATGAACTTGGGCTTCCCGCAAGTCTTCACAACATGATCGATGCTCCCCGCGGATTAGTCCTTGTCACGGGCCCGACCGGTTCGGGAAAGTCGACAACACTTGCGGCCTTGATTCACACGATCAATATGACTCGTAAAGAGCATATCATCACCATCGAAGATCCTATTGAATTCGTACATGAAAACCGTGGCTGTCTGATCAACCAGCGCGAAGTTTCAAGTCACACTAAAAGTTTCTCGAATGCTTTAAAAGCTTCGTTGCGTGAAGATCCAGATATCATTCTGGTAGGTGAGTTGCGGGACTTAGAGACGATTCAGCTCGCGATCACCGCCGCTGAAACCGGTCACTTGGTTTTTGGAACTCTTCACACGAACAGTGCCGCTAAAACCGTGGATCGTATCATCGATGTGTTTCCTGACTCGCAACAAGAGCAAATTCGAACGATGCTTGCGGAAAGTTTACGCGGAGTTATCGCCCAGGCGCTCTTTAAACGTGCCGATAAACCTGGCCGAATTGCGGCCATCGAAGTTCTTGTCAACACACCTGCCGTTGCTAACTTGATTCGTGAAGGAAAGACCTTCCAAATTCCTTCGAGTATGCAAGTGGGAAGCGACCTAGGCATGATCACTTTTGAAAATTACGTCACGAAGCTTCTTCAAGAGGGAAAAATCCATCGCGAAGACGCGGAGACTTACCTCGGCAAAAAGAAACCCGAGGGGGGCGCTCATAGTGATCCCATGGCGCTGACGCCGCAGAATCAGCAGCGTCCGTCATCGAGTCCTCGCCCGGGAATTCCAGTGAACCCTGGCGCTCCAAGTAGTTCTACGGGCGGAATCAAAATACATGGCACTGTGCCGAACGCGGCCCAATCTGCTATGCAATCGCTCTCAAATTTAGTGAAGAAGAAGGTTGGCTAGAAACTCCACTGCCAACCAGCGCTTGCCAAAAGCGGCGACACTGGAGCAAGTGGTTTTGTTAGTGTCCAAGACTCGGGCTCTCGTCCCGTACTCCAACCGCCATTATCGCCGGTTTCCAAGAATTCTCTCGGTGCCGATGCGGCTCTAAAAGTCGTGTAAATCGTGCCGATGATGACACCAAGACCGACGCCCATGGGAACATTGGCGAGCTTGTCTTGCGGGCGGCCGTAAAAACTTAACGTGCTTAAACCCAAAACGCCGCCAGCTAGGCCCGCGAAGATAATTGTGGCGATTTGTTTTCTTGGCCCGGCGCTACGACCTGAGGTTTGGTTGTCATCGTTTTGCGCCATACTCGATGAGCCACTCGCCATGATCGCAAAACAAAGAATGATTTTTAAGAGCCGTACCATGGTAATTTGCCGTCCTCTTCTATACAGAATCCCTCGAAATGACGGGCTCCGGCAATAGTTTTTGCCTCAACGGCCAAAACCTGGGCCAGACGAGGGCCTTTTAAGAGTCGGTCCTTCAAATCGCTGATTTGTTCCTCCGTTCCCTTGGCTATGAGCTCTACCCGCCCATCATGGAGATTGCGCACCTGGCCGGAAATGCCTAGAGCCAAAGCTTGCCGTTCAACAAAAGCCCTATACCCCACACCCTGAACCCGCCCGCTAACTAAAAAATGAACCTGCTGCATTGGTACTTGCTCCCAAAAAAAGATCACTAGCTTGTCATTTTGATGTCCGTCCACAAGAATTCTATAAATGGACATTGCGGGATGTATTGATCACACTTTATTGCGACCAGAAGCCACACAAGCCGAAATCGATAAGCTTTGCGTCGAGGCTCTGACTTATAAATTCCATTCGGTTTGTGTTCATCCCTTCTGGGTCATGCGATGTGCGACCCAGCTCAATAATTCGCCAATTAAAATTTGCTCGGTCATTGGCTTTCCGTTTGGCTGTAACACCTCATCCACGAAAGCCTATGAGACGGCCGGGGCGCTTGAAGCGGGCGCTACTGAATTTGACATGGTTATTAATCTTGCGGCACTTAAATCTGAGAAGTGGCCGGTCGTTGAAGCTGATATCGCCTCCGTCGTCGGAGCTGCGCAGGGACATACCGTCAAAGTCATTCTAGAAACCGGGCTTTTAACCGACAATGAGAAAACTAAAGCTTGCGAAGCCGCTGAGCGCGCCGGTGCTAATTTCGTAAAAACCTCAACCGGATTCAATCAATCGGGTGCATTGATCGAAGATATTCAGATAATGAAAAAGGCCGTTGGTGATCGTCTGCAAATCAAAGCAAGTGGCGGCATCCGCGACCTCGCTGCCCTCCAGCGTTTTATCGTCGCCGGTGCCAGTCGTATCGGCACGAGCCACGGCGTGAATATTTTAAGTGGTCTTGCCGTACAACCCGGAGCTTACTAATCATGAGTTGGATCCCGGCCGAATTGATTAAAAAAAAACGTCGGGGCGAAGCGCATACAAAAGATGAAGTTCATTTTTTAATTAAAGGCTATACCGACGGCTCTATTCCCGATTACCAAATGTCTGCTTGGCTAATGGCAGTTTGCTTTAAGCCGCTCTCAAGCCAAGAGACCTCTTGGTTAACTGAAGCCATGATGCGCTCAGGCCGCACACTAGACTTCACTTTTCTGGGTAAACTTGCGGTTGATAAGCATTCCACTGGTGGCGTTGGAGATAAAACGAGTTTAATCATCGCTCCCCTCGTCGCCGCAGCCGGTGTCCCTGTGCCAATGATGGCCGGCCGGGGCCTGGGCCACACTGGCGGAACGCTTGATAAGCTTGAGTCTATTCCAGGATTCGATGTTCGATTAGACTTAGATCGTTTTAAAATGCTGGTTTCTGAATTCGGCACCGCCATCATTGGTCAAACAAAAGATATTTGCCCGGCAGATCTAAAGCTTTATTCGCTTCGAGATGTCACGGGCACAGTGGATTCGATTCCCTTGATTTGCGCTTCCATCATGTCGAAGAAGTTGGCTGAAGGTGTTCAAGGCTTGGTTTTGGATGTGAAGTTCGGCAGTGGCGCTTTTATGAAGACCATTGAGCAGGCCGAGGCGCTGGCCAAAGCATTAGTTGAGATCGGTCATTTGAATGGCGTAA
>JAYSTF010000028.1:0-45246 GCA_043720065.1 Pseudobdellovibrionaceae bacterium | reverse complement strand
TCGAGCGCAGACTAGCATAATAACATTAGAAGAGCTTAAAAATTAGTGAATCTCAAGGATTAACTATAACGATCACATCGTCTGTGTTGGTTGCGCCGGCATTGTCGGTCGCAGTCAATCGGAAGACGTAAGTGCCTTGACTGAGAGTTGATGCTGTAAGCGTGTTCGTCGTTCTGTTGGAGAGAAGCGCTGTAGTGGGCCCGCTTATCTGTGACCAAAAATAAGAAGCAATCGTTCCGTCTGGATCGGTGGCGCTACCCGGTAGAGTCACTACGCTCGTTGGTAAAGTTATGTTTCGGTCCGCGCCTGCGTTCGCGGTGGGAGCCTGGTTGGGTGGACTGATCACTAGGACTGAAGCAGTATCCGTCGCCGAAGCTCCGCCATTGTCTGTGACTACGAATTTAAATACGTATGTCCCGGCAATCATTCCGTTCACGTTGAGGGTTGGCGAACCGGTGCCTGATAGCGTTGCCGCGGACGGGCCGCTTTCCTGCGTCCAAAGATAGGAAGCTATCGTGCCATCAGAGTCAGACGCGCTCCCAATTAGGGTTGCACTATTCGCCGGCAAAATAACTGTTTGATTTACACCGGCATCATTTACTGGCGGAGCGTTTGGCGGCGCGGGATTCACTGTCACTGTGGCTGTATTGACTGCCGCTGCGCCCCGGTTGTCCATAACTGAAATTTGGAATATGTAACTACCCGCAATGAGGCTCGATGCGATTAGGGTCGCGGTCGTTGCTCCACTTAACGTCGCAGATGCAGGTCCACTAACCTGTGACCAAGAATAAGAAACTATAGTGCCATCGGGATCGTTCGCAGAGCCGGAAAGAGTCACAGAGTTTGTTGGCAGCGTAATTGTTCGATCGGGTCCAGCTGATGCAGTGGGCGGAATATTAGGCGCAGGGTTGACGGTTACGTTAACCGAATCCGAAGCGGTTATTCCAGAATTGTCGGTGACGGTTAGCCGAAAAACATAAACCCCGACCATTAGCTGCGAGGCAGTCATGCCGGCAGAGTTTGCATTAGTTAAAGTGGCACTTGATGGGCCGGATAATTGTACCCATGCAAAGGACGCTATTGATCCATCCGGATCTGTCCCCGTGCCATTAAGTAAAATGGAACTTGTTGGTAGCGTAATAATTTGTGGGGCGCCTGCGTTTGCGACGGGCGGAACATTCGCCGCGGGATTGACCACTACGGTGGCAGTGTCCTCACCCGTCAGGCCATGATTATCAGTAGCGACAAGTCGAAATACATAGGTGCCCAAAACAAGATTTGTGGCGGTAAGAGTTGACGTATTCATGTTGACAAGTGTCGCTGTACCCGGACCACTAACTTGATTCCAAACGTATGAAGTTATTGTTCCGTCTGCATCAGTGCCAGATCCATTTAAAATTATGGAATTCGCCGGAATTATAATCGCGCGATTTGGACCGGCGTCAACTTGCGGTGCCAAGAGTGGCGGAGCTGCCATGACCGTGATGATTAATGAGTCACTTCCAGTATCACCATCATCATCCGTCACCAATAGCCGAAATGCATAAGTTCCAGCGACTAGCCCGGTGACTGAAGTCGCAGCTGATGTTGGTGACGCAAAGTTCGCGGAACTTGGCCCGCTAATCTGACTCCATTGGTATCTTGCGATGGTGCCGTCTGAATCTGTTCCGCTTCCGTTTAGTGAAACTGCACTGACGGGAAGAGTAATTGTTTGATTTGTACCTGCGGCTGCGCGGGGAGCAGAATTAGGAACGGGCGGAAGTACTGTGATGACGATTGTATCCGAACCGCTGAAATTTCTGTTGTCCCTAACTGTTAGTTGAAAGACGTAAGTTCCAGGAACAAGATCCCGCGCCCGCGATGAGGCGTTAGAAGAGTTCTCAAAACGCGCTGAGCTTGGTCCACTTACTTGAACCCATCGATACTCCACAACCTGGCCGTCTGAATCTTGACCGACGCCACTAAGCATGACGTTGTCTGTCGGAAAAGTTACGATTTGATTTATGCCAGCGTCGGCCGTTGGAATTCCACCTGCGGGATTGTAGCTGTCGCCTTTGAGTTCGCCCGATTTCATGCCGTCGCAGGCTATTAACAAAATCGTTAGGCAAACAACCAAGAGGATTTTAAATTTACTACCCACAACTACTCGATTGTTATCGACCATTAATTAGCCCCTCACAATCTCTTCGGAGCCCAGCAGCAGGCCTTTAATCCAGCCGAAACCGCCTGATGTTTGAGCAATCTTTTATCGGGATTTTGATCAACTCATTTACATCGGATTGCCATCTCAAATCGAGACTGGCCGCTATCCAATTGCGCATATACTATGGAAGTGATGATCACTCGATGCCTATTAATTCTGCTCTTCGGCGCTCTAAGTCCTACGGTGAGTGCCGCAAGCACTACTCACCTTGAGCTTGCCCTCCTCGCTCCGGTGCAGTTCCCTTCTACGGAATTTTCCGTAAGTGGCCTCCGTCTAAGCGTTATCATGGGGTACAACAAAAACATGAGCGGTATCGACCTTGCGGTTATCGGCAACCGAACTGAGCAAGAGTTCATAGGTAGTGCCCTATCAGGAGTCTTCAACTGGAATGAAGGGAACACTTACATCTATGGATTTCAGATCGCGGGCCTAGCAAATATAAATCAATATCGCACCCGAATTTACGGCCTCCAAGCGGCGCTGTTTGCAAATCTTGGCGAAACCATGGATATCTACGGCGTGCAAATCGGGCTCTATAATAGGGCTCGCACCGTTTATGGCTTGCAGCTTGGTCTCATCAACATAGCGGCGAACTTACATGGCATCCAGATTGGGCTCGCTAATTTCAATGAGGGCGGTCCGTTTACGGTAGCCCCATTGATCAACGTCGGATTCTAAAGTGCGCTAGAATCTTTTTTCCCACTGCAAAACTAACGTTGTTCTTTCTTCTTCCTCTTGTGTGGCCGGCGTCCACGCTGCAGTTAAAACCCAGCGCCGCGACACCCGCTTCCTAAGCTCGAGGTGGGTCGCCTCTTCCCAGTTCGTACCTATCCCCACCGAGGCATCCTTACTTATCGCGACAGTTGCGGTATACACTTTGGTCGCTGGATTATAAGAAAAACTCTTTATCGGCGTCGCGGCGAACGCCCAAAGTCCAAAGAGTCCGATGGCTCGATCAGCCATCGCGGCTTGCACACTCCCCGCCGTCTCCGTCTCTCCCGATTGGTCGGTGACCTTGTCGTAGAGAAGAACCGATACGATGTCCGCTTCTGGCAAATAGGGATCACTGCTAAGAATGACGCTTGGTTTGGTGGAGGGCCCCTTTATATCAATAAAAACTGTGTATTGCGTCTGCTCAACACGAATGCGCCCGTCAACGGGAATTACTCCCACTTCCGAACGAGAGAGGTCCAAGACCATTTTCTCAACCGTCATTTTACGCCGCAAATAAACTATATCAAAAGGCGCTGTTCGAATGAAACCTGAATTGTCCTTCTCGTCGGACCTAACTACTTTAAGTGAAATAGGCAAATATGGCTTAAAGTATGGCGACAGCAGACGAATGGCCGAAGGTTTCGTAGTTTCCGCTTGTACACTTAGCGTGAGTTTAAACTTTGACTCCTTTGGAGTGCGATCTTCAGGAGATTTTAGAATGCGCTTGTCAGCAACGACCCGCGGTTTGCCTTTAAGTGGATCCAGCGGCGGCAGCTCTATTTGTAAATCAGCAATTTTTGCACTGACGTCAATGTCAGCACCCTTAAACTTCGTGTCGACGTTCGTCGTCACTTCCAGCTTTAAGTCGATCTTCTGCCTCGTTGACGATAAATCCGCTGTCATAACCGCGGGGATAACATACTTCGAATCTACCGTATTGACCGGCCCGCGCGCGACGAGGGAAACCTTCCCCTCCAAAACATTAAATGGTGCCGGTATTAAGACGCCTCTTGCATCTAGGAATTTGCGAATGCCTTGATAACTATGAATCACCACCTCACTGTTTAATTGCGGATGGAAGGTGAATTCCTTGCCCTCTTTATCAGCCTTGAGGTCACCCCTCAAGTCGACCTCCAATAGCTTGTTCTTAACACTCTCAACCGAAACGCGCACATCAAGTGCATTTTGCTTCTTCTTTGGCTCCGACGTCAGAGCTGCAAGCCACGCTTTACCCTCCACTTTGACTTCCAGCACCTCTGGAATCTTACACTGGCAAGACTCCTCAATCGGTTGCCGCATGTTCTTATCAATAAAAAACAGTTCAACTGGAGCAAGAACGGATATCGTCGCAGGCTCTTCACTCCAAGATTGGTTATCCTCAAGTGGAACCTTTAGCTTTGCGATCAAATTGTTGATGCGGCCCAAGGATCCGGGAATTCCGTCGATGTCTGACCGCACTTCGACATCAGCTTCCGAATCGTTAAGCTTAATTTTAGCTACCGGGCTCACGCGATAATTGCTTTTTCCCGTCGCATAATTTATTTTCCCGCTAAGGTTTATGAGCGCAGTCTCGTCCTTATAACTAATGTCGGCCTTTAGATCCCCAGTTAAAGCCTCGCTCTTAAACTTGATCACCGATTTGTTAATGGGGTCATCTGTATCGAAATGCTTTGACCAAAGCTCCGCATCCAATGAAATATTTAAGGGATCTTTAGACGGTAGCGAAATCCCTGTGCTGACATTTAAATGATCGGCCTTGGAGGCTTGGCTAGCCTTAAGGGTTAATGCTGTGGGCTTCGCTTCTCCTGTGGAAACTCGAACCTCGCTGATATCGACAGCAACAACCTCAAGCTCCACCCAACCAAAAAGTCTTTGCCCGAGCTCAAGCAAGTCAGTCACCATCTGAAACGGACTTTTTTCAACCTCAGGTTCGGCTGATTCACTAAGCCTTAAAATAATCGGATCGGTCGAAATGGCGCGAAGCTCGTGAACAATGGCTTTTGGCCCATTGCCAAAGGGAAAGAGCGAGATTCTTAAGTTCACTTTATCTAATTTAAAATTTATTGAAGGTGATTCCTTTTTGATCTTTAAATTTTCCGTACTCCAGTCGAGTGTGACATTAAGTCCTGTTGTGCGAAGTCCCTCAAACGCCATTGCTGACCAAGTGACATTTAAATCTTTGGGAAAATACTTTTTTTCAGCAATCTGCCAAGCAGCACTGGGATTTTTAATTGCCCAATAAACAGTCCCGCCGACACTCAAAAGAAGCGCGGTAAAAACAGTTAAAAGAACCAACAAAATACGTTTAAGCCACTTCATTCTAAAACCCTTGCCCGAAGCTTAAGAAATAGACCCACTCTTGGGTATACTGATCGGCAACTGCATTGCCGTTAACGATTTCGCCCTTTGCTGCTGTTGCGTAAAACACGCCAAACGGAGATGGCCATCGTACACCTGCTCCCCATGAGGTAAAGAGCGGCGGATCCAAAGTTTCACGCCCGAGGCCAAGTCTTGCTACATCATAAAGAAGCAGTGGCTGGATTCGCCACCGAATCTGCTCTATCAGTCTGAGTTCAAACCCAAGATAGGCCATTGTTAAATAACCTTTTCTTGCGTTATCAAGACTCTTCCTGGAAAAGCCTCTGACATTGTCATCGCCGCCGGCAAACACTCGGTCGTCAATGGGAACCTCCGACAATGCTTGAGTGGTGTTGGCTGCATCTGTCGCTACGTTAACCCCTTGAAATCGCGTGCCAAGGACAAACAAAGGCGGAGAATAGTTTCCGAGATTCCACAGATTCTTAAAATTTAGTTCGTAACGATTTAAGTTTATTTTAGACTCTAGCCCCTCGCGCTGTCCCTTAAAAAGAAAGTTCGCGTTCCATCCTTCATACTGATCCCAGATGTAGTATTCGTAAAGATGACTCATCAAAGAGACCGATGCATCAAGAGTCAAAAACTTAGCGTCCTCAGGACCAACTCCTCGGATTGTATCTACGTAGTTTAACGTCGGGCCCCATTTCGCATTAAACCTTGTCCCCCATATATCCCAGTTGCGACCAATATCCCCGCCGACGCGGGCACTGTTTTCCTGATACGACCGCTCCTCAATCCGAGCAACAGTAAACCGCGGACCTAAATACGTGCGATGCCACCCCGGCAGAACATAAAGTTCACTACTTGCCGTTAAACGCTGTTTTAAAGGCGACACATGTAGTGTGGACGTGAAAGAGGATGCTTTATTGTCGAGTCTTGAATTTTTAAAAGTGATATCGACAAACGGAAACTCTTCCGTCGAAGCTCCGATCCCGAAGCGAAACATTTTAGGCTTGCCGATGGATGTCTGTAGGTCCAAATTGACGGCATCACCATTACATTCCGCAATAAAAAATGCGCTCTGAAACAGGCCTTCTGACAGTAGCCGCGACGTCAAGATTTGGGTTTTTCGAATGTCATACTTGTCACCAACCTCAAAGGGCCGGTAGCGATCAAAAATATCTGGATTTAGTCCATCAAGTCCTGTAGCCATGACTTTTGCGATCGATTGGGTGCCATTTAACTGGGTTTTTACTAGAACATTCCCATCCCAACGCTGGGCTTCGATTGCCACTATAGGGCACGCGTGCCCCTGACTTTTCAATTTCAGATTTGCCCACGCTTGAACTTCATTTAGCTTTTCTGGCGTCATCGGTGCGCCAACGATTTTGCGCTTCTTTGAGGGATCAAGTTCCCGTTGATCACCTTCCGTATTCAAATTTTTAATTTTAGTAAGCGGACCGAGCCAAAGTCGCAACTCATCCCCATCTCGTTCGAACTTAGGACTTAAAAATCCAAGATTCTGCACGATAGAGGAAAGATGAAGCCGTGCTTGTGGAAGAGGAACCTGCTTCCAGGCTTCAGCCCCTCGGCTAGAGCCGCACACTAGCGACTTTTCATTTTCGTTAAGATCCAATTTCCCTTCGACAACAAAAATATGGCCACAAAGGCGTGACCCTTCCGCCGCGGCCAAACTGATGAGTAAAAATGAAAATAAAAATGAGTAATAGAACACGCGCATCAGGCTGCTGTTTCTACGTGAAGACGGACTTTAATTCAAGGCAACGATGGGAATTCCCGCTCTAGCGAAATTTTAACTGTATTTGGTCTAACGTCGAGCAGCGTGCATTGTTAGGACCCGACTTTGGCCCACATCGTTTCACTTCGCAGTGATAATTGCCGATCATACATTGATATGGGCCATGTAAAACTCCAATGCATTCGCATTCTGCTTCTCATTTTAGCGATCACCGCTTGCCACCGGTCGTTTGCGGAGACTGCGAGCGAAGATTTTCTAACTACGAATCGCCGATCCACAGCCGACCTCATCTGGAATTCCACGATGGGAATACTTCATACGCCCCTAACGATCTACGGTTGGGATTACACCTTAGCGGCACCTGCACCGCAAAATCGCGACATTGACGTCGGCACGGGAGAGCATGGGTCTTTTGGCCCCACAACCTACGCGAATTTCGATATCGATGGGAACTCAAGCAACAACGTTATCGTGATTGATACCGATCAATATCCAAACGGACTAAATGTAACTAATTTTGAATTGAGTTCGGGCGTCACCCTTAGTCCCGTCGGCGATACTCCGCTCGTTATCAAAAGTTTTTCCGACATTGTCATTGTCGGGACCATCGATTGTTCCGGAGCCAACGGCACAGCCTTAAATGCCACCAACACCTCCCTCTCAGCGGGTGGCCAAGGTCGTTGTGGTGGTGGCGATGGCGGAAATGGCGGAACTCTAGCACTAGCTGCTGTCAGCGGCTCTGCTTCAGGAACCGCCGGTGGCGGAGTGGCCGGAGGCGCGGGCGGTGCAAGCGGCGGAATCGGTGGCGGCGGGGGTGGTTCATACAATTTAACGAGCGCTTCCCAAGACAATGGAGAAAATCCGAACGTAGCCGGAGCGAATGATGGCGGCGTAGCAGGTGCGATAAATACAAGTGATGCTGGCTTCGCTTTATTAAACTCCGGTGGTGGCGGAGGTGGCGGCAGCGCCTCCACGAATGGGGTCGACGATTCAAGCGGTGGCGGTGGCGGCGCCGGCGGAGGGGCAATTCTTCTGATGGCCTTCGATATCGTTCACATCGCCAATAGCGGCATGGTCGTCGCAAATGGTGGTAACGGTGGAGGCGGCGGTGCCAATCTCGATGGCGGGGGCGGTGGCGCGGGCGGAGGCGGATCCATCGCAATGTTTGCAGGAAATGAAGTGATCAACGATCGGGTTCTTGGAGTGTCAGCGGATGGCGGCACCAGCGGCGTTACAACAAACCTTACGAATGGTGGTAGCCATGGGGGCGCCGGCGTAACGGGCCGAATCTGGATGACCGACCTAGACGGAGCGCTAGCTGGCGCTGGATCCGAACCGGGCTACGCAAACGTACTAGTTGCGCTAGGCAATGTGCGCTCGCGAGAAGGCCTTTACACCGCTACTTCAACAGGCATCGAACTTTTTAGTTCTATCTCCACCATTACGGCTGTCAATTTAGTTCGGCAAAGTTCAGTAGCAAATACTGTCACGGTTGAATTCGCATCTGGCGATTCGCCTGGATTTAATCCGGTCGGCCAGTATATAGACTCTTCTCTCTTTGTCGGCGCGGCCGCCGCTCGATTCGTTAAATTTAAAGTGACACTTAATGTAACTAATCAAACGCAAACCTCGCCACAACTTGATACCGTGTCGCTCACCTACAGACCATTGTTCCAAACTCAATTTGATTTTGAAAGCGGCAGCTGCGGACGAATTCAATCGGGGCCGGGACCGAAAGTCCCAGACTATAGACTTCTGATTATTTTACTTCTTCCACTGCTGACCATTGTTTTTCTTAAAAGAACAGCCCGCTCCCCGCGAGGGCGCCTTGACAAAAGGGGCTCACCTGAGGGATTTGACGAATATGAGCGAATTCGAAATCCGTAAAACCATGTCGTTTGAAGCCGCCCACTTGCTTCCCGGCGTCCCCAAAGACCATAAATGCGGCCGTTTGCACGGTCATAGTTTTAAGGTCACCTTCGTTGTCCGAGGTGGCTTGGACGCTAAAGTCGGCTGGGTGGTTGATTATGGGGATATCAAGACGGCGGTGACACCAATCATCGATCAACTAGATCACTACTACTTGAATGACATTAAGGGGCTTGAGAATCCTACATCAGAGGTTTTATCGAAATGGATTTTCGATAAAGCAAAGGGCAATGTGCCAGGCCTTTTCCAAGTTATCGTATGTGAAACTTGCACGACGGAAAGTCGTTATCCAATTCGCTGAATTATTTCACTAAGCGCTTGTCGATCGAGCTTGCCATTAGCCGTGAGCGGCCAATCTTGAGAAAATAAAATTTTAGCCGGCACGGCATAGGCAGGCAGCTGCTTCTGCATATGCTCGCGAAGCAGGTTTTCAGAGGCTTCATGATGAACGCCCTGAACGACCAACACTAGCCTCTGGCCGCCGCCCTCTTCACTTAAGGCGAGAGCTGCTACTGCAGAATCCGTAAATACCGCTCTTGCCACGGCTTCAATCTCCCCGAGCTCCAAACGAAAACCATTTATTTTTATCTGGTCATCGCGTCGGCCGAGGAATTCAAACACTCCTTTTGAGTTCACTCGTGCAACGTCGCCCGTCCTGTACCACCTGCGGCCGGAAGCCTTTACGAACGCGCGCCTTGATCCAATGTCATCTTGCCAATATCCCGCCGCCACCTGCGGACCTGCGATAATCAACTCGCCTTTTTCACCAGATCCTACCGGCCTTAACGCTTCATCAACCAGCTGAATCTGATTTCCCGGAAGTGGAGTGCCAATAGGCACCGCCCCTAATGAATCCATCTCGCCTTTTTGCCACTCGTGACAAGTTAGGTACACGGTGGCTTCAGTAGGTCCATAAAGATTAAATATTTTAGATTTGGGTGCTTTGGCTGACCACAAGGACGCAGTCCCTACAGTGAGACGCTCCCCGCCGATAAGCGAATAGCGAATACTCTCGGCAGAGGTGGACGTTAAATTTTTATTTATATTGAGAGATTCAATCATCGAAGGCGTCGAACTCCACACCGTGGGCGCCGCCTGAGATAAATATTTATCGAGGAGGGTCATTCCCGCGGGCTCAAGCGGATGCAAAGACCCGCCGCTTAAGAGCGCCAAAAGAATTTCACCCACCCCAAGATCAAAACTTAAGTCGTAAATTTGCGTAAAGCGTTCACCCGCCACAAATGGTATGACCTGCTTCATCGCTTGAAGAAATGCAGCCAGGTTTTCCTGGGAAATAGAAATGCCTTTGGGCTCGCCCGTAGAGCCGGAAGTAAACATCACATAAGCCAAACCGCTAGACTGGATAACTTGGTTCTTAATCTCGCTAACTGCATTAAGTTTTTCGACATTCACAGCTATTGGTTTTGCCAGCCCGGCCAATAATTCGCTATAGCGCTCTTCATAAAGAAGTAATTGCGCCCCGACCAAGGTTAAAACCTTATCCCGCCTCGCCTGCGGCCAGCCCGGATTAATGGGAACAAAAAAGCAGCCTTCGCTTAAAGCAGCAAGAACACTCGCGTAGGCCCACGCCGATCGCTGAGCGAGTATGGCGACGGATTTACCTGTGGCTAAATTCTCCCGCAGAACTCCGCGGATTGAGTCGGCCATGCTCCATAGCTGATCGTAGCTCAACTCGCCATGAGTGCCTGACTTTCCCACGGCAATTGCGGCCCCATAGCCCCGACTGCGCGCCAGAAAGGCTTCCATTATGCCGCCTTTTGCTCGTCCAACTGCACTCTTGAAATCTGCGCGCGTCGACGAACCATGTTGTCTTTACTTCGAAGATGAAACGCTACAAGACCTGGCACCTCTAAAAGGCATGAATTGGCTTTGAAATAAACGGAATCGCGATGCCGGTGAAAATTATAAAGATAAGTCAGCACGAACAGACCACTGGCCACGAAAAATGGATCCTTGGATTTCAAAAAGTCTTTCAACACGCGATGCATTTCCTCAGTATAATCCCGCCTGCCCTCTGCAATCAACGCATCAGCTGCAGCCCGATTAAATGGCAGTGAGAACATCTCTTTGAAAGAATAAGATTCCGGACTCAATTCATCGAGAGCTAAAACTGAATTGCCTCTTACACGCTGATCGCGATGCTCAAGATTCTTCTCCATCACTTCCCGCATTGGCTCTGGAATCGCACCAGACTTTAGGATTGAACCAGCCAAACTAGTCACTGATGCCAGCGCAAGTATCCTTAACTCATCATCAGGCCTTGCCATGGACCAAGCATCAATTTCAGCAATAAGCTTAACGAACGCGGCTGAAACAGTGCCACCGACCTTTTGCACATTACTATCTTTCAACACTTTATAAGCTGCAAAAAAATCTTCCCGCTTCATACATGAGTAGTTCAAACGCACATAATCCAAAATCTCAACCAAATCGCTGTCCGACTTAAACAACTCAAGCTTGGCGAAATCAGGCAATAACTTGGACGCTGGCGTAAAGTCTTTTACTTCAACAATTTCCGTTTGATACGAAAAACCCTTAAACGCAACGTTCACTCTCTTAAACTCATGGGCATACTCAGTCACAGTCTTAAAATCTTCGGCATAAAGCGCCAACATATTGTCTTCGCGCTCTTCAATTTTCCCAAGCATCCGCACCGATTCGATCAACGGAAGTCCAGCAAACGCAAACCCCGTATCAAGCTGCACAAAGCGCAGCCGACCGCGCGCCATCGACGCCTTCACAACAAACGGCACACCCTGCTCCTTGAGGCCGTCATTCACCTGCCGGGCCACCTCAAATAGCGATCTCACACAACTCACCGCCCGCGCCTGCGCATCCGGATAATCCATCTCCTTAAAATGAAACACAATCTCATCCCCAACAAACTGATAAATATGCCCGCCATACCGCCCAATCATCTCCGATGCGAGCTTAAAATACCGATTCAAAGTCTGAGTCACAAACTGATCTTTTTTCTCTAAAAACATATACGTGTACCCATTCACATCAACCCGCACCACAATCGCCGGAAAAGCCGTCGCCTCCGGCGTCTCCTGATTAAGCTCATACCTAATCGCCGGACTCATCGAATCCGCATACGTCTGATTAGTAAGTTTCAACCCCTCATTCACCCTCTCAAACTGACTCGCCACCGCCAGCAACGTCGCCGCTTCCTTGCTGCGCACTTTGATCGTCTCCGCTTTGGTCCGGTCTTTTCCCGACAGGAAACGTGCAAGATCTAAAATGTCTTTAAGAACTAGAAATAGAAGAAGTCCAAAAAAACCTGTTACGAGCAGTAAATCTTGAATCAAATCCCATTTAAAAAACCCAATGTTCTTTAAAACGTATCCACTGCCGCGCATGTTGACGCCCATCGAAAGGGTAAAGTCTCCAACTTGGATGGATTTCCCTAAATATTCATTATCTTCGGTTTTGAAGAATCCTAGAGGAAACTTCAATCGCTCGATGATTCCGCTCGCCTGGCCAGGGTTGAACGCGCCCATTACTTCATCGTTTTTCCGCAGAATATAAAAATCGAATTCTTTTGCACTCTTGGCTTCATCAAGGTCTTGAAGTACAGCTTTGTATTTCCCTTCAGCTAACATTGGGCTTGCTACATAAAGATGAAAATCCACGATTTTTAGACGTCTAAAATTATCTTCCTCGACTAATGTGCTCACTGTATTGAAGTGCTGGATAAAGGAAATGGCCAAATACCCAATCCAAAAAAGAGTAATCGCAATGAGCAGTAAAGGTTTCTTTTTCATCACTCGCTCATGTCGGTGATTTTCTCACCACGAATAACGTACTTAAGCGCCGCTTCTTTGTAGCTTTTCCCGTACTTATTCCCAACAGTATCAACAATCGCGATTCCCTTGCGAATAAGAGCATCATTTAATGGCCGTATGGGCTTCGTTTTTTCGGCAGCCAATTGTTTTGCCAACGTTCGCGCATCAACACCCTCAACATCGCGGTTTACAAGAGAGTCGATTAACCCTCTAGGATTGATAGCTGCAGGCCCTCGGCCCCCGGAACTCGAATTGTTATTTTGCGAGTCATCATTATTCCTGACAATTTCTTCATCGCCATCACTTGAGCGAGCAACAGTCGATTGCCCCGCCCCTCCACTATCTCGCTTTGCTCGGTTCGGCGCAGCAGCAACACCCTTCCCGCCCTCTAATCGCCTAGGTCCCGCTGGCAGATTTTCCTTCTGACGATTTGCTGTTCGCGCGTCTCCCACGCCACCTCTATCGCCGGCAGAAATCTTGCCGATACTGTCCTGAATCGCTTTGTCGTCAGCGGCGGTCACTTTCCCAACATTCGTCGCCTGACTAACTCGCACTGAATCCATTGGCTTACTATTAAGCTCAAGATCTGCCTGATCACTTGTACCTGAAGCTGCTTTAACACGCGATACGCCTGATTTTCGCCGCTGTTCCCTACTTGATGCTTCCTCTCGCGCATCAGCGACCGGAAGAATCGCCAACTGCCTGCGCACCGAAGGCAAAATCGCACTCCGCGCCCGCTCCGCATACTCAATCATCGGCTTCGCCAGTGCCTTCGTCGCCTCCGCCACATGACTCGGCGTCGGCACCCAATCAGCCGTAGGCTTCACAAATGTAAGCTCATGCATCTTCGCCGAATCCGGCGCATTAATAGGCTGGATCGGTACATCAGAAATTCCCTGACTAGTTGCAATACTTCCATTAGCAGATCGCACCCCCTCCCGGACCGCAGAACCGTTTTTCACTCCTCCAGGGGTAAGGTCATGAACTAGACAGACCGTTAGTTCGGATTCAAAATCATTTGCAAACTGTTCTTTCGGACCGTCTTTAGAATCGTCACAGAATGATGACGATGGCCCGAGATCTTTGCAGGCTCTTGAGGCAATTAAATGACCGACTTCGTGTCGCGCAACCTTAGGCTCTGACTTAATGCAAAGAAGATTATCACTGTCGGAAAACATAATAAAAAGTTTGGGAGGGAAGTCCGTCGATTGCGAAACGGGGGTAATCTTGGAAGTCTTCTCGCAAAAAATTAATGGATTTCTCGGGCTATTTGTAGAAAGAAAGTCCTCTTTCAAGCTACCTAAACTCGACTGTGGTATTTTGTACTTCTCCAAGATGTCGGTGACGCACTTCCGGTTAGTAGGCTCCTCTGACATGACATCCATTGCAAGCTCGAGTATTCGCTCCGCAGCAAGTTTTCTGTATACGGTTGCCAAGCAGCTGGAGTCGAGTTGACTTTTTGCCACAGTGCTAGCCGCGTGTACCGCCATTTCGGCCTCTGTGCTTTTTCCTGATTGAGAACACTCTAACTGCGAAGCTTGTCCCGGTTTTACAAAACCCATTGACCACCGCGCACCCTTTTTATCAATAATCTTAAACTTGATCTTTGACACCTTTAAGGGTGTCTCAAATGTTAAATATTTTTGTGTGTAAGAAAGGCTGATTGACGTCTTGACCGGTGCTCCATTTTCAAGCCGCATTTCGATAAAAATATCGTTGCTATACAATAGCCAGGCGTCCCACGTGCCGTCGAAATTGTAGTCAATTTTTATGTCACTGTAATTACCCATCGATACAGAAACGTGATCCACGCGCCCATCATTATTTCTGTCAAATGTTGTAAGTGCGCCACTAGGCTCAACGACAAATAAAAACGCTATCAATACAAATAGGGGTTGGCTTCTCATCAATATTTGTATCGGCAAAACGAGTCGCGCTATTTAGGGGAATCGCCAAAGGTCCAGGTGGCTATTCCGATTGTAATCAATTGCAGGGGCTAGCCTTAAGATCGTTTTCGATAATTTTTGCTATAGCGTCGTCGTTTCCGTGAAATCGAACAATGCGTAAGTGCTTTTCTTCTGAAGCGCCCACGTCTCCTGCGTACGCAGTCTTCGCCGACTTCTTTTCAGCCATAGAAACAGCGATCGAATTCAACCCGACTGCCCCCCACTCTTGGGTGCCGTCGGCCATTTTCACCTTTGCCATCGCTGGTCCACCAGAAACTCCAGGCGAGCCCGCACAAGTAGTTGGCTGCCCCCCGTATCGTTTGTTGAAGTCTAATTGCGGACCAACCGATGTGCAATTTAGTGACGCATAAACTTCCAGCTGACCCACTTTCTGAGCGTTTGCCGGGAAGCCCAAGGAAATCATCGGCACCCCAACCAACTCAGCCTCGCTAGCCGCAATTAGTTGAAGTGGCTTCGCACTGACCTTCTTATCTAATCGAATAATCGCATAATCGGCGTGAGCTGTAATAGCTGACGAACCCGCCGCAATAACGACACCTTCAATTTTCTGAGGCCTGCCATTGGGTCCGTAGCCCATCGTCATTTTTACATTATACCCTAGCGGCTTCGTAGCTTTCGGAACTGACTCTCTCTTGCCGTTAATGACTAGCCACTCATGCTCATTAGGAACATGGCGTGCCGTGAAAACATGGCATTGGCTATACGCGATGAATCCACTTCCCACGTATGAGCTTGGAGTTTCATCGATATTTTTTCCTTCTACTAAAACCGCGTCGATAGAGACCACTGATTTAGCAGACTCCAAAGCCACCTTTGTCTGTTCGGACTGATTTGCAGCAGCTGACAATTCCGAAATTGCTTTGCTCGAACTTTTAAAGTCTTTCGACTCCTTTGCAGTTGTACCCTGTCCCGCTGTCGAAACGCGGACAAACTTTTGAGCCAGGGACTTTAAGGATTGTCGGTTTCCGCAATCAGCAGCGGCCGCAAACTGCGCCAAGATCAGGGTTGCTAGGAACAATTTTGATGTATTCATTAACTGCTTCATGACTATCTCTATCGCAAAGGTTGGACCCACGGCGCGGGCTCTCAAATGAAAACTACGGACATCTCTTAGCATAATTCTCATATTGATACAGCTTATTGAAATGACAGGGACAATTTTTGTCTGCCAATTTTTGTCACGAAATTCTGAACGATTGAGTGCCATCGGGTTTTCTCAAATTGAGACAGCAATATTCTGTAAAATGTGGCGAAGGAAGACTGACCCTGCCTGTCGCATCGACTTAAAGCTGAAAAAAATACCCGCTCTGCCCAAGCTCTGAACGGTCCAGATCAAACAGACTTTGACTAAGACAGCCGGCGTGTCGCTTCAGATACACCGTGGAAATGGTATGGAGAATGACTTCAAACTCGAGTATAAATTTGCCTGTCTTAAAGACGCAAAAATCAAAAAGGGGTAGTCAAAATGAAAATAGCATTCATGTTTATTGCGGGAATTTTATCTCTCGTTGGAGCGAAGGCTTCTGCACAAAAATACTCGTCACATAATTTGGGGCCCAATATCGATCAAGACGCACGGTCTGAAGACGGGGATGCTCTCCTGGCAGTGACTGTGCGCCGCCTTGATAACATCGAATTTCAAGAAACTCACCCCACATTGGTCGCACATTCCTTCGACAGAAAATCCTCGAAGGCATAGTGAAAGATTGGGGTTGGTTGAGTGGCATTTTTCTTCACTTCGTAGCCGGGAGCATTCTTTTGACCACATCCTCTACCGGCATGGCCGCCACTAAGCCTGAAATCTCGATCCTACTTAGCTCTTCCGGGGACCTGCCTTACGCGGAAACGGCCTCGGGGGACCTGCTAGCAAGTTTCAATTCCGCAGTATTAGGGCAGCTTTTAGTTACGACGGAGGCATTCAATCTCGAAGGTGGCATCATTGAATCTTTCGAATATGATTATAGGACGAAATCGTATTCTTTGCGACTTCGTCGTGGCACTCGCTTTCACAACGGCAGGGAAGCTAAGGCTGAAGACCTTGAATTTTCACTATTGCGGGGATTCTTCTCGCGGAACAGGTCTTTTTATCAAGTCTACTTGAATAACATTTCGGGGATAGATTCTGTAAACGCAGGTACATCTTTCAAATCTGGATTAGTTTCCGGAGTAAAAATCAAAGATAACTATACGGTCGCGGTCTCTCTCAAGAGTCCGAACCCTTCCTTTCTTCACTCTCTTACCCATCCATACTTTTCGTTGGTTCCCAGGGAAGCACTAAATGCGGATCTCCTCACTTGGAAAACAGTACCTATCGGTGCTGGCTCATACCGTGTGGAGCCTGAGGGATTTAAACAGGGAAGGGTTAAACTGACACTTTTGAATGATGAGCTGCGCGCAGCAGGTGCACCTCAGATTGTGGAAATATGGACGTCCCACGAGCCCAATCGGGTTTACGACGTTGTCATTGCTGACGTTGAACCGCTTGCACCTAAAGGGTATAGCTCATTCGCAGCTAAGCTCCCCGCGAGTGTTAGGACCATATTCTACTCTAACCAAAATCCTCTCGGTATGAACCAAGACTTCAGGCTTGCAGTTCACGGGATTGTAAATCGAGATGCGATCGCAAAGGGCGAAAATTCAATTAGACCTACAGACCAGATGCTTCCCACACGGTTTTGGGGACGTACAGATAGCCCCTACCCAGTAAAAAGAGACGCCGCTCTATTGCACGCAGCCAAGATTCCTAAAGATTTGATGGCGAAAACCTGGCGGATACCGGTGTTCAGCAACAGTACACTTTCAAAAATTCAGCAGCATTACGCCGACCATTTGTCGCGGCAGTTAAAAGAAATTGGAATAAATGTTGTGTTCTATCCCAGCGACGAAAAATTTCCTTCTAAAAAGTCAGCTGAGGACTCTCCGTTCCGCCTTACCGGTAGAGTAACGGATTACGTTGATCCACTAATTATGTTTGCTTCATTTACGTCTAAAAGTCCTTATGAGTGGGACCGTCCGTTTGGGGCAAATCAGGTAGCATTCGAAAAACTTTACGCAGAGGCCGCAAACGCGGACACTACTGAGGCTCGATACGAAAGCGTTAAAAAGCTAAGTTCGTTCGTAGCCGCAAACGCAATTTCCACGGCCATTGCCGAGGAATCTATAGTTTATCACTACAATCCGCGCAGGATTTCAAATTTGGGAGTCCAACCGTCACCCCTAGCCCTAAACGTTGCCAATATTCGATTGAAACGCTCGGATGCTAAATAATGTTTTTATTAGGACCAAAAAGCGACCAAAGCATTCTCATATCTAGCGTTCAGCTGGAGCATTTGGCTATCGCCGCTTACAACTTACGGCACGAGACTGCTACCTCGCAATACCATCCGTGGATGAGCAACTCCAAAGCACATCAGCCAGTTGCCCCAATTGTTCTAGATGATTTAAGACTAAATATTATTTCCAACCCATATCACCTCGATGTCCTTCACCACCTTTTCAAGACAGATGAATGCAACCTAGGGCAAATACGTCCGGACCCTTGTCACCTGCGTGTAATGCCAAAAGATTCTGAAAAACTTGGTGTATTTTCCAAGTTGTTTTCAGAGACCATCACCTTAACAGAGAACTGCAGACGTCAAACATTGCTTCTCAAAGGGTTGATCAAGCACATCGTGCCAATGGAGTCTAATACACCGGAGTCACCATATCGCATACACGGAAGCGGGATCTCATCGCACCGATATCGCGGAGGGATTCTCCTGAGCTTACCGGACGCCTCACCCGTAAGAATCATGGAAGCCGGATTGAATCTTTCCCATGAACTCGGTCATCAAGCTCTTATGGTTTATCAGTGCGCCGACCCAATCATCTCTGGCGATCTCTATAAAGAGAGTTACTCCGTTGTAAGAAGAACCAAGAGGCCCGCAATTTTGAGTTTTCATGCGTTAGTCGCGACTGCATTTATGAGTGAATGGCTTCTAGATTGTTTTGACTCAGTGGCATCTCTATGTGGCCGCGCAAATGTAACCGAGCGACTTTGCGGATTAGAAAGTGACATGCTTACGGGAATCGCGATGCTCAGTAACCTCGAGTACACACCACTGGGCCGGGCAATTTTTGATGAAATAAGAGCGCAAGACTCAAAGTTACGATATTCGGTTGGCCAGAAAGGGATCGCGAATGCTCGATTTGAAATCGCATAGTCTAAACATTACGCGATTCGCATCGCTCCGCCTTTGTGTCGTCCTGGCGTTGGTTCTGTCGCTGTCTTTAATTTTTCTTTTAGCTTTCAATGTGAGGGACCGGGTGGACCACGTGATTGGAAGCCATTCTGATAATTTCTTTTACTGGATGAAGGTTGGCGATACGTTTCAGATGCAACGGGCCCTTGAGACGATTTCAGGAGAAGATGCAATAAGTAAGATCCAAGTCACGACATTTGATAAACTGATCATCGCAGACTCACAACCGAAGAGGCCTAAACAACAATCTGGGTTTTTCAGTTTTGGGCTTAAGAAAAGTTACCCGATCTCTAAAAACGGAGAGACTGTTGGGTTCGCTGCAGTACATTCCGAAGTGCCTTTGTGGCCTTTTCTGGCTGCTACTTTACTCGCTCTGCTGGTCTTCGTTGCAATTAGATATCATACCCTTAGAATCGCCGAACAGATATCAGAGGCGATCTCGAATCCGGTAAAGTCATATTCCTCTAAAATTACATCCATAAAGTCTGTCGATGAGTTTACAAACTTCAAGCCCCCGGCTACTGATATCGAAGAAATGTATAATTTAGGAGCTGTGGTAGAACGACTCGGACACAAGCTTGCGGAGCTCGCGAATCAGGAAAAAGAAAATATAAAAGCAAGAACCGCATTTGAGATTAGTCGGCAAGTAGCGCACGACATTCGATCACCTCTGATGGCACTAGATGCATTAAGGAAGACAGTTGAGTTCAAATCTGCAGGTAACGTAGAGCTCCTAAGCGGAATAATTAGCCGAATCTCAAATATTGCAGATGATTTACTCTACAATCAAAAGGCGCAGAAATTTGTGTATACCCCTAAGCCGCGAATTTCGGCGGAAACGTCTTCTTCCGACGCTTGGACTTCAGTCCGGGAAATCGAATCGGAAATTCATGAATTAATAGGTTACAAACATGCTGAAACAAACGGCAAACTTGAAATCAAATTATTGAATCTCGATGCAATCCCCGAGCGTAAAATTCGGGGATGCCGAGGTCGACTGGCGCGCATTTTTTCTAATCTAATCAATAATTCCTTCGAGTCTCGCTCAGAAGATCGCCCGATTAGAGTTGTAATCGAGGCTTTAGAGGAAACTGACCATTTAATTTTATGCTTCCGAGATAATGGTTCAGGCATTCCAAGCAATCTTCTTTCAAGTATAGGTAATGAGGGATTTACTACGAAAAGTTCGGGTAACGGATTAGGCATTTGGGCCGCTGAAGCTGAAATCGAACGCTTTGGGGGACGACTTCAAATCTATTCCCAGCAAGGTAGTGGTACGTCAGTAGAGATAATTTTGCTGAAACCCACCTTACATTCGCCGAACCTAGTTTCCACTAAAGCTTAATGACTCCGACCAATTAATCGCGCGTAGGGTCCACCTGCCTAAATTGGGTCCAAAGGACCCGCTGTATTTGAAAACAATGGCCGAATACAATTGTTTGCTGAACCGAACTGAATACTGAACTCGTTGGTCCATTGGACGAAACTGTTGATTACTCGAAAAACAAAATTCGGTAGACCACGTTAGATATTTGCAGCACAATTATTCTATGACTCCGGAGCGGGAAAAAATTGAATGGGCGCATCATTCGGTGACGGAGGGGGCGCAGGCGGAAGTGTTGGTGCATGCGACGCATCGGAAGATGGTGTTGGATGCGGTGGCGACGCAGTTGTTGAGGGCGTTGAAGGCGGCGGGGTCGGTTGAGCAGTTGGTGCTGGCGGAGTTGGGCAAGAATCGGTTGATTTCGTTTGGGGCGCTTCATGATTTGATGCAGGCGTTGACCGATCACGGTGTGATCGTGAATGCATCTTGGAAATCTTTGTGGACGCAGTATACGGCGAGTGCGACGGCGAAGGAGCTGAATCATGGCGGCGCGAAGGTTTTGCCGGCGCAGCTGCAAGAGCTGCCGTTCTTTCATGGACTTGATCAGGAAATTTTAAAGCAGCTTGCGGGGCTGGCGGAGAGTTATCGTTGCCCGCCGGATACAAGGCTTACGACTCAGGGGCAAAAGACGCGCGATCTTTTTGTGCTTCTCACTGGGGAGGCCGGGGTTTATGCGCAGATGGGCGTGCATCCATCAAGGCTTGTGGCAAAACTTAAAGCGCCGGCGCTCTTTGGTGAGGGCGGGTTTTTGCTTGCCAGGCCGCGATCAGCGGATGTTGTGACTACGACGACCAGTCAGATTATTCGCATTCGACATTCGCCAGAATTAGATTCCAACATTCAAACTTCTAAAGCACAAAATCTACAGCGCCGCTTTTGGGTCCTACACGCCCTCAGCGCGTCGGAATTGTTCCAAGGCGTACCATTAGAAGCGTGGGATGAGCTCGCAGTCATGGGCGCGATTAGGCCCCTCAAAACGGGCGAAACTTTGTTTGAGCAGAATTCAATCGGCAGCTCTTTCTATATCTTAGTCCAGGGACAGATGGCGGTTTTACAGAATGGGAAGCAGATCAACCACCTCGGTCAAGGGAGCTGTATTGGAGAGGTCGCACTGCTTGCAAGTCGCGGCGTGCGCACGGCGACTTTGAAAGCGGAGCAGGATTGCATTGTGCAAGAGATTCACGCGCAACAGTTTTATCCACTGTTAGCGCGCAATCTCCCCCTAGCCAAGGAACTGGAAAAATTGGCGCTGACGCGCATATCGCGCGATCAACAACGGCGACCTTAGGAAACCGTTAATGGCAAAACTTCCTCAGGGCGGGAAAGATGCGCGCCGAGCATCCATACAGCTTTTTCGTGAGCCGTACGCCGCCTCACCATAAGATCCGCCGTCGAACCGTCACTTAATGCCTGAGACAGCTCTTCAACTGAAGCGGACTCTGCAGCTAACTTTTTGTGTGCTGTATGTAGGTTCTTAAGCATTTCCGTGTCCGTTAATGATTGGCCTACGCTATCTTCTTTAATGCAGCTTAAACTTTCAAACTCTCTAAATGTTCCTGGTGCTCTAAAGTTCAATGCACGAATACGTTCAGCAATTTCGTCGATTGCTGGAATAAACTCTTGATACTGCTCTTCAAACAAATGATGCAGCGAAGAAAATTGAGTTCCCGTGACATTCCAGTGATAACTCTGGGTCTTCAAATAGAGCACATAACTACTTGCTAGGAGTTCGGCAAGCGAGAGCGCAAGGTCACGGTGACTGCCTTTTATGGATTTCTTTTTAATATTTTCATGACCTTCGGTCGGGCGTGAAGGAAACTTCATATGCATACTCCCTTATGTCTTCGTAGGATCTACTTGGTTCGCCTTGTAGCGCGAGCAACGTATATGCCACCGTGAGAACAGAACCCTGCGGATCTCTCCCAACTTTAATGCCCCGCCCCGAGAAAATGGGGCGTTTTCGACATAACTAGGGGACAAAATAGACTTCAATTTGCTTTCTAGCTCGGGTTTACCGCTATTTTTGCCTGGCTTCAGCCTTGCTAAATGCCGAGGAGATTTCACACGTGATCGTGAAAGTACAGACCGATAGACATTGGCCAAAGATTAAATCCGAGATCGGTCGCACGTGGCCGGAACTCAATTCATGGGAAATTGAATCCGCCAAATCGGATCTAGACCGCCTAGCTTCAAAGCTGCAAGCCCACTTTGGTTACGCCAAAGAAGAAGTGCAAATTCGTATTAAGGAAATTTTAAAACGCGCTCAATAATTTTTTTAAATTTCAAAAAAAGAAAGCGGCAGATGTGGGATAAACACCTGCCGCCTAAGATGGGTTGAGAGATGAGGGCCAAAAAGCGGAATTGACTATGACGTTATGTTAGGTCTCCGACCGGAGAACAAGGCCGTCAAAACTGCAATTCCAGCTAAAACTAAAAACGCTAATAATAATATGCGACCAACTTCCATCGACATTCCAGCGATGCCATAGGCACCAAAGATCATCGACACTAATGCGAGTACAAAAAACGCTAACGCAAATCTTAACATGCCCGCCTCCTGCGAAAAGTTATTGCCATAGAGTTCTTACAAGGGACGTGCCACCGCTGAGTTTTCTGTTTAGCTAGTCCATTTTGAAGATAGATCCACAACCGTGGCAGTTTGACACTGCTGCTTTGCGTCGGTCGGAAACGCTTGGGGCAAAAAAGTAAATGTGCTACATGTTTGCCCCATGAGCACAGAAATCAAAAGCCCAGCGCGTCTGATGTTAATTGATGATGATCCCGATGTTCTGGATTTGCTGACGGCATTTTTTAAACCAAAAGGGTTTAAAACCGTCGCCATCGACTCTCCTGAGAAAGCCCTGGATCATTTCACTAAGAATCGCAACATAGATTTGGTAATCTCCGACTGGAAATTTTTGGGGATGGATGGCATCGAGCTGATCCAGAAGCTTAAGGAAATGGAACCGACTCTGCCGATTATTTTAATTACATCGAAGAACTCAAGTGAGCTCGCGGTGAACGCGGTCGAAGCCGGCGCTTATGATTTCTTGCTGAAGCCGCTTAACTTCCCTCAGTTGATGATCAGTGTGCATCGCGCCCTTCACTGGCGCTCGCTGCTAAAAGAAAACCAGACACTACGCGAAGTCGCAGGCGGTACAGGCAGCGGACTAGAAAACGTTGTTTTCAAAAGTGCCAAGTTCAAAACCGTGATTGATCTTTGCCGCCGCGTTGCGAATTCACAAGCAACAGTACTGATTACTGGCGAAAGCGGAACCGGAAAAGAAGTGGTGGCCAAAGCCATACACAAATTTAGCTCGCGAAATGGTAAACCGTTTGTTGCGATCAACTGCTCTGCGATCCCGGAAAATCTGCTCGAGTCAGAGCTCTTCGGGTATAACAAGGGTGCGTTTACTGGCGCAGTTGACAAAAAGATCGGTCTATTTGAGGAAGCCAACGGCGGAACTCTGTTTCTTGACGAGATTGGCGATCTAGGGCTCTCGCTTCAGGCAAAGCTATTGCGGGTTCTCCAAGAAAGAAAAATTAAGCGCCTTGGGGAAAACCAACTTCGTGACGTAGACGTTCGAATCTTAGCGGCCACTCATAAGAACTTGGCTGTTGAAGTCAAAGAGCGCCGTTTCCGCGAAGATCTGTTCTTTCGTTTAAATGTTATTCCGATCCGTATTCCGCCTTTAAGGGAGCGCCGCGAAGACATTCTTCCCTTGGCAGAGTTCTTCCTTAAGAAGTACTCAACTCTAAACGGTCGCCAAGTTGCTGGGTTCTCTAGAGAAGCGTTAAGCTTTCTCTTGTCTAACAATTGGACCGGAAACGTTCGTGAACTTGAAAACGTCATCGAGCGCGCCGTAGTTCTATCGTCTGGTCCCGAAATCAGCCGTAATGAAATGCTACTAACGGACGACATCGCCCCATCAGAGACTTTTAATCCGCTGGATGCGATGCCAGTGATGGACACCGTGACACCGCCTGCGGAGACGATAACGATCATCACCGACAACCTCAACACGCCGATACAGTTCCACGAGGTCAGGCCGCTGGATGAAATCGTCAGGGAATATATTCTTTTTGCCCTCAAGAAAAATGAGGGCGCTCGGGAAGTAACGGCCAAAGCCTTGGGCGTGGACCGAAAAACTCTTTATAGAAAACTTAAAGAGCTCGAGACCCTCAGAACTAGTCTTTAACTTTCGGGCGTTTGGACTTCACGAACGCCTCGAACTTTCCCACTAGTTGACGGACACGTTCGACATCGCAATCGCCCGCGGCGATTTCAAGATCTCTTCCGATCTCCGCAAGATCAGGAAAACCAAAGTTTTCTGCATTGCCCTTCCACTGGTGCCCAAGATTAGCGATCACATCAAATCGTGACGCTTCTAGCGCTGCGTGAATGGCAAAAACATCGGCCTGGCGGCGTTCCATGTAGCGCTTTAGTAGCGTCGGATCTAGTTCATAGCCATGCATTATTGCCTCGCCTCCGGTCCCATGAATTTTTGGATCTGCGAAATTAACGACTGCCCACTAACAGGTTTAGAGATGTGCCCGTCACATCCAGCCTTTAAGACCTCTCGCCGCTGTTCCGTTAACGCATGCGCAGTTAACGCCACGATCGGTCCAGTGTAGTTACTCTCACGCAAAATTCGTGTTGCGCCCTTCCCGTCGAGCACAGGAATTTGAATATCCATAAGAATCATATCGTAGCGCCGCTGTAGTGCGCGGTCAACAGCTGCACGTCCGTTATCCACGACCTCTACCTTAGCTCCTGCTTTTTCTAAAAAGAATGCGAAAATCTCCTGATTATCAATTGAATCCTCAACAAGGAGAATCTCCTTGCCGGCAAGCGACCGATCTTCCTCGAGATTATTTGACTGAATCACGCTTAAGGTCGGCGTCTCATCTGTCTGTCGCATTTCCACAGGGTCGAGTACGACTTCGAACTTTGTCCCCATGCCTACCTTTGAATCCACAAGGCTTAACTGGCCATCTAGGAGCGCCGCGAGTCGCCGAGCAAGCGCAAGGCCAAGACCTGATCCTCCATATGTACGTGTAGTGGAAGCGTCTCCTTGTGAGAAGGGCTCAAAAATTCTTTCTCTAAAATCAGGTGGAATTCCTACACCAGTGTCCTCGACTTCGAATACCAGGGCCTCTCCCCTCGTTGCAACTCTCAGGCGCACGAAACCATCATCAGTAAATTTAATTGAGTTTCCAAGGAGGTTAAGCAAAATTTGCTTTAAGCGTATTTCATCCGAAAAGATAGCTGCAGGAACATCGGCTCCCGATTCAACAATAAGTTTGATCTGCTTCTCCTCGGCCCTCGGGTTTAGGACTTCACGTATATCAGTCAGCAGGCGGGAAACAGGAACCCAGTCTTTGTCTATGCTTAACTGCCCGGCTTCCACTTTCGAAATGTCTAAAATGTCATCAATCAACCGCGTTAGCTGGGCTCCAGATTGACGTACGGTTCTCAGCATCACGGAACGCTGGGTCTCGCTTAACGTTTCGTAACTCATCATCTCGGAAAATCCTATGATGGCATTAAGCGGAGTTCTAATTTCATGACTCATGTTCGCCATGAACGACGTTTTCGCGCCACTAGCGGCCTTAGCTTGTTTGTATAGCGAGGCGTTCTCAAGCGCTGAACTAAGCTGGCTAGTTAAGTGACGCAGTAGCAATGCCATTTCTTGTGAGGGATCAAGCTTTGGATATCCGACTACCGCAATGTATCCGATAATTTGCCCATTGCGCGACAACAGACGAACCAGCAGCCAACTTGAATCACCGATCGTGTCGCCAAATAAATATTTTGCCAACTGCATGCCTTCGGCTGTCTCCGAAGTGACGATTGAGGAGCGCCCAAAAACGGCATCGATTTCCGGGGCAAAAAGCTTCGAAGCGTCCAGCCGGGCAAGGGAATAAAGTCCTTCTGATGTGATGTCGATATTAGCCGTTGGTTCTAATGCTCCAAGCGGCCTGGAAATTACCGTTATGTTTTCGCATGAGCACTCCTCGCTTAAGAGAAGGGCGATTTTTCGCATAAGATCACTATATTCGATCTCTGATAATATCAGCTTGGTAATCCTGTTCACGCGCAAAAGAAACTCAGACGTCTCTCTGACTTTTTGTTCTGAGTGAAATAGACGCCGGAGGCTTGATTCCTCGAATCTAAATTGAAGAGCCACGCGGTTGAGAGAGAAAACAATGAGTGATGAAACCACTAGGAGAACAAGCCCAAGCAAATGAGGCCCGTATTTATAGTAAAGTCTAAGAGCCATGGGCCAATCAGGAGCAAATCGAATTTTCCAATTTGAAAGCCCATGATCCACGTCGACTGAATAAAAGTTGTCGCGACTTAGACCTTTACCTCGTTGGTAGAGGACCACTTCTCCTGATGGCCCCGTGCTACGGATATCCAGGCCTCTGACGCCCAGACTCGTCAATACGCCAGGCGAACTCCATATGCCTTCAAAAAATTCTCTCGACCGAAGGGCCGCGTAAATAAAGCCAAGTGGAGTAGCGCTGGCCGCGGTGTCAAAGAGAGGGAGGACTATTAAAAATCCCGGCCCGCGATCCAAATGCTCACCTTCTAAATCCTGGCGTAAAATGATCGGCGCGCTCATAGTCGGAAGATTGGATTTAAGGGCGTTTAGAAACGCCGCGCGCCTCGTCACCTCGCCGGCCATGTCATACCCAAGAACGCGCCGATTTAATTCGTCTGAAGCCGGTTCAATGGCCGAGATTATGGCCGCAAAGCCTCCGTCCGGCCTGGACTCAAACCGCGCAAAACCAACCCCTTGGGTCCCAGGGTAGCGACTTCCCAGATCCAGGGTTTGCAAATAATTTTTAAAGTACGTGAGACGTTCTTTCTCCTCAATCTTCTGCAAATAATTTTGCAAGTGGCGCAGGGTCGACTCATATTGGCCGATTTTGTCTTTGAGCGCCTCTTCGATTAAAACGGCCTGTCCCCTAAGCCTTAATTCCTGTTCATCGCGAACTTGTTGGAACACCACAACCCAAATCAGCAACACGCTTGCGAAGACAAGGCAAAGAACTCCAAGGCGTGAAGGCCATGTGTCGAGCGAGAAGAACGACATGAAGTGCTCAGCTGAGCGACTGCCTTTTTTTAACATCTGATTCGTAGCCAACTGCAATTTCCCTACCCGCATTATAATGACTTCTTCTCTCAGCGTTGAGGCGACTTGTCCCTTACCTCCTGTTGAGTCGGCGCGTTTTGCCCCGAAACCCCTGATAGAGCAGCAGTTTAGCCTGGCACCGAGGTTGCTAAATTGGCAGTAAGACCGCTACAAATAGGAGTTATTTTTATGAAGCCGTTAACGAGTTATTTGGCCGCCACTTTAGCTATCACTGCTGTACATTTTACCTCTATCCCAGCACAGGCGGATGATTCGACAGGCAAAAAAGTCGAAGAGGTCGGAGCCGACACTGCAAAAGGCATTAAGAAAGTTGGGCGCAAAGTGAAACAAAAAAGCTGCGAGATGGTTAATGGTAAAATGGAGTGCGCGGCTGAAACGATTAAGGGCAAAGGGAAAAATGTTGGCGATGAAGTAAAGGATAAAGCAGAAGATATCGGTGGCTAATATGGAGTTCATCCTCCCCACTCTGCCATACATGCTTGATTCACTCTCGCCCTTCTTATCCGAAGAGGCGATGGTTTATCACTTCCACAAACATCACCGCCAGTACATCGATAAAACAAATGACCTCATTCGCGCCACTCCGTTTGAAGGAATGTCTCTAGAAGATATTGTTTTAAATTCGTCAGGTGAACTTTTTCAAAATGCCAGTCAGGCTTGGAATCATTCGTTTTTCTGGTTTGGTCTTGCGCCTCACACAAAGTTTGAGCGGCCGCTGAACCTTGAAATCGGTCACCAGATTCACAAAACTTTTGGGTCTATTGAAAAGTTCGAAAATCAATTCGCCCTCGAGGGAGAAAAGGTTTTCGGCTCCGGCTGGGTTTGGTTAGTGCGGCACGACGGTACGGATCGACTGAAAATCATTAGTAGCAAGGACGCCGATAATCCTATCGTCCATGGTTTTTGTCCGCTCTTGGCGTGCGATGTTTGGGAGCATTCCTACTACGTCGATTATAGAAATGCTCGCAAGGAATATCTTGAGCAGTTTTTTAAAGTAGTTAACTGGGCTTTCGTTGACGATAATTTCCAGAGAGAGCGCCCCCGGTGCCTCACTGAGCTTATGCAGCCTAGTGCGGAACCGGAGATGACCCTTTAAGATTGAATCGGTTGCTCGGCTTTCGGCGTTGGCAAGGAGTGGGCTTTCACGTCCGCTCTTAGTTTTTGCTGATACTCATCCAGCCGTCGCTTTGCCTTAAGAAACGCATCCCGAATACTTAAGTAAGCGTTTTCATGATCAGGGTTCATTTCTGGCTCGTGGGAAACTACGACCTCGCCGCCAGGAACAAAAAGCTGAATGTGGGTGTGGTAGATTTTGCCTTTTTGATGCTTACGGTGCGGGGCTAGGATCATAACATTGCAAGATACAATTCGCGCTCCGTGCCGGGCTAATTTACCCGCCTGTTCCATCACATAGTTCTCGATAAAATCTGAACGCTCTAGACTTTGGAATTTTACGCTTATAGGAAACATATTCACCTCATAAATTTATTAGTAAGGGATCTCCTGTTCATCTTCTAAAGGCCTATTGTAAGGCGTCGAATCGCCTGGCCGCTTACGCGCCTTAATTTTGGCCTCGAACTGAGTCTCGCAATGCATGCAATATGGCGCCGCAGGGACCGCCTTTAACCTCTCGGGCGCAATTTCCTTTTCACACCGTTCGCACATTCCATATTCGGGAGAATTCAATTTCCCCAGAGCCCTCTGAATTTGCGCAATTTCGTTTAGCTCCGCTTCGGCAAGCGTTAAATCCACGCGCTGAGTGGATGCGAGATCGCCAATATCAGCTGAATGATGAGGGACGTGAGAAACTTCACCTAAGACGTCGGGCTGCAACCCTTTTAAAGCCTCGTGTTCTAACCGTGCTTCGATAGCTGATAACTGCTTAATTTTAGATTCGAGAGAGTCCCTTATCCGGTCTCTCTCTTGTTGTGATAAATTCGCCATTTTTTTTTGCCTCCGCTGTTTAGTTTAAGCGGAGGGAGGCACTTCATGTTTTACAGTTCCGCACAATCTCTTGAATTAACAAGCGGACTCAGCTGTTTTTAAGCTAGTAAGAGCTTGCCAACTCAAAAGAGTGCAGGTTTTGAGGTTTCAACCCAAATTGAATTCGGCGAGGCATCCGCTAGAGCCTAATAGAGTGTTTATTCTAGTTAATGAATAAATCAGCAAATTTTGTTGATCCTAAATCTCGTTGTATGTATTTAGAGTCCAGACTCTATTTTACGTTCACAGGGAGATGACAGTGCGACGAAACCGCCAGAGAATTTTGGATGCCAGTATCGATCTTTTTAACCAAAGTGGTGCGATCGCGGTAACTACAAATCATATTGCTAAACATTTGGCGATTAGTCCCGGGAACCTTTACTTCCATTTTCGCAATAAAGAACACATCGTATGTGAGCTGTTTAAGAAAATGGCGGGCGAGACCTATGCCATGTGGGATGTGGATAATGAACTTACGCCAACGGAGTTTATCTCCCGGTCCTACGAGACGTTTTGGCGCTTCCGCTTTTTTCACCGCGAAATGTATCACCTCAGACGCGTTGACCCAGAATTGGGCCGTCTTTGGAAGAAGCATATTAACCGCTGCATCCGCCTTTTGAAGATCCATTATTCAAGATGGGCGAAATCGGGGGCGGTAAGGACAATTACTGATTCCGGCGAAATGAAGATGCTTTCTGATTCAGTCCTTCTCTTCTCGAGCGCATCGCTGAATTTTTTTGAGAGCACTGAAAAACCCGCCTCTACCCGAAACTTCAAAGGCGGAATTGAATCCATGACGATGTTAATGTGGCCTTACTTCTCGACGGAATATAAAAAGCAAGCGACTGTTAGACCAGGTTAGAGACCGGAACCATCCAGCCAAATTTGTCGGGCCGGAGTCCGTATTGAATTTCGGTCACGGTGGTAAAGATTTTTTGACTGAGGTCGCCAGGCTTATTGTCGTGGATCACGTAGCTGTGGTCCTTGTAGTACAACTCGCCGATCGGAGATACCACCGCGGCTGTTCCAGTCCCAAAAGCTTCGACTAATTCACCAGATTTTTGCGCCTCTACAATTTCACTGATGGTAATTCGGCGCTCAACTACACGATGACCTTCACTAATTAATAGCTGAATAACTGAATCGCGCATGCCGCCGGAAAGGATACTTCCGTTTAGTGCGGGTGTTACGATCTCATTTTTGAAAACCCAAAATACGTTCATGGTTCCGACTTCTTCAACGCCTTCATGGGCGGTGTCGAGCCAGAGAACTTGATCAAAACCCTTTGCCTTTGCTTTATGAGCAGCCTGAAGACTTGCCGCATAGTTGGCCCCAGCTTTCACGGCCCCGAGGCCACCGGGCGCGGCCCTAAGAGCCTTATCCTCCACCCAAATCTTGGTTGGGACGCCGGACTTTCCGTAATACGAGCCCACGGGAGAGAGAACGATATAAAAGAGCATTTCTCTCGCTGGCCTAACTCCAAGAAACGCTTCGGTTCCGATGAGAGTAGGACGAATATAAAGGGAGCACTGATCTTCTTTAGGTACCCAGCGCGACTCAATCTCGATTAACTCTCTGAGAGCCTCCATAAACAATTCGCGCGGTGGAGCTTTTAAGCAAAGGCGAGCGGCACCCGTGCAAAGGCGATCGTAGTTAAAGTCAGGCCTAAACAGCGCGATAGTTCCATCGGTCTGCGCAAACGCTTTCATGCCCTCAAACAAAGCCTGGCCGTAATGCAGAACGGACGCGGCTGGATCAAGTGAGATGAAACCATAAGGCTCGATCTTGGACTCGTACCACCCTAAGTCTTCGGTAAATTTACTGTAGAACCAATGATCTGAAAAATGTTGGCCGAAGCCTAATTCGCTACCGGCGGGGACAGGCTTGAGCGACGCTGGCGCGCAAAGTTCAATCTCAATCACTAAGTGACTCCTGCCTCAGGCTGTTCATTGCATTTTGTTCATGCGGCTTAGGAGTGCGAATGTCAATAAGCCTTAGTGGCGACTATCGATTTTCTGGGGTTGTGATGGAAGTGCTGACGCCGGTTTTTACGGACTCAGGCCCGACGGCGCTGCAGTTTTGAAATGCGAGAACGAGTATGCCGGCGAAAATGGAAATAACAAACTGTGGAATGTTGGCCATTATGTTCCCTCTAAAGCATTCTAGCTGAATCTAGAGAGGAATGTGAACATTTGAAATTCAGTGTCCCGAATCGATGCATTAATGATATACGTTTCGTTCTAATTGGAGAGAAACCCTAAATGCATTTCGAAAAACGCATTCCCGTATTTCTTGAACTAGGCCTTAACGAGGACGCCGTTCCTGCGCTCAAAGGATTTATTGATCTGTTATGGGACGCGAATACTCACCTAAACTTAATTAGTCGCAAGATGACTCTCGAAGAGCTCATCGATAATCATGTGATCGATTGCCTTTTGCCCCTCAAATACTTTCCCAAAGATGTGACCATGGCGGCCGACTTCGGCTCAGGCGGCGGACTTCCGGGCGTGATTTATGGCATTCAATTTCCCAAGGTTCGCTTTCGGCTTTTCGAGAAAAGCAAATTGAAGCAGGATTTCTTAAATCACTGTCGACAGTTCGCTCCGAACATTGATGTGTACGGCGAAATTCCAAAACTCCTCGGTAACGATCAACTAGTCATTTCCCGAGCGTTCAAACCCATTGACGTAACTCTTGACATGAGTCGCGCCCATCTAAAAAAGGGCGGTAAATATTTTTTATTGAAAGCTCGCCGGGAAAAGATCGACGAGGAAATCGCAGTCGCGCAAAAATCTTTTGAAGATCTTAATCTCGAAGTGATACCACTCAGATCCCCGATTCTCGAAGTCGAACGCCATCTCGTTTTAATCTGACATCGAAGTGTCTCAAGTAGCGACAGTTTCCGTTCATTTTTTATAACTCTCTATCTAATTCCCCACTACTAAACCAAATCCGAATAAACTTACATATAGATAGTTACGCGAAGATTCAGGGGACTGAACTGTGGTACGTTGTTGCTTAATTCCCACCCGCAAATGCAATCGGCTATCCTTTAGGGATCAGTCGGGCTTTTCCCTATTGGAAATCATGGTTGCCGTTGCAATCATGACTACCGTCGGCGCATTTTCAACCAACCTAATGACCACTGGGGCCGATCACGTAAGACACGTTTACCAGAAAGCGGCACTGTCAGAGATGAGACGCGAAGTACTCTTGGCCAATCAAGATAATCCAACTTGCACATTTAACCTCAGCGTAGCAACCGACGCATCCCTCGTCTTTGATAGCACTGCCGCTAGCACCACGCTCTACGTAAATCGACTTAGAAGCGGTCCGACTCTAACCTCTTCGATCGTCGCAGAAGTGGATGGGGCTATTGGTGACTCTGGCCTCACAGTTGACAAAATCCGTTTAACCGACCTCGCAAACAACGGCTCGGGCATTTGGACTGGAATTTGGAAAATTACTTTCAAACCGCGAACAACAGACGGTTTTGTACATCGCGAACTCACCTTAAGTCCCCAGGCGTTCCAGCTCGATCGCACAGTTCCAGCTGCGGCGAAGATTGTTGGATGTACGGCACTAAACGTTGCTCCCATTGAGTGGTTGCCCACGGGAAACTCGCCCGTACCGGCAGTAACAAATTATTTTAATTATTATTTTGGGACAACAACCAACGTTGACATCGTCTTTCGTCGAAACGGCAATTTAAATGGACTCATCAACAGTATCGGACGCCGCACACAATGGGGAGTAGACACGATTCTCGAAATGGCGGCGGCAATGGATGCGACGGCGTTCGGATATGGAGCCCTTTTTGCAAATACGACAGGAATTGATAACACCGCTCTGGGCGATTTCGCTCTCACTTCAAACACTACGGGTCAGCGGAATACAGCTGTAGGTTCGAAGGCGTTACGGGCCAATGTTACTGGAGAAAATGACACAGCGGTTGGGGCAAGCGCCTTGGCATCCAATACGACGGGATCATTCAACACGGCGGTTGGGGTCGATGCTTTGCTGAACAATACATCTGGGTGGGACAACACAGCGTTCGGTGTTCGCTCGCTGATGAACAACACGGTAGGCAATTACAATACTTCGTTCGGCAATGACTCTCTAATGATGAATGTTAGTGGCACACGGTCGACCGCGGTCGGTTACAAGGCATTGGAAAATGCCAATGCCAACCTCAACACCGCAGTAGGGAATTATTCTTTACAAGCCAATTCAACTGGAGCTACTAATTTGGCGATAGGTCACGCCGCTCTGGGAGCGAATACTACCGCCAATAATAATGTGGCCATAGGTACCCCAGGGACGCTTGCCGCTAACACGACGGGAGAATACAATACTGCGCTGGGAAGCAGGAGTCTTTCGGCAAATACCTCTGGTTCCCGAAATACCGCACTAGGACATGGGGCTCTGACATCAATGCAAACCGGAAGTTTTAATACGGCGGTCGGGAAAGACGCTTTGGCGCTTGAGGTCACTGGAGACTACAACACGGCCATTGGATACAGAGCCTGTTCCGCATGCAACGGCGGTTATTCGAACTCAACCTCTATAGGAAGTAATGCTCAGGTTGATCGCTCCAACATGATCCGGCTAGGTGACGGTGCGGTTACAATTATTGCGGGCGCCGTTCTTTATGTAAATACCTCCGATGAGAGACTTAAGGAAGACATCGCTGAATATCCCCACGGACTTGATCTAATCTTAAAGCTTCGGCCGGTGAAATATAATTTGATCTCGCATGACAAACAAATTCTCCATTCTGGCTTTATTGCTCAAGAGGTCGAGGGCACGAGCATTCCCTTTTACGGCGTTAACCGGCCTGCGAATGATAAGGGTTTTTACTCTCTCGATTATTCTCAATTCGTTGTACCGCTTGTTAACGCAGTTAAGGAAGTGCACCTCGCCATCACCGACTTAAGACATAAGCTTCTGATTCCGCAGAAACTGAGTGTCGAAAAATTAAAGCAACTTGTTGCAAGTCGACGCCAACAACTCGCTGACCTAAAAGCTGATCGGGAAAAGGAGGATTGTCGTGATCAATAAGCAATCCGGCTCTTCCATCGTTCAGGTTCTTATGGTTACCTTTTTCCTTATGTCCGCCGGATTAAGTTTGGCCGATGCTATTAGAAATCAGACCAAACAGGTTAAGCATTGGACGCAAAAATCCGTACTCAATGATCTAGAGCATTCGTTGCTCGCCGCTGCCCAAGATGCGCCCACTTGTGAACTGAATCTTAATTCTGTAATTAATCCGGCCCTCACCTTTAATGGCACAGTCGCCGCGCCGACAATGAATCTTCCAAGGATTTTAAGTGGCCCGGTTTTAGCCTCGCACGTGATAGCTCAAGCTAATCAGGAAGTGAACGAGTCCGGCGTCTTCGTCGACACAATCCAACTCGGCGACTTTATCGATGTTGGCGGGGGAAATTGGACAGCAAGATGGCGGGTTACTTTTCAACCTACGGGTGCCGACTTAGTTGCCTTCAAACCTATAGTGATAGGCCCTAAAACGTTTAGGGTGGATGCTACCGATATTAACAATATTAAAATCACGAACTGCGTCGCCTCTGGTGGCAACCCTTGGGTAACAACGGGAAACGCACCCGTACCAGCCGCCGTGAACTACTCAAATTACTACTTAGGAACGACGACTGACGTGGACATTGTTATAAGGCGAAACAATAATCTCGTTGGCTTACTAAATAGATCGATTAGGAGAACTCAGCTTGGCGTCGATACCATACCTGAGCTTAGCGGAGCCGCTGATCTCACTGCTTTAGGATTTGGTGCGCTAGGCTCAAATTCAACCGGAACGGAAAATGTTGCCGTAGGTGACTACGCTTTGACGGCAAATACGACAGGTCAAAAAAATACGGCGGCTGGATCAAAGTCGCTCCGATCCAATGTAAGCGGAAACAATAATACGGCTGTTGGTGCGCGAGCACTCACTGCGAGCACCGTTGGCGATACCACAGCCATTGGCAATGAGGCGTTGACCGCGAATACCACGGGTACAAATAATTCGGCCGTCGGCTCCTATGCATTGCACCTCAATACTACCGGAAGTAGAAATATGGCCATAGGTTCGGTGACATTTTGGAACGCGGTTATATCCGCGAGTGACAACATCGCGATAGGTACCGACTCCTCTACGTATACCCAGGCTGACAGAAACATTGCTATGGGTAGTTGGGCGCTCGGATTTGCGACGAATGGGATAAATAATATCGCAGCTGGGTCAGGTGCACTTGGATTCGCAAGCGCGAACGCGTTAGAAAACGTGGCGGTTGGAAGCGGCTCAGGGTCCGGCGGAAGCCTCAACACTTCATTTGGTAGCGGCGCTTTAAATTCAATTTGGAATGAAAATGTCGCTATAGGGTCGGGCTCTATTGGCGGCGGCTCATTTGTCCGAAATACCGTCGCTGTAGGCTCGGACACCCTGCAAGCAATGACAGTCGCAGAATTCGTAACAGCTGCAGGATACCGCTCATCCAATGTCGGCAACAATCGATTCAATTCGACAAGCATCGGAGCCAACTCGCAGATCACGGGTTCGAACATGGTGATTCTTGGTGATGGCGCTATCACTAATATTGAAGGCTCTGCGCCTTACTTCAATATGTCGGATGTTCGGCTGAAGAGAGATATCACTTCTTATAAGCACGGTTTGGATTTAATTTTAAATCTTAGGCCTGTTACCTATAGTTTAAAAAGCGACAAAAGCGCAAAAATACATTCTGGTTTTATTGCTCAGGAAGTTGAGGAAACAGGCGTTCCTTTTTATGGGCTAAATAAACCGGCCGATAAAGATGGTTTTTACTCTATTGCTTACGCTGAGTTTGTCGTGCCGTTGGTAAATGCCGTAAAGGAACTTTTCTCGACCCTTGCGGACCTTAAATCCCGGCTCATGAGTCAGAGCGAACGGATTGAACGACTCGAAAGACTAGCTCGCGAACACTCCGATCCCCAGGAGGTGCCGATTGAATAAACAATCCGGCTTCTCTCTAATTGAGGTATTGTCAGTTTTAGGAATCTTAGCCGTTGTTGCATTGGGTTCTTCGGGGTTAATGGTGACCCAAACCAAACAAGTCAAAAGAGTCGATCAATCCACCTCCGTGAACGATTTTAAAACAGAGGTCATGGCAGCACAGCAGGTGGCAGCCACTTGTAGTTCTAACTTAGACTCCGTTACCGACCCTCTCCTCGTCTTTGATAGCACGGCCCCAAGTCCTAGCCTCAATGTTACAAGATTAAGAATTGGACCAGATCCGTCTGCTGCAGTTTTAGCGGAGGTAAATCAAGAAATAAACGGCTCCGGTGTCGCCGTCGACCGAATAACTCTGGGGGATCTGAGAAATATAGGTGGTACAAGATGGTCAGGCGTATGGACCATCAGGGTTAGGCAAATTGACTCCGGCGCCCCGTCATTCAAAGAAATAACATTTAGTCCTAAAGTCTTCGAAGTTAATGCGGCCATCCCCACTGCAGCCGTAATTACATCTTGTGTAACAGCTTCGTTTGGCGCCCTACCGGCACCCGCCTGGTCAACGTCAGGGAATGCTCCGGTCCCAGCTGTGACGAACTATTTTAATTACTTTCTCGGCACCACTACGGACGTAGATATCGTCATCCGACGAAATGGTAACTTGGTGGGCTTGCTGAATCGATCGCTGAATCGGACGCAAATGGGTGTCAACTCGCTAAACGAAACGGCAACTGGCGATTTTCTTACTGCGTTCGGCTTTGGCGCTTTGAGCGCGATGACCACTGGTTATGAGAACGTCGCCGTTGGCAGCGAGGTCCTGCAAAATAGCACTACGGGCAATCGAAATACGGCGATAGGTAAAGGCGCGATAAAATCCGCAACATTATGGGACAGCCAGATCGTCGCCGTTGGGGCCAACACGATCAATTCAGCCCCGCGATCAGAGGCAACTATAGTTGGTGCGAATGCGCTGGCTAACGATACCTTTGGGGGCGTAAACACGACTGGTGTGGGCTCCAATGTCTTGGCTGGCCCCAATGCTTCGGTCGGCTATACCGCGTTTGGAAGCCGGGCACTGATGAATGTGGCCGGCGGCGGTAATAGTGTCGCCGTTGGCACATCTGCTATGGAATCCAATCTAACAGGTGGCAATTCTGTCGCGATTGGTTTTAATGCCCTCTACGCAAATCAGACCGGACTTGCAAATGTGGCGCTCGGCGCGAACGCGATGAGAGACTCCGTAGCCGCAAACCAAAACACTGCGGCTGGAATGGGGGCTCTCTTGCAAGTTCAGGGGGATTCAAATTCTAGTATAGGGGGCGGGAGTCTGATCAACACTACGACTGGATCTGAGAATACTGTCGCTGGGGCGGACGCTATGTGGGTTAACACTACGGGCATGGGTAATGTAGCGGTTGGCGCTGTCGCATTCGCCACTGGAGGCGCGAATCCCTCTTTAAATACAGCCCTCGGATATCAAGCCTGCATCTCGGTTGGAAGTGTCACCAATTCGACATGCATTGGTGCTAATTCTACAGTCCCCGCTTCAAACTTCATTCGGCTTGGAGACCCTGCAGTTTCCAGAATTGAAGGCGCTGTCGCATTTAGCACTACGTCAGATGCAAGGCTCAAAGAAAACATTCAAAACTATTCGCACGGACTAGACTTTATTTTAAAATTGCGACCGGTCTCTTACAGTCTTATCAGTGATCCCGAGAAAAATAGGCGCTCGGGATTTTTAGCCCAAGAAGTTGAAAGCATTTCGATTCCATTCTACGGACTTAAGAAGCCCGTGAACGATAAAGACTTTTATGCTTTAGCATATGCTGAGTTCGTGGTGCCGTTGGTGAACGCGGTTCAGGAACTTTACGCAGACGTCATGGTGTTGGGTGATGAGCTCGATGCTCTTGAAGAAGAACTTGACCTACTAGAAGCCACTATTAATGAGCAAAATGTCGAATTTAAAATGCTCCGTGGTCCAAGTTGTCTGATCCGAAACAAATAGCTACTACTGGCAAGTAGGGTCCACGCGGCGGAGCGCTTTACTGAGTGAATCTAGTTTTGAGGCGGCTGTCCCAGGCAGCGACGCTTTTTGTTCCATTTTGGGATTTCGGTAGTTAATTCCAGACCTACCAATCAAATCCTAATAAACTATTTATAGTTACGCGAAAGTTCAGAGGACTTAACTGTGGTACGTTGTTGTTTAAGATCCACCTGCAAATGCAGTCGGCTCCCCTTGCGGGATCAGTCGGGCTTTTCCCTATTGGAGATCATGGTTGCCGTTGCAATCATGACCACCGTCGGCGCGTTTTCAACCAACTTGATGACCACTGGGGCAGACCACGTGAAGCATGTACACCAAAAGGCGGCACTGTCAGAGCTGAGGCGCGAGGTGGTCTTGGCCAATCAGGACAATCCAACCTGCACATTTAATTTAAGTGTAGCGACCGACGCATCACTCGTCTTTGATAGCACCGCGAACAATACTACAATGTATGTCAACAGACTTAGGAGCGGCCCGAATCTGACTTCGTCGATCGTCGCCGAGGTGAATGGAGTTATTGGTGATTCTGGCCTCACCGTCGACCAAATTCGTATAACTAATTTGGCGGACAACGGCTCCGGCGTTTGGACAGGTATTTGGAAAATTACATTTAAACCACGGAGCACTGACGGCTACATCCACCGTGAACTGACTTTAAGTCCCCAAGCGTTTGAGGTCGACCGAACAGTTCCTGCCGTTGCGAAAATTATAGGATGCGCTGCTGGCGTTCTTCCTCCGCTAGAGTGGTTGGTAACTGGCAACGCTCCTGATCCTAATCCCGCTGTAACAAATTATTCTAACTATTACATGGGAACGACAACTAATGTCGATATCGTGTTTCGTCGAAACGGCAGTTTAAACGGACTGATTAATAGTCTTTCACGCCGAACACAGTGGGGTGTCGACACGATTCTTTCGCTGGTTGGATCAATGGACGCTTCGGCGTTCGGCACCGGAGCCCTATTTGCCAATACGGGCGCAGATAATACAGCTCTAGGTGACTTTGCCCTTAATTCAAACACCACAGGCCAGAGTAATACAGCAGTAGGCTCTAAGGCCTTACGGGCCAATTCGCTTGCAAGCAATAACACCGCTGTCGGCGCAAGCGCATTGACCGCTAATACGACTGGAGAAGCTAATACCGCCGTTGGCGCTGATGCTTTGGCGAGTAACATCAGTGGAAATAACAACACAGCCATAGGCGTACGCTCCCAAATGAACAACACGTCGGGTTGGTACAATACCTCATTTGGCAACGACTCGTTGATGGCGAATTCCATTGCCGACGCAGTGACAGCAATCGGTTACAAATCACTGGAAAGCTCCACCGGTGGGGGCGGCAACACGGCCATTGGCAATTTCGCCCTTCGAAGCAATACGACTGGAGGGTGGAATGTAGCTGCGGGGCATTCCGCTTTGACTGCGAACACTACGGGCGGTTTCAACACAGCCATAGGTACCCCTGGGGCGCTTAGCGCTAATACGACAGGATCCTACAATACGGCACTTGGTGGCGACAGCCTAAATGCCAATACGACCGGAACCTATAATACCTCACTAGGGCATGGAACAATGCGCTTGATGCAGACGGGAAACTTCAATACGGCAGCTGGAAAAGACGCCTTATCGATTGAGACAACGGGAAACTTCATGACGGCCATTGGCTATAGAGCATGCTCTAATTGCAGCGGCAGTTACTTTAACTCGACTTCTATTGGAGCTAACGCTCAGGTAACCGACCCTAACATGATCCGGTTGGGCGATACCAACGTGACTGTTATTGAGGGGGCTGTCCTCTATGTGCAGTCTTCAGATCAGAGGTTAAAAGAAAACATCGCTAATTACCCTCACGGACTCGACTTAATTTTAAAACTTCGCCCAGTAAAATATAACTTAACGACACACACCAAACAAAACATCCATTCTGGTTTTATTGCGCAGGAAGTGGAAAAAACGAATATCCCTTTTCATGGTCTAGGCAAACCTGCAAGCGATAAGGGATTTTACTCTCTTGATTACGCGCAATTCGTAGTGCCGTTGGTAAATGCTGTTAAGGAAATTCACTTCGACATCAGGGCTTCTAGGCAAAAACTTTCAGGCCCACAAAAGCTGCTCATTGAAAAATTAAAAAGGGTTGTCGAAAATCGCGAGCACCAAATTAATGAACTAGAAGCAATTAATCAAACGGATGGATGCCATGATGAATAGGCAGTCCGGATCTTCTATTGTTCAGGTTCTAATGGTTACATTTTTCGTTGCGACTGCTGGTCTCAATATGGCCAACGCCATTAAAAATCAAACTAAACAAGTGAAACAATGGGCACAAAAAGCGACATTGAGAGATTTGGAAAGTTCGGTCCGTGCGGTAGTAGAAGACGCACCATCTTGTGAAAGCAACCTGGATTCCGTAACTAATCCCGCTCTCACCTTCGATCGAACTGCAGCCACGCCCACTATGACTCTCCCAAGAATTCTAAGTGGCGCCGTCCCGACTTCTCACGTGATAGCTCAAGCAGGGCAAGAAGTGAGCGCGTCCGGAGTCATAGTGGACACGATCCAACTCGTCGAGCTCCTAGATACCGGAGCCAATATATGGACTGCAAAATGGCAGATAAATTTTCAAACGACAGTAGAGGACTCATTTTCGTTTGCGCCTATTATTATTGGTCCTCAATCATTCAGGGTGGATGCAACCAATCCTACCAGTGTTACCATCACAAATTGCGTCGCCACTGTCGGCAACCCATGGTTCACAGGCGGAAACGCGCCCAATCCAGTGACTGCGACTTACGCCAACTACTACATCGGAACGACCACAAATGTGGATATTGTTATACGGCGAAATAACAACCTGGTCGGCCTTCTAAATAGGTCGAATAATAGGACTCAGCTGGGCGCCGATTCCATTCCTGAGCTCGCCACAGGTACAGATTTGACTGCACTAGGATTCGGCGCCCTAGGCTCAAATACCGACGGCGCTGAAAATGTCGCTGTCGGTGACGGCGCTTTAATGTCCAATACGACAGGCATTAGAAATACCGCCGCTGGTTACAGAGCTCTGCGGCAAAACGTGAGTGGCGATAACAATACGGCTATAGGATCACTTGCGCTTGGCTTTGGCACCGCTCTCAGCGAGTTGACAGCCGTAGGCTCTTCCGCATTATCTTCAAATACCACGGGACTTAACAACTCGGCGGTTGGCGCCGGTGCTTTAGCTCGGAACACCACCGGAAGCAGAAACTTAGCGATGGGATATCTTGCCCTCAACAACGCTGGCGTAGCCAACGACAACATCGCGATCGGCCGATACAATCTCTACCGTGCCGTAGACGGTGGAAATGTTTCTGTAGGAACAAATACCTTCGGCGGAATTTCAACCGTTGCCAGTAACAATGTCGCGTTGGGCGCCGGAATTAATTATAACGGGAATTATCCGAACACCGTCGGCAGTAATAACACTTTCGTCGGCGCCGAATCCCATGCGAGGAACTACGAATCCCATTTTAGTGTCGGATTTGGCTGGGCAAGCCTGCAAAGCTCATCCCAAGATGACAACGTCGCAATAGGTAGACTCGCAGGGGCCGGTGGCGCAAGTGAATTTTCGGTCGCGATAGGGTCAGATGCACTTTGGGGTGGGACAAACTACATGACGGCCGTGGGTTTTAATGCGTGTCGGGCGGGCTGCAATGGTTTTAATAATTCAACAAGTATTGGCGCAAATTCTAGCGTAACGGCATCAAATATGGTGCGCCTCGGAGATGGCGCCGTCACAATTATCACTGGTGCTGGTGCCTATTTCAACATGTCGGATCTGCGGTTGAAGGAGAATATAAGTCCTTACGAGCATGGTCTGGATTTAATTTTGAATCTTCGTCCTGTGACCTACAGCCTAAAGAGCGATACGGGCAAGAGTATTCATTCAGGATTTATTGCTCAAGAGGTAGAGGAAACTGGCGTTCCGTTTTACGGCCTAAATAAACCCGGCAATAAAGATGGCTTTTACTCGATAGCCTACGCTGAGTTTGTCGTGCCTTTAGTTAATGCTGTAAAGGAACTGTACTCAGAGCTCGTGAATCTTAAATCCCAAATTGACAGCCAGAGTGAACGCCTAGAGCAGCTACAGGACCTCCTCCTCGAACAACCACGGCCTGAGGAGGTGAAGGTTGAATAAGCAATCAGGCTTTACTCTCATCGAGGTGTTGTCAGTTCTAGGCCTATTGGCCGTTGTTGCGCTTGGTTCTTCAGCTTTGATGGTTACCCAAACCAAGCAGGTTAAAAAAGTTGATCAGTCGACTTCGGTAAATGACTTTAAATCAGAAGTCATCGCTGCTCAACAAGTCGCGGCTACTTGCCAAGCTAATTTGGACTCTATTGCCAACCCGCTCCTAGTATTTGACAGCACTGCCGCGAATCCTCAAATTAGTGTCACAAGATTAAAAATTGGACCTGATCCGTCTGCCGCGGTTATAGCGGAAGTAAATCAAGAAATAAATGGTTCGGGCGTTGCGGTTGACCGGATTACGCTCGGAAATTTGAGAGATTTAGGTGGTAACAGATGGTCTGGCGTATGGACAATTCGACTAAGGCAAATCGACACCAGCGCACCGTCGTTCAAAGAGATTACATTTAGCCCTAAAGTTTTCATGGTGAATGCGGCTACTCCCAATGCAGTCGTCATTACTTCTTGTGTAGTAGCCTCGCTCGCCGCCGCAGTGGTCCCTTCATGGTCAACGAACGGCAATTCCCCAAACCCTAATCCTATGATAACGACTTACAACAATTATTTTCTTGGCACCACGACGGACGTAGACATCGTTATTCGAAGAAATGGCAGTTTGGTAGGCTTAATTAACCGGTCGCGGTTTCGCACGCAAATGGGCGTCAACTCACTAAATGAAGCCTCAACTGCCGATTACTTAACAGCATTCGGCTTTGGCGCCTTAAGTGCGAATACCACAGGCACTTACAATGTGGCCTTTGGCAGCGAGACTCTGCTCACCAGCACCACGAGTAACAATGAAACCGCAATCGGTAGAGGTGCACTGCGATCGCTCGTGCCTGGGTGGTGGAGTGCTGCGGATGACAATACCGCCGTAGGCGCAAATGCTATGACTTCCGGAGGTTATTACAGCAACGTCGCAGTTGGCGCGAATGCGCTCGACGCTTCTACTTGGGCGCAAAGATCGGTTGCCGTGGGCTATGATGCCTCGAGCGCAGAGGTCGGCAGCGCGGGGAATACTTCATTTGGCATGGGGGCCCTAAGGCTTAATAATGGAGGAGATCAGAATGTGGCTGTCGGCTGGTCTGCCCTCCAAAACAATACGACTGGCAATGATAATACTGCTGTTGGGTCCACGTCCCTCGGGGCTAATCAAACAGGCTCTAGTAACACCGCGATCGGCGGCGCCATGGCAGACTCATTAAATACAATGCGCAATACCGCGGCTGGCGCCGCAGCGCTACACTGGTCCAGAGGAGATTATAACTCGGCCCTAGGTGTAGTATGCTTAAACCAAACTACGACTGGTACTGAAAACACAGGTGCTGGTGCGCGCGCCTTGTTCGCAAACACGACTGGCTCCAACAATATAGCAGTCGGCGCCCTTGCGGGAGAGAATGCAAATGCCTCTTCCCTGACGGCAATCGGATACCGAGCCTGCGCGAACGCGGGAGGAGTTACGAACTCAACGTGCATTGGCGCAAATTCTTCAGTCCCCGACTCTAATACTATCCAGCTTGGTGACCCAAGCGTCACACGCGTTGAAGGCGCTGTTGCATTTAGCGCAACGTCGGATGCAAGGCTCAAAGAAAATATTGAGGACTACCCACATGGGCTAGATTTGATTTTAAAATTACGACCCGTATCCTATAATTTTATTAGTGATTCAGAAAAGAATCTTCGCTCCGGATTCTTAGCCCAAGAAGTTGAAAGCATCTCCATTCCATTCTACGGACTTAAGAAGCCCGCAAACGATAAAGATTTCTACGCTTTGGGGTACGCTGAGTTTGTGGTGCCACTGGTAAATGCAGTTCAGGAACTTTACGCGGAGATAGTGGCCTTGCGCGATGAGGTCAATGAGCACGAAGAGGAGATTGCTAAACTTGAAGCCGCCATTAAAAACCAAAATGTTCGATTCAAAAGATTACGCGCTCCAAAGCAATGTATTTTAAAGTAGGCAGTCGCAATATTGGCCGAAACGGCCCCCAAAATTAAGGCCCATAAGTTCTGCTGCTCTCGTCGCCAATTCAGAGAATTGAATCGGCTTCTTCCAGTGATCAATGTGTTGAAAGTACTTCGTCTCTGGAAAAAGAATGTCGGCTTTATCAAGGACTGAATGGGTAATTATTTTTGGCCATGTCGATATCGTCATCAACTCCTGTGGATGCAAAATGCGCCAGGTGCGAAACGAACCGGTATGAGAAAATCCATTTGTCGTCCACTCTTTCAAAAGTTGCATGACCCTCCCCATCGGAGGGCATTGACTCAATCTGCCAACGCAAACGCAGTTAGGGCGACGACTGTAGATACTCACATTGCCCATTTGCGAAGAAAGCTACAACCTTATGACAACTGGTTAGTTTCCGTGTATGCCAAAGGCTACGCCTTCCAGTCGCCTACTCCCTTCCAAGCTGCGGCATAAATATTTTATGTTTGGATTGGCGAGCAGGCCGGCGTGCCGCCCGTCTCGAAGCCCTTTAACGCTGTCCCAGCGGGACAAGTGGTTGTATTC
>JAYSTF010000027.1:0-5523 GCA_043720065.1 Pseudobdellovibrionaceae bacterium | reverse complement strand
TCATCTTTTACTCCGCCGCAAAGCCGACTTGGCCCAATTGAGGCACCATTTTTCGCTCGCGAACGGTTTCTTTTTCCCACTGATCATTTGAGGAGATAAATTCCGAAACCGAAGTTTTTCCCCCAACCATCGCACCGAGTCCTTCAATGATATAAGCTCCAGCTTGGCAATAAATATGCGGACAAAGCTTTAAGCCTTTAGAGGCGACTGCACCACCAGTTTTGCCAGGAGCAATCATCGCTGGAATTTCCGATGCACCGACTGGTTTTGCTCCTAGGCGTGCCAGCACTCTTGCGATGAGCTGGGCTTTAATAGTTTGTGCGAGTTGATCATCCCATTGCTGCCTTGGATCCTCAGACAAGGACTTAAACTCAAACCAACCTGACGCCGAATTCTCAATCACCAACGAGTGAAGGCTTTTGCTAGTGAAAAAGCCACCACGAGTGGACTGCTTCTGAATGCGCTTAAGTAGCTCGGATAAGTTATACCGTGCCTCATAAGTGCGATTGACCTGAACGTTATACACGTAATCCACAGTGGGTGAGATGTGACTGGTCATCGTCTTCGCATCGATAATTTCCGGAAAAGTTCCCGACTTTATGTCATAAAATGGGCAGGCACCCACTAGTGAAAGAACTAACTGACCGGCGACCGCGGAAGTAAATAGAGTAACCATTTGCTCGGGCGATTTTGCCTCGGCACCATCCTCAGGCTTAAGGCCCGAAAAATAACTCGCCGGCACTCTCACACCCGACATATCCATATATAGGGCAGCTGGTGCACGACCAACATTCGCTTTGATTTGTCCCACGAAAGTTAAAACGGATTTAGCGATCGGCATCGGGCGAAGAGTTAAACGCGGGTTGAGCTTCTGATACTCGTGCACCAAAGCATTATGATCCGCTGTAACAGTAAGGCGTACCTTTGGCCCCTCGTAGCCTGAGAGGGATTCATTAAACTTCAAAACTTTCAAAACTGACTCACTTACTTTTTCTCTTAAGGCTTCAAGTTTTTCCAGTTCCGGGTTGAGACTGTCATTGGGCTCATTGCCCTTGCCTACAGAAATCCATGGGTCATCGAGATCGCCGAAAGTCAGACTCTTCTCCGCAGCTTCTATCTCCTTAATGTACCGGTTTACCCGACGCGACTGATCCTCAATCGTCGCAAACACACTTTCAACCGCGCTACAAACTCTTACGTTTGCAGTACGAGTCGGTTGCGCAATTGAAATTTCCCCAAGCCGAGGTGGAAGCACGTATCCAACGGAACAGTCGGCACTAAAGTAGACGCCGGACCCATTCGTAGGTGATTTAAGTGACTTTGCGTCTGGGCAATTCGTGAACATTGCCGGCGCAACCGTGTCGGCACTAGCAACATCGTGCACACCAAAGGTTAGAAAACCTATCGCCATTAAGTAGACTTTTTTAACATTAATCATAAATTAGCCCTTTCTAAGGCAATAATTAGTTTGAGGATGAAGCGGTTTGCTACGAACAAATCCTTCCGAATCAAAAATCCAGTTGAAATACCTTAAGTACATGGCTTGCACTTCCTTACTATAGGAATTCATCTTCGAGGCCAATGCATACGAACGCATAAGGTGCTCGGCAAAAAGAGCGCTGCCTATGACGATGCGGTCGGCACTTCGTGATTGAGCTTCAAGGCGATTTCCATAGGAGAGCATAGCCTGATAAAGGACATTAAAATCCTGAAACGACTGACAGTTGATCGGCTGGACGGGCTCTATGGGCCGCTCCGGGCTTATCGGCGGCGCGGCTCGGCCTGAGCTGTCTTTTTCATGGCATGCAATTATCATGAAGCTGACAAAGCTAATTAAAGCGATTTTTAAAACAATTTTCATTTGATCACCCCGCTAAAACGCGACATCACTCGAACGGAAGCTTGAGTGTTTTCTTCGCTTAGGACGTCAAAGATCTTAGCGACCGCCGCAGGCTGGATTGCAGAACCGTCTCTCCACTTACAACTGTTTGTGTCGTAAACCGCGTTAAACATTTCCGCGTAGCGATCAACTCCCATCTCTACAACCGATCGCTTCGCAATGGAATTCATAGCGACCGCGAGCACAGCGGAAGATAGAGCTACCCGGTCTAAACAAGAACCACTACCGCCGTAAGCCGAACGGGCTTCATTTGCAATCGCAGCTATTTCTTCCGCACGAATGATTGGCTGACGCTTTAATTTTGCTGCCGGATACTCCCACACGACCTCAAGTCCAAGATGCGCGGTACCCGCCACGAAATCACAGGCAAGATAATCGTGACCACTAATATCAATGGCGATGGAACCGGTTGTGCGAAGTTCATTCGTCTGCGATTGAACTTGGGCCTCGATCGCCCTCTCGATTTCCCGCGGATTAATACTTCCATACATGAGGGTGTTTGACTTTGCCTCAAACGCCACTCGAGAGCGTACTTTAAGTACGCGCAACGCCTGCGGACCTTTCACGCCATTTACCGCTTCATTCCATGCGGGCAGCGATAGAACGATTGAGTGATTGCGTTTCAATTCCCGCACAGTGGAAAAGCCAAATCCCATTCTTCCGCAATGCTTCGTGAATTGAGTTAATCCAAGTCCTGCCGCATATGAAGATTGAAGGGAGGATCTAACTTCCAGCTCTGGTGCAATGGCTTCGAGCCGCCATCGTCCGTCGCTAGTGACATAACCCGTCGCCGCCCGCGCCTGGTCTCCGAGTTGAATTTCAATAGGCTTCCAGCTACTTTCGTTTTTTGCTTGTTCTTTCAATTCAGCGTTCGCGCTGAATGAAAACATTAGTCCCAATAGTATTGATATCGTTTTCATCTGCATCTCCTTATTCGAATACGACGTTGTTGCCGTGGAGAATGAGCTCTTTAATCTTCACGCGCTCTTCCACTTTGATTTTAAAATTTTGTACCCGGTCAATAATCTCCTGCGAGGTGCCGGCGATAGGGATTGTTCTTGTGACAGCGCGGTCGAGACATGAGCGGTTGTATGTCACGCCTAAAAGTGAGCTGCTCGAGCAAGTGCGAACAGTTCCGGCCGGCTCAGTGATGTAACCAGGAGCTGGTGGTTGAAGTGGCACATCTCTACCGAATTTAACGAGACCCACCACCTCTAACTCTCGTAAGAATTTTACAGCCAGGCGCTCACGCACTTCGTTGATGAACTTGGTGAGAAACATCTGACGGTCAGCTTCATTCGTGAACCGGTTGCCTAAGTCCGCAAGGTCAATGGTCATCTCGAAAATATCAGATGTCGTGCCTTCGCCGAGCATTTTTGCAAAGTCAGAAACATGAAATTGGCCATTTACTTTTCCGGTATCGAGTAAAAGTTTTACAGCGCGAGTGGTTTTGATAAATGCGTCGTACCTAATCGTCGACATGACAGGATAGGAGTAACTAAAGGTTGGCGCGATCTCAGTGATAAGCTCTTTTCCGAGCTGATCAGGGGTGATTTCACGATTGAGTTTGGCGCTCTCAAGCTTCTTTTTATACATGTCGCAGGCCTTAGCTGTCCCAAGCACAATTTGTCCTGAAGCTGAGCTTCGCATCTTATAGAGATTCTGTTCCTCACCTTCTGCCTTCACTTCCGAATCTGGTGATCTACCGACGACCGCTGGCAAATTCATATGAATCGCCAGCGATGATGGAAATAAGGTGGTGTTGAGGGGACGATAATTCGTAAGTGAGAGATAGCCGATTTGGATCGGCATTGGCTCAAACTTCACCTGGCGCGAGTACACTAGATTTTGATTGTCTCTGTAAAAATCTTGCACGAGAGCACGAGTCGTATCCGCATGCATGGTGAAGGACGCTTTGCCGCCATCAACATGACGGAAAGGATCTTTAATGGCGTTGAGTTTTGCGTGCATGCGCTCAGCGATTTCTTTAAAACGTTTTATTTCTTTTTCATTGCCGCCTGTGGCTTCAAGCACATTTAAGCGGTCTTGAGTGTTGCGCAGGTGCTTTGAATCCTGTTCGAAGGTGTATATGTAGTTTTCCATGGTCGGGCAAATGCTCTTAAGCACGGTTTCATTGAGCGAAACATTCGTCTTCAAAATTCCCATGCGCGAAGGCAGGACATAAACCGTCTTGCAATCCGCACTATGCAGGTAATGACCGGATCCCGGCGGCTCTGTGACGATGTAGCCACATTTTGCGAAATTTACGGGATAGTTGTCCGCGACGACTTCGGCCGGCGCCAAAGACGGCAGCAAGCTTAGAGCAGCGATCAGGCCAGAAAGGATGCGTTTCATTTTTAGGTCCTCCATAAAGGATTGTTTAGAATCTGACTCGCAGGGCTCCTATCGCAAAGGCTCGGCCAGCATTAGGTCCACCAAAGCGGTCTGTGAGGCTCTCTCGAGTGACTTTGTCCAAGGTAGAAGTCCGAAGTTCCGGATTTGGTGTCCGTATCTCGGACGCCGGACACTTTAACCGCCCCTTTAAGCGGCCTGAGGGTTGCTCTACTGACCCGCAACTTAACAGGAGTATCTTGATCATGAGTTTTTTGATTTTCGCTGCAGTGTCGCTAGTGATGCAGATCGCTCACGGTGAGCAGCTCTGTCACCCGGAGCTTAAGTCGGATGCCCGCTCGGCCCGAGCTATTGCTTTTTTGCAATCGATCGCGGGCTATTATGAAGGCGACACCTGTGAACTTTCCATTCGAGTTTGCGGCGCGTACGCCACGCCAGAGGCCGGCCCCTCCTCTCGTAAAGTGGGTGAAGTATTACTGGTGGATAAAAAAACGGGCGAGGATTTTTACTTACCCATTGATTTCCAATCCCAGAGCACCCGAAAAACTAGATTTGAAGTCGAAAACGGTTGGCGCATGTTTCACTATGAGTTCATCGACCGCAATCCCGACCCCGTCGCGGGACAGCTAGCGAAGTTTTACTTCGAGGCCGTTAAAGAAATGGACCTCTCGCGCCTGGAGTATGTGGAGTTCGGCTTGCGACGGCCGACCGATTCACGGATTCACTGGGCGGTTTGCCAACTGAAACCGCGTGCGCCACGCTCGGAATAGCCTGTGCAAGGGTAGTTTCAACAACCCACAACCTCAAGCGAGGCCCTATGAATGAAGTGACCCAGAACATCGAACAAAAGCTCGATGAAGTGATCGCGCATTTGCGTGAATTTAAACGTCAAAGACTTTGGAATGAATCCTCAAGGATGCAATCCGATGATCCTTCGGTGCAAAATCGAATTGAAATCTTAAGAGCGTGGCGCCGCCATAAATCGCTGGAACTAGATTTTGCACCGTATATGATCATAACGAACCGAACTATTATGGCCATTGCGATGAAAAATCCGCAAAGTCTATTGGATCTGGAACGGCTCGAAGGGATAGGCCCCAAAAAACTTGAGGCCTACGGCGAAGAAATTTTGCAGCTTATCGCAACCCCGCCGAGTACTGCACCTTTAGAGTTGCCCCAACATATTGAGTATAGCCCCTTAAGCTGATGTGCCAGGTTCCCGCGGGAGGAAACGGGAACGAGCACGTCTCGCGATTGCCGACTCTGTAGGG
>JAYSTF010000026.1:0-5637 GCA_043720065.1 Pseudobdellovibrionaceae bacterium | reverse complement strand
TCTTCCGCATAATAGGATTCGTTCGTGGCAGTAATGATTTTTCCATTAGGCTTGAGGCGTGATTTTAGAAAACCCATAAAGGGCATGTTGTGCCAGCGCAGATTTTTGTTTCGCGATTTAGGATAGGGGTTGGGATAAAGAATAAAACATTGATCGATCGAGTGAGCAGGCACCTCGGACGCGACCCAATGAATCGCGTCAGCACGCAGAGTGAATAAATTAATTAAATCATTGTGGGCAATTCTGCGAGAGTGCATCCGCTCAGCTTTTGTTGTTCGCTCAATGGCAACAAGAACACGATCGGGGTTTCCTTGCGCATGGCGTATGGCGTGGAGTCCGGCACCGGCCCCTAATTCCAAATCAACCGTCGGGTGGAGAGCGAGAGTTTCCCACTTGAGGCCTGGGCTGGATAGAGGTGGGATTTTACTTAAGGCAAAAGCACGCATAAGAAACTTGTTAACATTGCTAGAGGCTCTCCGCCATGGAAGACTGCAAATTATGAAAGTCATGCTTCTAGCTCACTGGAAATTGATTCCGCCGCCGGGCCCTCAGCCTAAAGGCAAAGCGCAGCGGGCGCGCTGGCGAACGGAATATGACGTCAGAGAAGCTCTAAAGCGATTGGGACATGACGTGGAGATTGTGGGTCTTGATGACTCGCTTGCTCCCTTAGGCAAGGTCGCAGGAAAGGCCCCGCCTGATATTGTTTTTAATCTGCTGGAAGAATTTGCCGGCGAAGCAATGTTCGACCACAGCATTGTTAGTTTTTTAGAATTGATGAAATTGAAGTACACGGGCTGTAACTCTCGGGGCTTGGCGCTTTCGCGCGACAAGGCGACGGCTAAAAAAATCGTCTCTTACCATGGTATCGCCACGCCTAAGTTTTTTGTGATTTCTCGCCGGCAGCGCGCCGTCCAAGTCCCAAAAGGCATTCACTTTCCCTTGATGGTTAAATATTTGACCGAAGAGGCGTCCTTCGGTCTTGAAGCGGAAAATGTCGTGCACAATCTAAAAGAGCTTCGCACACAAGTAAACCGTATGCTCGATCGCTTTGAAGCCGATGTTTTGGTTGAAGAGTATATTGATGGCCGGGAAATTTATTTGGGAGCGCTCGGCAACGATCTGCTGGAAATTTTGCCGGCAAGAGAACTGCATTTCGGCAAGATGCCCGCAAAATCCCCGCGCATCGCCTCGCGAAAAGTAAAGTGGAGCTCGGGGTATCGAAAGCGCTATGGGATTCACACCCGAACAATCGTCGGCCAAGATCAGCCGCTACTTCGGCGCCTTCGCCAGGCAACGCAACAGATCTACCAAGCACTACGCGTAAATGGTTATTGCCGGATCGACTACCGGGTCGATAAGCGGGGTCAGATCTATTTTATTGAGGCCAATCCTAATCCCCAAATCTGCTTGCACGAAGATTTCGCAGATGCCGCTGAAGCTTCGGGATGGGAGTATGATGAATTAATCAAGCGAGTGATTGATTTAGGCCGTAGCTGGACACCCAATCCACCGGTTTCAATCTAGGTGCACCTGTTATTATCCTTCAGCACTCCAGAGAGCGGTTAGAAAGTCGCGCCAGGGAAGCGCTTGGATGCCGGGAGCTTCCGGAAAAGTGAGCTTGCTTTGGCCATTATAGACTAAATAATATTTTTTTAGCCCACCCTCTTCTTGCAATTTCAGAAGTCCTTTGGCATCTTTCGCGCTGACCATTGGCTTGCCTTTCACTTCCACGGCAATGCTATCATTGATAATAAAGTCTACTTCGTCCTGTCCCGTTGTGCGCCAGTAGTGTGGGCCGTCGATTTGATGGTGATCGCAGTAGGCCTTAATTTCCTGGAAAAGAATCGATTCAAATGCTTTGCCGAAGAGAGGCGATCCTTCGGGTACGGAAGATATTTTTTGCAGCTTGCGCACGATGCCCCAGTCGAAGAAATAGTATTTGGAAGTCGCGACGGCGCGTCTTTTCTTACTCTTTCTCCACGCGGGCACCTCGTGGGCGATTAAAGTATCCTGCAGGATTTGATAGTATTCGTGAATGGTTGTTCTCGCGACTTGGGTTTCGTTTGCGATTTTGGTGAAGTCGATCTGTTCCCCGTGTCCCAGCGCCGCGACTTCGAGAAATCGCGAAAAGGCGGGAACATTTCTTGTTAGGCCTTCGTTTGCAATTTCTTGCTGAAGATAAACCCCAATATACGAAGCTAGATCTGCTTCAATGTCGTCTGAAAAGTAATGGCCGGGAAGGAGCCCGTGAGCGAGTGCCGTTTCGAGTTTGAAGTCCTCGCCAAGTTCCCTGAACAGGAAGGGATGTAGGTGCTTAATCCGAGCTCTACCACCGAGGAGATTTATTTGAGTGCTCTTCAGTTTTCTGGCGCTAGAACCCGTCAGCAGAAACCGTACCTTTCTTTCCTCAATTAAAAAATGAACCACATCTAAAAGAACAGGAATTTTCTGAATTTCATCAATGACAATAATTTGGCTATTATCTTGAATTTCAGCAATCAGCGATTGTGGATTGAAGCTCAAGCGGTTGTAAACTTCTGGCAAGAGCAAATTGAAATTTCTGTGGTTAGGGACTTGTTCTCTGATGAACGAGCTTTTGCCGGTTTGCCTTGGGCCCAACAGAAATACGGATTTGGTTTTCAGATCCTTATTGAGGTTCAGTTCTCTTTTAATGTAAGGCTGCATTAACAAATTATGACGACACGGTCGTCATAATTCAAGTTATTATGACGACTGTGTCGTCAAATTTATAAGCCATTGAATCTAAAGGATAATAATTAGTTACTGGACTCCAGAAACGACTCCGTCGCCGCAATTACACTTATTTGAACGGCGTCAGTCATGTCTGGATACATCGGGAGACTAATCACTTGCTTCGCCGCAGTTTCGCAAATCGGCAGGGACCCCGAACGGAATTGCTTGTATGCGGGTTGCTCATGAACGGGCATGGGATAGTGAATCGATGTGGGAACACCTTTCGCTTTCATAGCTTCGGCGAAAGCGTCACGATTTTTCATGCTGACGGTGTACTGCGCCCAAACGCTAGTTCGTTCACTACGTACACGGTTTAAATTCATTTTTCCTTCAAACTTAGAGAACGCATCGTGATAGCGATCTGCGATTTTTTGGCGCTGCTCAATTTCCCAGGGGAAACGCTCAAGTTTGGGGATAAGAATCGCACACTGAAGAGTGTCGAGGCGGCCGTTGATGCCGATTTCAGTGTGATAGTAGCGTGAAGCCTGCCCGTGAACGCGAATTTCCTTTAGCACTTTTGCCCATTGATCGTTATTCGTAAATATCGCGCCACCATCGCCGTAGCAGCCCAGCGGCTTCGCCGGAAAGAAACTAGTGCAACCGATGTCGCTCAAGTTGCAGCTTCGCTTACCTCGGTAAGTAGCACCAAAGCTTTGAGCAGCATCTTCGATTACAAATAAATTATGTTTTTTAGCGATCGCGTTGATCGCGTCCATGTCCGCCGTTTGTCCATAGAGGCTCACAGGCATAATTGCTTTAGTTTTTGGCGTGATGGCTTTTTCAATAAGCTTGGCGTCCAGATTAAAAGTGTCCGGCTCAATATCGACAAACACCGGTTTAATTCCCAAAACCACCGGCATCTCAGCGGAAGCTACGAACGTAAAAGGACTGGTGATGATCTCATCGCCCGCTTTTATTCCAAGTGCCATTAGCGCCATCATGATGGCATCACTTCCGCTAGAAACCGAAATGGCGTGTTTAGCGCCGACGAACTCGGCTAATTTCTTTTCACACTCTTCAACCTCAGGCCCCAAGATAAACTGACCGTGATTCAAAACGGTGTGAATGCGCTGATCGATTTTCTCTTTGAGGGAGTGGTACTGAGTTTTCAAATCGATAAAGGGAATCATGCTCATATAAAAGTCCTTTTTTTATTGTTTAACAGCTTCAAGCACGGTGACAACGTCCATGCCTGGATAAGAAAACGCGTAATTCTTTTCCCATTTGTCGAGACCCCGCCAACGGGTTAGCAGCGAGCCCACCCGGTTGCGAAACGATTTGCCGAAAGTAACATTGGATTGAATTATCCGGAAAGCACCGGCCTGGGCTGCTAGATATTCACCAGGCTGAAAGCCTTCACTCCACCGGGAAGATAAATGTCTACAATGAGTCGGATCGTTCCAGGAGTTGAGCGAGGAGAAGTGTGGGGTTTCAAAATAAATCTTCGCACCAGGCTCAGCGATCCGATGCAATTCCCTCATAAATCCTACTAGAGAAGAGACGTGCTCCACCACATGGCGAACAACAATAAACTGGTACGAGTTGTCGGCAATCGGCCAGGGGGTTCTATCAACATCAACTACCTGATCAACGCCAGGATAAGGATGAATATCAACGCCAAAAGAGCCGGGGGTTTTATTGGAGCCACAGCCAATGTCGATAATTTTGCTCTGCGGCAAAGGCACCCTGAAGGGGCCAATTGAAGGAGTAGTTACAAGCATCCGGAGAAGCTACCAAACGGATGGCCGATATTGCAAGAGGTGTCAATTTCCGCATTTTTAATTAAGAATTAATTGCAAGACGTTTCACATTGAGAATTCACCCGAAATATTTGGCGAAATATGCCGATAAACCAAGTAATGGGAAGTGCTTCAAAACCAATTATAGATAATTCGGAGCCAGTGGACGAAAGTCAGGAAACGACTTCGTATCTTGCAATCTCACGATTGCAAATCGTTTCTCGAGAAAATGCCATCTCGGACCTCTATGTTCGTTTGCCGACGGGCAAGATGGTCAAAGTTGCGCGTAAGGGTGACAAGATAGACGTGGAGCGCATCGAACGCTTAGGCGAAAAAAACGTAGAGACGATGTACGTTAACGAATTGGACTATTCCGGCGTCGTGCGAGACATACTTGATGAAAGTAAGCAGATTATAAAATCTCAGGGGAGCACACCTGACCAGGCCGTCGAAAAATATTTCCAGGTCGCGGAGTATGTGCTGACTGAAGTGGTCAAGCTTCCAATCACTGAAGAGTCGATCGCCCACGCCACAGAAGTGGTGCAAGAAATTGCAGTACAAATGTCTGCTGCCGATGACATGGGTACGGCACTTCGTTCTGTATTTATTCTTGGAGATGAATTTGCGCGCCATTCTATGGGTTCGGTCGTTGTGTCAAATTGGCTGGCCCGCCAAATGGGATGGACCGCGCCTCGGGTTACGGTCCCACTAACTATGGGGGCACTTCTTCATGACATTGGCTTAAAGGAGCTGCCATCTGAGTTGACGAGTAAGACGCGTTTGGAAATGACGCCCGAAGAAGTTCAGCTCTATGAAACTCATCCCACTCGCGGGGTTATGATATTGAGGCATTTCCCAAATATTTCTGCTGATGTTTTACAGATTGTGCAGCAGCATCATGAGATGCCCAACGGTCAAGGCTTCCCGGCGCATTTGCGCGGGGACAGGATATTCCCGCTTGCCAAAGTGGTTTCATTCGCAAACATTCTCGCGCAAGACATAATTGATACTTTAATTCAAACCAAAGAGTTTTCAATTGAACGCCTACATGAGCGAATTGATATGATCTATAAGCCTATGTACGGTTCAGAACTCTGCAAAGCCGCTAAGGCTGTGTTTAAGCTTAGACCCAAGAGTAAGAGCG
>JAYSTF010000025.1:0-16440 GCA_043720065.1 Pseudobdellovibrionaceae bacterium | reverse complement strand
CCAATTCAACATCTCGGATCCTCCTGGCCCCTCCGGGCCGGTGAAAGTGATCCGTTTTTAATTGGCGCGCCATGCCCTTTTTCATTGGCGCCTTACATCATCAAAGGCCGTTTAAAACTTCCAGATTCAATAATTCGTGCGGCAAATTTCTGCTCCGGAAAGATAATTGGGATTGGTTTCCAACGATCTTCAGGAGGAAGAGCAATTATCTTGGTTTGAAAGACCCATAGAATTTTTCTCTTATTTGATAAGGTTTCAATTTTCCACATTTCCGAATTGTGAAGACTATCGACTTCCTTGGGGCGCAGTCCAAACCAGACCGAAATAAATAGCCAATTAAAGTTTAGTTGATTTATGCGAGGTTTAATTCTCTGCAAATCGGTTGGAGTGACCTGCTTTGACGCCCTCGTCACTCCGACAATTTTTTCGTTGTTAGCATCGATTAGTCTCATCCGATCATGGCCACGTGGCGCTTTTACCTCTAAAAAAGGGCGCGACATTTTATGGGAAATAAAATAGCCCCAGCAATTTGCCATCGATAAAACTGACTGCGCATACCTCACGCTCATTTTTTGACTGACCATGTATTCGTAGATTTGTCGCCTGTGATACACCCAATGAGATGGCTCAACTCCGATCGCAACAATCATTCGCTGCGCAGCACGCCAAATAACTTGAGCTCGAGAATTTTGCCTCAAACCTTGTTGGGTTTGACTATCACTTTTCCTAACGAATATTTTTTCAAATTCTGCCATAAACTCGGATGGCAAAACTGCATCATGTCTGAGTTGAAACAGATTGTTTTTTTCTGAAATTTTTCTGAGTTGTTCTTCTTGTCTCTTTAGTTGAACTTGTGCATTCAACTGCTTTGCCCGAGACTTCGCCTCCACCAAATTCATCGCTTCAGCAAATCCAAGCGATAGCCATCGATCATTTGGAATATCCCATTCGCGTTTTGGTTTTTTTGCTTTTGAATTCTGTGTGTCCGATTTTTTAAATGAGATGAATTGAACCTTCCACGTTGGATTTGATTTTTTATACGGTAGAAATTTGATGTGATAGCCCACGAGACCTCATTTCATGATATAGATTTGAGGTGCTTATCGGAATATCTTGAATTGAGACAAATTTGGATCGGCTGCCTCGGCCGATTCAGCCGAGATTTTTCTTTTTAAGTATCTGATTTTCCTAGAAGGATTGGCGGGGTGGACGGGACTCGAACCCGCGGCCTTCCGCGTGACAGGCGGACGTTATAACCAACTTAACTACCACCCCGCGCCAGTTTTTCGAGCTGTGGAATATACTTACCGCATGGGGGGCATACAACTCTTTTCAGCGGCCAAATACTTCAATTGATGGATTATTGGCGACCGCGAGAGCTGCCAGTCAGTCTAGAGACGCCGACTCGCCGCCTCCAGGAAAGTCATGTGGTACCTTACGAAAGGGGGCGGTAGGCGATGCACTTTAGCTCCACAGCAATTGGCGTGGGGAGCGACAGAACTTCGACTGTAGTGCGCGTCGGGGCCACCTGAGCGAAGTATTCGGCGTATACCTCGTTGAACACGTCGAAGTCTTTGTCCATGCGGGTGAGGAAGACCGTGACGTCCACCACGTCCTCAAGGCTGCTGCCCGCCTCTTCCAAGACGATTCGGATATTTTCGATGGTGCTGCGGGTTTGGACGTCGATGTTATGGGGCTCGACGCCAGGGATAGTGTCCTTGCCGGCTTTGCGAGGGCCCATGCCGGAAACGAAGATGAAATCTCCCACCCTTCGGGCGTGCGGGTACGGGCCAACGGGTTCAGGGGCGTTCTTAGCCATCACTTTAGTGGTCATAGCTGTCCTCCGTGCTCTTCAGGGTCGAAGTACCAACGATCATGATCTGGATCCCAATCATCCCAGGTGGGAATTTTGGAGAGAGTCTCTAAATATCGATCGGGAACGATTCCAGGAACCAAAAATGCCTTTTGGCGGCGTAGTGGATAGGGATTTCTAAGCTCGAAGCCCAAGACGCCTAGAATTCCACGGGCGACGTACCAGGTGGCTTGAGGATTCCAACCGTGGGCGATTTTAATTACGACCCCAAGGCCTTGCGGATATTCTTTATGCCGGATGGCGAGGCCAAGAAGTCCATCAGCGCCCTCTTTGGCGATCACTTGTCCGTTGCAAGATTTCATAACGGTCGTATCGAGTCGATTAAAGCCGCCAACTAGATCTGGATAATCGATCATGGATTGCCAAATCCAGTCCTCATCAGCGGTTCGAGCAAGGCCTGCGTAACAATGTGCGAGTTGATTCACAGTCATCGCGACCGTCGGTAAACCATCCCCGTCGCGCGCAATTCTTAATGGTTTAAAATCTGAACCTAGGTAGCGTTTTACAACTTCCATGTAATTTAAAAATACGGGGTGATCCGGAAGAGTGTAACCAACTCTCGACCAGCCCTTAAGCCGACAGCCGCGCAAAATCGCAGCGTGATGGCCTGAGGAGTTGTTAAACCATCGTCGCGGTCTTCGGACTTGCCTGCCGAATTGCACGAGCGGCAAATCTAGCGGCGTCTGCATGAGGCCCCATTCCGACTCACTTAAGAGACTTTGTGAAACTTCAACGTGCTCCGCGCTTCCGTTGTGTGAAGACACGCTAATTGCACGTTGCCGGCCATCCGTCACAGCCTCTAATTCCTTCGCAAATGACTTAATGTAAAAGGGCTTCATCATGCTGCGCCCGTAGCAAAGAACATTGCCGCCAAACGAATGCACTGGTTTATCGCCAGCGTACCAAGCGATAGCGCCATGGATTGTGTTTTCACTCACACCGTGACGGCGATAGTCGACTAACGGTTCCCACTCGACATCTCGACCAGTGGGAATTCCTTTGACCTCATCACCAAAAGTAGATGTGGGGTAAACTTCTTTTACGTCAAATTGACGAGCCATTTTCCTCTTCACTTCCGGCTGAGTTGTCTGCCTCAAGGCCGCTGTCGATGGAACCCAGCACGTTGCGCTCACCTAAATATTGATCAGGATCGTTTTCATCGAACTCAAGATCGCGCGCGGCTTTGTCAGAGGGAGTGAGTCCAATGACGGCTGCACCCGACCCGAACACGGGCTGGTATTCATAGATCTTTCCAGCATAGAGATTGTTCTGTCCCATCGTCGCAGCCAACCACCAAAATGGTTTAAAGTTCGAAACTTTACTTACTCGAGCTTCGCGATGAAACTGTCGCGAGAGCTGCGATACGTCCTCTAAACGGCCCGCCTCCAAAAATTCCAGAAACTTTTTATTCCACTCTTGGTCCTTGAGTGAGTGAACTTGATCGTCCTTCGGATCAATCCACTCTTGGTGCAGCCGATTTGACAGGGACGTCACGATGATTGGAACAATTCTTTTGCCAGAAATCTCAATCGCATCACGCGCGGCTTTGCCGAAAACAATCGTCTCAGCGCGATCAGCGTAGATGTTGCTCGATACGATTGTAATAGGCCAACGGTTGTCCCAATTAAGAAGCTTGTTCACCACAACACTTCCCGTATCGATTGGAAAACCCTTGTAAGCGACGGTGCGCGCCTGAAGTCCCCGCTCTGTCGCTTTTTTTTGCACCAGTTTTGCCAATTCAGTATCGACTTTGAATTCATATGGAATTGAACCAAGTTCGTGAAACTCTTCGTCGACGTGAATCCATTTAGGCTTTGGGTCGGCCTGAACTTGATGACCGATCACACTTGGCCAATAGGTGGAATACAAAATAAGTCCGTCGACGTCGCTCGCCTCAAGCTCTTCGCGCACTTTTGCGAACGCTTCACGGATCTTTTTCCACCCTGGGTTTCTATCGGCGGCTAACAAAATATGAGGCACGCCAGGAAGCACGTAAGACCTTGGGCTCATCCCATTCATACGTTTACTCCCCGCTCGATTTCATTCCATTCCACGACCGCATTACCAGTTCCAATCACTGTGCCGTAGCCATGAAGTTTAGCTGGATAAGTAGGCACGCCGAGCGCTGCCAACATCCAAGTTAAGCAGCCAGCCTCAGTCTCCGCCGTCGCCTGCTCCGTAAAGTCAGTCATCACGTCCAGCATCTCTTGCGCCTTTCCTTTGCGCATAAGATCGATCATCTTCATGTCCCAAAGATATTGGTTGTGATTATTGATGTGTTCGCGACTCATGTCCTCGGGCAAATCACCTTCAGTTGTGAAATGTCTGTGCGATAACGAATTGCTCGCTAAAAGGACGACGCGTTTGCCGCTCGCTTCAACCGCTCGCCGCGTAGCTTGGCCGAGCTTCACCATCAAGGATTGCATAACGTCCATATTGAAATACCGAGCGGCACCTTGAGAGGAAATTCCAACGATCGGTTTATTCCACTCTGGGTTGGTCATGTGGCAGGCGACAATAGTCCCGTAATCAACGCGGAAATCAGGATTACGCATCATCTTTGTCACTAAGCCGTCTTTTTGGGCTTCGTCGTGAATTGCTTCAGCCAAGGCTACGTCTACTTTTAAATCGTAGTTAAAGCGAAATAAATTTGGGAAAATGGGATCGACCGAAAGCGATTTAAATTCCGGCACGCCAAGGAAGTGAGTGCCCACATTCGTTCGCCAATGCGGCGAGTGGACAATCAAAACGTCGTACTCGTATTTACTTAAACTTTTTCTTAAAGATTCATAAGCCCAGCGCAAAGTTTCCCAACCACATTCGGCACGCGGTTCATTCTGCGGCGGATTTTCAGCGTAAACTATATGCGGCGGATGCGGCGCCAACACTCCAGCTACGATTTGACCTTTTTTAGCCACTGCTTACCCCCCTAAAGTTGAACGCATACCGTTTTAGTCTCGGTGAAAAAATCAATTGAGTGATCGCCGCCCTCTCGACCAACGCCTGATGACTTTACGCCACCGAACGGAACTCTTAAATCGCGCTTAAGCCAAGTGTTGATCCAAACCGTCCCGGCATCGACTTCGCGAGCTAGCTTATGTGCCTTTGTAAGGTCGTTGGTCCAAATCGATGCTGATAAGCCGTAGGGTGAGTTATTGGCCCACTTGATCGCTTCTGGTGGATACTTGAACGGCGTGATTGTTACCACTGGTCCAAAGATTTCTGTCTGATGAAGCTCCGAGCAATTTGAAAGATCGGCTATCACTGCTGGTCGCATAAAGTAGCCTTTTTGCAATTCTGTGGACAAGCTTAGCGGCTCGTCGCCAGTCAATACTCTTCCCCCGTCTTGTCTCGCTTGTGCCAGCGCCCCTTGCACCTTATCAAAGTGTCCCTTTGAGATGAGAGGACCCATATAAGTATTTGCATCACGGCGGTCACCAACCGTTATTGCACGAACCGCTTCAGTAAACTTTGTCAGAAACGCTTCGTAAATATCTTGCTGAACAAGAATCTTTGAACCACATAAACAAATCTCGCCCTGATTTAAAAAACTCGAGCGCACAATCTGCGGCATAATTTTATCGAGATCCACGTCCTTGAGGATTATGGTCGCGTTCTTGCCACCAAGTTCTAGGCTCATCTTTTTAAATTTTGGCGCAGCAACCGATTGGATCTTTTCTCCCGTCACCGTGCCTCCGGTGAATGAAATGATCGGAACCCCGGGATGGCTAACAAGCGTAGCTCCCGCAACATCACCTCTACCGTGCACGACGTTTACTACCCCTGGGGGCATACCCGCCTCAATGAGAATCTCGCCAAGTAACGAGGCCGTGGTCGGCGTAAACTCCGACGGTTTGCAGACAACGGTGTTTCCTACTGCGATGGCTGGCGCGATTTTCCAAGACAAAAGATAAAGTGGCAGATTCCAGGGTGAAATCAGTCCCGCGACACCTAATGGAAGGCGCAAAGTATAATTTAAGGCGTCCCCGTCCATGTCCGTAGCCATTTCTTGGGTCTGAAGAATTCTTTCCGCGAAAAAGCGGAAATTCCAGGCCGCGCGCGCAATATCCATGGATTTCGCGAGTGCCAAAGGTTTGCCAGTATCTCGACTTTCGGCTTCGCTCAATCGGTCGGCGTTTTGCTCGATGAGAGCTGATACCCGGCGCATTATCGCGGCCCGATCTTGAGCCTTTCGTTTTGACCAATCTGGAAATGCTTTCTGTGCGGCGGATATAGCAGTTACAACATCAAGCGCGTTCGAATCAGGAACCTGTGCGAAAACTTCCCCAGTCGACGGATCATATTTATCTAAGTATTTACTTGACTGCGGGACGACAAATTCACCATTGATAAAATTCTGGAGCATTTTCATTACTCGCCGCCTTTTGTGAACTCGGGGGCTACGTCTTCTATAAACCACTTCATGTTTTGTTTAATCAGATCATTGTCATGAAGATTAAAATCAAACCACAACATGAGTCGGTCGGTCGGCTGATAGCGCTCGCGAATTTGTTCGATCACGTCCTTTGGTGAACCGACTAATGCGTTACCCACGGCTTGCTCGACTTTCTTGGGGCCGAGAGTTCCCTCCATTGCTCGCCAATAATTTTCCCACGCTGCTTGCGCGCGGGCGCGAGCCTTATTGCGGTCTGGATCAATAAAAACCATCGCAGTTCTTGGCATATAGCTTCTTTGCCATGCGCCGCCGGTTTTGTGATAAGCCGCGGCCATGCGCTTATGCGTGGCTTCGATAACATCTGGTGGCGTAATCGAAAGATTAAACACGCCGACGGGCAAGATCTTATTTGCCGCTACTTGAACTTCAGGATCGTGACTTCCGACAACTAACTTCAAAAGGTCCAATTTCGTTTCACGCGGAATCAGCCCAAGTTTTTCAAAATTCCAAAACGAGGGCATCTCTACCATGTTTGGGGTCCTCCCAAAGTTTGCGATTTTTTCCCACTCTTGGTCAGTACGAAAATCATTGCGCGTCAGCCGCATCGGATGAATATCAGCGCTTGAGAGCAGGTCACCCCTTACGAGGCGCAAGAAAATCTCAGCCGCCTGCTGAAAGATTTTTCCCTTAAGTACCGGCCAAGCCAGTTTCTCAAGGTCACTACGCGGCACAATTCCATAGGGTCGGTTCGAAAAATCAAATCGGCCCGCTGCAAACCCGATGTGCAAACGCCGTTTCTCAGCCGAATTTAATCCGTGAAGAGCTAAGAAGGTCCTTAACCCTTCGGCGTGAGCGATGGGTCCACCATTGCACAAAATATTTCTTATCGCTGAGCCGACTTCCAAATTCTTAGTGCGGGCAAATATCAAATGCGCCAACTGAAGAATATCGGTGTTTAGGCCAATCTCTCCCTTGAAGTGAGGAATTACGGCGGTTGGAAGCTCTTTTTGAATTTCGCAAGACAAGTGCGTCTCAGCAACCCACGCCACACCAAACCCAAGCTTGTCTGCATAATCAATTTGCGAGAAGAAGTTCCGCCACATAACCTCTTCGCTTGGCATGTAGTCGTCGACTTCGGCCTGGCAGATGGCAAAGAAGATATCAAACTTCATAATGATCCCGTACGGCCGCCATCGACGGGCAAATTTACACCATTGATATAACTGGCATTCGGTGATGCGAGAAACGCCACGGCTTGCGCTGTCTCTGCAGGATTACCAAAACGCGCGGCAGGGATAGAATCAAGCCAACGCTTCTCGACTTGCGTTTGCTCGATTTTTTCGCGTTCAGCTGTCGCCTTTTGTAGCGCCGCTAAACGGTCAGTTTTCGTGTAGCCAGGCAATACGTTGTTTACCGTTATACCGAACGGGGCAAGTTCTAGTGAAAGGGTCTTTGACCAACTCGCCATCGCTCCACGAATTGTGTTTGATACCCCAAGATTGGGGAGCGGAATTTTCACCGACGTTGAAAGTATATTTATTATCCGCCCGTAACCAGCTTGGCGCATTCCCGGAACTAGGCTTTGCGTTAATAAGTGCGCCGCAAGCAAATGAGTCCTAAACGCGGTCACGATCTCTTCGCCGGTTGCGTTTAACAGTGGTCCGCCTTTGGGGCCGCCAGTGTTGTTCACCAAAATGTGAATCTCGCCCATTTCTTTAACTCGTGATTTCAGATTCGATTCGAGCATGACGAGGTCGCCTAAGTCCTGCACCCAATAAGAATGCTTTGCCGAACTAGGCAGCGCCTGGACCGCCGACTTTAGGGCATCCTCATCGCGAGCGAGTGCTATTACTTCACAGCCAAGGTCCGCCAGGGCTTTGACAACCTCTAAACCGATCCCCTTGGAACCGCCGCAGACCAGAGCTCGCTTACCTTTGAGTTGTGACATGGCTCTTTCGATAAACCATAATTTTGCGCCGCGCAAACGATGACGGGACGCCCTTAGCATTTTTAAGATGTAAGTATGGGAAAAAACAAAGCGCCGATACGGCTACCGACTCTTGACCTCCATGGCCGCACAACAGACGAGGTATACGATGCCTTAGAGGCCTTTATCGCCCGTGAGAATGACCGTGGCACCCCTCAAGTCCGTGTAATGCCCGGAAAAGGGACTGGCAAGATCAAGGCGGTTGTGGTCGATTACCTCAAACGGGCGAATTATCCCTGGCGTTATGAGAAAATGAGCAACGGCCAGCTGAATGAAGGCGTTTTGATCGTAATTTTAGAGTAATCGCGAAGGAGACAGGCTTTTGGAACGATTGTTGTGGATCGACCTTGAAATGAGCGGCTTAGATATCGACAAGGAAGTCATCATCGAAGTCGCCTGCATTATCACTGATTTAAACTTTGAAGAGATCGCGCGCTATCACAGCGTCGTTAAGCAGCCACAAAAGTATCTCGACAACATGGATGAATGGAACACGAAGCACCATAAAGAATCGGGCCTAACAGGTTTAGTACCTTCTGGAAAATCCCCCGACCAAGTGGAAGCCGACCTTATGCAGTTGCTGGATGGCTTCTTTTTAAATGAGCGCGCGGTTCTTGCGGGCAATTCTATCATGCAGGATCGTTTGTTTTTAAATAAGTACTTCACCCGCTTCGCCGCTCGCCTTCACTACCGCATGGTAGATGTGACCGGGTTTAAGATTATCTTTGGCAACCGCTATGGCGTGACTTACCAAAAAAAGAATACCCACCGTGCGGTCGATGACATTAGCGAATCTATCGCGGAGCTAAAACACTACCTTAGTTATGTGCACGCGCCATAGCCGTAACTTGGACTGGTTGGTGACTAGAGTATAGACACTGGTAACCGCTTATCCCCTCGTAACTAGCGCGTTTTTAGACTTAAATTCGTGGCCTTGCCTTTGCACTTTGAGGACACGACATGCTACTGTTACTGGAAACCATTTTTGTGGAGGCCCTATGAGAGTCTTGATTGCATTGGTAATGATATTTTCGTCAGCAGCGAGTTATGCGCAGGACGACGCTGCCCCGGCGCCTACAAAAGATGATTCGGTTTCGCTTGCAGCCCCCACTGCAACGACTTCGACTAAAATGGAGCTGCCACCCTCACGCGAGAGAAACGCCATTATATTTGCCGGTGGAATCGCTGGAACCGCACTGGGGTATTCGGTCGCTCAAGCTAATGGAAAAGATAACGTTGGCCGCGAAATTATGTACACGTTTTTAGGTTCAGTGACGGGCTTTGCGATTGGCAGCTACATGGGCTTAAAGTTTTACCCGCCGGTTCTAGCTCCTACAGCAGACGGCAAAGGCACTTCAGCTTTGCTGACAGTTCAGTTCTAGACAACTCACCAGCTCAACGACGAAGGCACTTCTTGGCACTGGCTTATTACTTCCGTTTTTAGTTGGTCGAAATCGAAAGCTCCTACTGGCAGTGTAAGTGTAGGGCGAAGTTCTCCATCAATAAGGATAAGACGATCCACTAAAACTGTCAGCGTACCTGCTCTTCCACTCATGCCTCGCCATTTCCATTTGTAAGCCCGACAGCGGTTAATATCTACGGTGATTAAAGGGACTATGAGAAAGATTAGCGTTAATTTTTCATTCCGCCGTAGATACCAGACTCCGAGAGGCGATCTAAACAGGAAATAATCCACCACTGAGCCAATAATCAAAATCGTGAGGAGGTCATGGAAAGTTATTGGCTCGTTTGAAAGCAAGAGGTAGGCAATCGAAATGAACAGGGGATTTGCAACGAGCGTCCACCACTTGCGAAAATAGAACCGTCTGTTCGTGAGTTCCGGCTGGAAACGGATCCCGCTGATCCGCTGCTTAAAATCGGCGTTGAGCTCCGGCGTAGGAGCACCGGCGGAAGCAATCCATCCCAACCGAAAAATGAACCACGAAATACTCGCAATCGCGGCAACTAAGCCTATTGCGCCAGCTATCGTTAGTTCCTGCCGTAGATAATCGAGGTAAGCAAAATAAACGCCTACAGCTGCCGGCGCTAACATCGCAGACGAGGTCACAATTATCCCAAATATCCGGTGTAGAATTCGAATGCGCATTCTCAAAGGCTAGAGGTGGGAGAATTGGGCGTCAACAACCACAAAAAAACAAAGCCGCTTCAGTGAAGCGGCTTTAACGCGAACAGTTGCGGAAAGGTACTACGTACCTTTTCTTAGTAGCGGTAGTGGTCGGGTTTGTAGGGGCCGGTGGGGCTCATGTCGAGATACTTCGACTGCTTGCCGGAAAGCTTTGTGAGCTTCACGCCGAGCTTATCGAGGTGCAAGCGCGCCACTTTTTCGTCGAGTTCTTTCGGCAGACGGTAAACGCCTACATCTTGATACTTCGACTTGTTCTGCCAAAGATCCATTTGTGCCATTACTTGGTTAGTGAATGAATTCGACATAACGAATGATGGGTGACCGGTGCCACAACCAAGGTTCACTAAGCGGCCCTTAGCAAGAATGATAATCTCACGACCATCTTTAAAAGTGTGAATGTCGACTTGCGGCTTCACTTCACGCTGTTTTGAATTCTTGTTTAGCCAAGCCATGTCGATTTCAATGTCGAAGTGGCCGATGTTGCAAACGATCGCGCCCCTCTTCATTTTCGCAAAATGCTTTTCAGTGATGATATCGCAGCAGCCAGTTGCAGTTACGAAAATATCCGCAGTCTCGCAAGCCTCTTCCATCGTGACGACTTGGTAGCCTTCCATTGCCGCCTGAAGAGCACAAATCGGATCGATTTCAGTGATTAAAACACGAGCGCCGAAATTGCGTAAAGACTGCGCACTCCCTTTACCCACATCGCCGTAACCAGCAACGACTACGATCTTGCCTGCAACCATCGTGTCGGTTGCGCGTTTGATACCGTCCGACAGAGACTCTCTGCAGCCGTACAAATTATCAAACTTAGACTTCGTCACCGAGTCGTTAATATTGATGGCCGGAACTTTGAGCTTTCCCTCTTTTAAAAGCTTCTCAAGATTATGAACTCCAGTTGTGGTCTCCTCAGAAATGCCGACGATTTTATCCATGAGCTTCGCAAAGCGTGGCTCATGCATCATGTTCGTCAAGTCACCACCATCGTCCAAAATCAAATCGAATCCCTTGGCCCAACCAACAATTGTCTGCTCGATGCACCAGCGGGCTTCCTCTTCCGTCTCGCCTTTCCAAGCGAAAACTGGAATCCCCGCAGCTGCAATAGCAACTGCCGCATGATCTTGGGTTGAAAAAATATTGCAGGAACTCCAGCGAATTTCCGCGCCGAGCTCAACCAGCGTCTCAATTAAAACCGCAGTTTGGATAGTCATGTGAAGGCAACCGGCGATGCGGGCACCTTTAAGAGGCTTCGACTTCCCAAACTCCGCGCGACAGGACATTAAACCCGGCATCTCTGATTCGGCGATTTTAATTTCTTCACGGCCCCATCTTGCGAGTTCCGCAAAACGCTTTGGATTTTCCATCGCTTCTTTGCAAACGGCGTAATCGATTTTCGAATTTTTTTTCATGGGGACGACTTTGTTTTTCACAGCTGTTACCTCTTTCACGCGGGGACTCCTCATTACGAACTTTGAATTTAGAGTAGTATTTGGTCGCAGTCACAATACGATGACCGGGGTTTTAGGTCACGTTTAATCCACTAAAGTAAGGATCTCATGGCCTTTGTCTGTGATCATAATCGTGTGCTCAAACTGAGCCGACAATGTCCCATCCCCTGTTAAATAGTACTTAACGGTGGAGCCAGGAATGCCTAGCTCCTTGATTGGGGCTGCCGTCACGTTCACCATCGGTTCAACTGTGATGCAGGTCCACGGGCGCAGCTTCATACCCCGCCCTTTTTTGCCATAAGACGGCACAAAAGGCTCATCGTGAAAGATTTTGCCGATCCCATGGCCACCGATTTCGCGAACGGGAAAGAATCCCCGCTTCGAGGTCACCTTCGTAATCGCCGCACCTATATCGCCGGTCGTCGCAAAGGGTTTAACTTCGTCAATGCCCTTCATCATGGCTTCAAACGCGCAATCCGTGATCTTTTTCGCCATCTCGCTCACTTCACCAACGAAAAAAGTAGCGGAAGTATCTCCGTGGAAGCCGTCTTTAAGGACCGTAACGTCCACATTAATAATATCCCCGTCTTTAAGCGGCTTGTTATCCGGCACACCATGACAGACGCAATCATTAACTGAAGTGCAGATAGACTTTGGAAAGCCGTGATAGCCAAGCGGGGCCGGCGTGGCTTCGTGACTCAATACCCAATCATGGGCAATAGCGTTTAATTCGTTCGTCGTAACGCCTTTTTTAACCTGGGCGCCCATGTACTTCAGCAGTTCGCCCGCAAGGCGACCAGCGCGTTCCATTCGGCGAATTTCATCAGCTTGTAACGGAGTCATTAATCTTACCTGCTCGTGAAAAAACTCATCCTAGCAAATGTCAGGGTTTGTCGCAATCAGCCAAGAGCTTTAAAACCACTTCCCGGTCCATCGGGTGAGTAAAGTGATTAGGATCCAACGTGGCAATCGGCGCCCAGTAAAAACGAAAGTTAGGAAGCACCACTCTCGGCTCACGAGCTGTAAGCCCCACTTCCCAATAAATGCCAACCACCTGTTGGGGGCGAAAGAACGATTTATGGAAGTTGGGGGAAACGTAATAGAGCTCTTTTATTGTGACCTCAACATCGAGTTCTTCTTTGAATTCTCTGACCAATGCCGGGCCCGGCCCTTCATACGAATCCACTCCACCGCCGGGAAACTTCACCAAAAGCTTTCCGAAGACAGTTTCCTCGATCACCACAACCTCGCGCCCATCCTTAGATTTCAGGATCCCGTAAGCGCGAACGTTGAAACCTGTCTGCATGCCCTTCATCGTGCATCCCCTTGGCGTTTAAGTCGAAACTTAAAAAAAAGGGCCTGCTACTTAGCAGACCCTTTCTCTAGTCAGATAAACCAACCATCAATACCGCCAAAGGCGGCACTGACATGGCTACCGTAAGTGCTTGCTTACGATCTTTGTCATTTCGAACATAGATACTGTGCCTTTGCCGAAGATGGGCTTTAGCTTAGCGTCAGCATTGATGTTGCGGCGGTTTTTTGCATCTTGAAGATCGTTCTTCTTGATGTACTGCCAAAGCTTCTTCACGACTTCAGTGCGTGGAAGAGGATTTGCGCCAACAATAGCAGCAAGAGCTGGGCTAGGAGTAAGGGGCTTCATGAAAGCCAAATTTGGCTTGCGCTTAGCGCCGCCGGCTTTCTTTGTCGCCTTCTTAGTTGTCTTAGCTTTCTTAGTCGCTTTTTTCGCTGTCTTCTTAGTAGCTTTCTTCTTGGCCATTATTATTACCCTCCAAAAAAGGTGTATGCCTGTTTACGTTACACTTATCACTCACACGCCAATGATACTGAATGAAAATCCTTTGTCCAAATAAAAATAGAGGTGATTCTCGTTTTAGAGAGAAAAGCGTCATTTTCCCTCGGAAAATGCTGTTTTCCCCTCTAGAAAAGGCGTTTTCCCCTCTAGGATTGGAGATTTCCCCTCGAGAAACGGATGGAAAATCGCCCAAAATGATCGTTTTTCCCTATAGAATCGCTCAATTCTCCTCGAGAAATAGGGGAAAACGGCTTGTTTCTCGAGGCAAATACTAGACCTTTTCTCTATTAAATAGTGTTTCAGTATCGACCGATAAGAGAGACATGGGCCAAGCGAAGCACGAGTTTCAGGAGATTTTAGAGAATATCTTAGAGCGCGAAACACCTCGTCCTCAGTCGAAAAACAGTGAAATCTCCTATGAAAATCATAACTTCTTCCTCCAGCCCGATGAGATTTCCCCTCTTCGCCCATTGGTAAATTCTGTTTATCCACAGAAAACGAAGCCGTCGCGCTTCAACCTTAAGCAACCAAAACAGCAATTCAGTCTTAAATTCGAAGATTTAAATGGTAACGAAAAATCAGCAGCCGAACTGCTGTTTAAATCAGCACATAAGGCAATCCCAAAGCATCTTTGCGAATCCGAAGTAAAGTCCGCTTTCCGCCAAGTAGCGAAGCGCTATCACCCGGATGCCCGCATCGGGTCAAATGACAGAGATCAACAGACTTTGTCGTTAGCCTTCGCGCAGTGCAACCGTGCTTATCGGCAGCTCATCAAGGCATTACGCAACCGTGGGCAAACTGCCGCATAGAAATCCGAACATAGAAACCGGAGAGGCAACAGCATAGGCCGTATTTCGTCACCGCCATTGGAATAATTATCCCTTTCTGATCGCAATTAAGTCTGAAATCCAATAGCGGGTAGCTACGGCTGCGAGTCCCAGGGGAACACGGCTTGCTCTGAGGAGTGGTCAAACATTGGCGGTGGGATATCCCTGCGCTAATCAACAATTATCTCGATATGGAGTACCTAAATGAAAGCAATCGTATTCGCCACTGTGCTATTGGCAGGAGTTAACGCTAATGCCGTTACTAGCGCTGAACTTAATGGACGCTGGAAAATGACGAGCTACGTCTGCGCCTCAGGTAAACCTATCAATTTTGGTAGCGGAGCCTTAGAAAAATTCAACATGGATCTATCCGTGACTTTCTCGGGCAAAAGCAGTTTCGAAAGCAAAATTGATTACGCCTTCAGTTTTAAACAGGCAGATATCGATAAGGCCCTCAAGCCTTTCGCCGGTGACAAAAAAGCACTTGCTGAAGTGAAGCGCATGTATGAACCGAAAGAATGTTCTTCAATTAGCCGCGCCACCTATTACGTTCGTGGTAACACTTTATACATGAACGAACTGCTGAGTGCTTCCACATGTAGCGATCCTGACACGGCAAGCGTCAACGAAAGCATCGAGCTTGAAGCAGCTACCGTAGAGGTTAAGGAGAATCAGTTGATCGTCACTGGCGGCCGCGAAGTTGAAAAAGGTGGCCTCTGCGCACTAAACGACCGGATCGTAATAACGTTGGAAAAACAATAGCCTCCCTACGCCAGGGCACCCGCCGGTGCCTTGGGAATCCCAACTGGCCCGACCCTTGAATAAACTCCCGACATCTACCTAGAAAACGATTTGGGAGCGACTGATGAATCTCTTTATTGGATTAATTTTAGGATTGGCAACTTTGACTACAGCGCAGGCGACGGTTACTACGCCCACCTCCTGCGAGACTTCTCTGATCTCGCGCTCCTACCTAACGACCCCAAAACGCGCTGGGCTTGGTAAAATCGCCCGTGAGATGGGCGTGCAATTTCTCATGATTCGCGTGCGCAACGAACACTTTAAACAGCTAGTATCGGCTGCTGGTCAGAATGGCGAAATAAAGATCGCCGCGAACTGGGGCTGGATTAAGGGCATAAACCCTAATGAGACCGGACATAGTTTCGAACATTCCATGATCCCATTGATGACTCGTGATCAAGGACGTTGGGCCCACTCGCTCATTGGAGACGGAAGCGACTTTATTTCCATGGGTGTGAGGTACAAAAATGCGGATCAATGGAAAGTTGGCCTAATTTTTCCAGTGGAGATTCTTGACTATTTTGACTTTGAGATCGGATCTGCATTTGCTTCTGCGTTCGGTTCGAACTGGTTTAAGTCCAACTCCGGAACAGAAGCCGAATTCAGACGTGCCCTAGAGCTTGAGTACCCAGACCAATATCCTGATTCGAAAAGCGCCTACGTTTATGGCGCAGGCTTTAGTTTCACGGAAGAGATTCCAGTACATCTTGTAGAGCTCGTCTGGATGCCCGCCCCAATGATCAAGAGCTTTGTTCCTGGCGATCACTCTAAATACCCCGGATTAGGCTCGCCCCTCGTCCCCCCTGCTGGAAAAGCATTTGAGATGCGCATTTCCTGGCAAACTCCCGGAATTGGTCGCGGCTGGACTGACGTTATTCCTCCACACGAAAATACAACTGAGTTCTTTGATGCTTCTCAGTCGTTGGGAACTTGGTTTAATACAGTTCCCGATTGGCAAATAGTAAGGACACAGTTGGCCTTGCAACCAAAACGCGGCCGCCCTTTTCTGCCTCCACCAAGTCGTGAAGCACTACCTCGTTGAAGCGCAAATAGACGTAGCCTACCCCTGGGCATATAAACATAATTTAATTAGACTTGGTTACGCGCTGCTTCTCCGGCGCCGGAGAAGCAGCGCGTAACCAAAGACGA
>JAYSTF010000024.1:0-16544 GCA_043720065.1 Pseudobdellovibrionaceae bacterium | reverse complement strand
AAAAATCCTTGAATCAATCGATCAAAGGGTTCAATCCCCTACAGTCCGATGAACCCGAAAACCGCTAGATACATGTTCTTTCAACCTGCTAAGATGATTCGTGAAATTTAAAATTATCTTGAAAAATAAAGTACTTACAAAAATTGGGGTGACCGACGGGGCTTGAACCCGCGACCCTGGGAATCACAATCCCATGCTCTACCAACTGAGCTACGGCCACCACTGCGCGGTAAAAAAAAGACCCTCCATATATAAGGAGGGGCCCGATAAAGTGCAAGATTATTAGGTCCGAAAGTGCTCACAGATATCAGATACCTGATATCCGATATCTGAATGTTAATAATCGCACGGAGCTACTTTGTGGCCTTGGGCGCCGCACTGGTCATGGGCTGAGGCCGGGGTTCGGGTCTCCTCCGCCCACTCGCCGTTGGCGTTGCAACGTGTGCGTACGCAAGAAACGGACGGCAAGTCGGTCCTGCAGGTCTTTTCGCCCTTAGGGTTGTTTTCACACTTCCAGGAGCACTGGTTCAATTCTGCCTTGGGCTCACGGCAAATGTTCTTTTTGGCGGAAGCGATCTCGCGCTTGGCCGCCTCGCCCACCGATGTGGATTTAGCTAATTTCGTGATCTCAGCTGGCGTCATTTTATGGACGGGAGTCATATAACCCCGGGCGACGAATTCATTGATCTCATCGGAACCAAAAACGCTGTTTGCAGCCACGACGTAAGAGGCCTGCTCACCTTCAGACACTGCGAGCGATTGGCTGTAATCCAGATTCGCTAAAACCACCCGGCCCTCTAACGTTTTAATTTCTGTTTCTACTTTTTCGCCCTCTTTATATGAGGCCACAAAATCAGTTCCTCGTACGCCGGCAACCGCCGTCTTCGTTCGAATTTGATAGCTTGTCGTTTGACCGTTGTACTTTTGTTTTACTTGGCTGCGGATTTGACCCTTCAAAAGATTAATAACGGCTTTGCGTTTTTCTTCGACCATTTCGTATTGATCGATTTTCACCATGGAATCATTTTGCACTTGGACGAGGTTGCCGTCCTTAAATTCAACTTGGACTTTGCCGTCTTTTTCCGTCTGCAAAGTGTCCCGCTCGTGAAGCTCCATACCGGGAGAAGCCTTTACCCTAGTCCCGTCTGGCCATTTTTGCCAAGCCACACCATCAACCTGCTTGATCGTCCCGATTTCGGGGCCGCGTTCGACGTTTTTGCCTGTTTCCGTGGCTGCGCTTGCGGGCTTTCGTGGATCCGTCGCTGAGGCATCTGCTTTTTTACAAGAGGCCGGAGGATTTTCCATCGGAATGCATGTTGGGCGAGCGCAGGATTTTACCTTCGTCGCACTTGGACCGCATTTTTCTGAGTAAAAAGTAAGACCTTGTTCTTCGGCGCACGGGCCGCAGTCGGTTTTAGGGCACTCGCAGGAGATGTCCTCGTTGCCCGCCCAAACTGGATTTGGAAAGCTACCAAAGCCCAATGCAACACTAAGAAGAAGTCGAGGCCATTTCCTCATACGAACCACCATTCCCACGACTTTAAATTTTTGCCCTGTAACAATCTATTGTACGCCACTCCGCTCTTGAGGGGTATTGACAACATTAAGATCGGATCATTTTGATAGGCCAAAAGTATTAAGGGCTAGTCGGATTTTTAGCTGCTGCTTTTTGAGACAGTTTTTGCAGCTCCCAAAGCTTGGCGTGTTTCAAAAACATAGAGTAAGCGGCGCCAACGGCGATAACAAACCCAGGCAATCCATCTAAAAAACCCCGCTTCCAAATGTAGGTCTCCAGAAACTTAAACTTCGCCTTAACAAGTAGGCGAACGAGGCTAAATTTTTTGCCATTTTTTTGCAGCTGCTTTGCACCTAGTGTCGAATAACGATTGTTGGTATCGACCTGATCACTAAGGTCGGTGAACACCCAGTGTAAAACCGGCGATTTCAGTCGCACGACTTTAGGCGCTACAACCTTTTCATGAACTTCGCCTTCACGCCAATGAGCGGTTTTGCGATTAAACAGTTTTACTTGCCAGTCGGGATACCAACCGCCATGTCGAATCCATCTTCCCATATGAAAGGAAAGTCTTGGAACTGCGAACGCATCTGGTAGAAGACTGGCGCCAGCGAGCAATGACTCAATTTCTTTTGCTAACTCTGGACTTAAAGCCTCATCCGCGTCGAGAGTGAGAACCCAGTCATGCAATGCTAGTTCCGTTGCGCGTTTTTTTTGCAGAGCAAAGCCTCGCCACTCCTCGATGGCGATTCTTGCCCCATGGGCTTCGGCAATCGGGACTGTCCGGTCGGTAGAACCTGAGTCAAGAACCAATTTGTCATTGGCAAATGGTACTGAGTCGAGGCAGCGCCCGATATTGTCGGCTTCATTCTTTGCGATGACGACAAGAGATAGAGATAACATCAAGATAGAGAGTGACGGCTTGAGCCATGCTTGTCAAACCTCGCTCCCTCCCCTATATTTTGGCCTCGATTTCTTTTAGACCCGGGGGAGGTCCTGTGCCGCACTTCAAATCTCACCGAAATTTAATTTTAGCCGCGATCCTCGGTCTATGGACCGCGCCAGTCCAGGCTTATTACACGTCGCTCGATTCGGGCCAGATTCTTGCCCCAGGAAATTATAAACTCGGCGCTGAAGTTCAGTTTATCACCGAAGGTGATGACGGTGTGAACGTGGCTGCGCGGGCCGACGGCCCCCTCACTGATGAATTAAACTGGAAAACCCAAATAGGGGTTGGTACCACGGATGTGTTTTTGGCGGGGTTCGTGAAATGGGTTCCGTTTCCCGACACTGATAGCCAGCCCGCGATTGGCGTTACGGGTGGTGTCCTTTATGCGAATTACGAAGATTTTAGCGAGTTGTCTATTCGCCTTCACCCGTTCGTCTCTAAGCGCTTCGAACTCGAATTCGGCGATATTTCCCCGTACTTGGCATTGCCCATTGGGCTACGCACGCTCGAAGATGAAACCGACGTGCCCTTTCAAGCGACTCTAGGCACTGAATTTCGCCCCGACGGTCTAGAGAAAATCAATTTCGTGGCCGAAATTGGTTTTGATGTGAACGATGCCTTTCCGTATTTCGCTTTCGGAGCGAATCTACAGTTCGATGATGAGAACGGGATCCAGTTTAAGTAAATATCGGGCAGACTGGCGATTCTCCGCGCGGAGAAAAGTTTGCGTCATAAATTAAACGGGAGAGCTTTCGACTCTCCCGGGATTTAATTGACGTCTTTGTAATCCGCGTCGATCACGTCGTCCCCGCCGCTGCCTTCAGCGCCGGCAGTACCGCCACCGCCCGCTGCACCACCTCCGCCGCCAGTGCTTCCGCCGCCGCCGCCGGCACCCTTCTTACTATAAAGTTTCGCCGAAATAGCGTGGCTAGACTTAGTAAGTTCGTCGAAAGCCTTCTTCAGATCGTCACCTGAAACAGTTGTATCAACAAGAATAGCCTTAGCTTTTACCAATGCTTCGTTTAATGGAGTTAGGTCCTCTGCCGTCAAAGTTTCTTTATTGTCGTTCGCTAACTTTTCGGTCTGGTAAACCATATTATCCAAGTTGTTGCGATGAGTGATCTGCTCGCGCTTCAGACGATCGTCATCCGCGTGCGCTTCCGCATCTTTCACCATGCGCTTGATATCATCGTCGTTTAAACCCGACTTTGCGGTAATCTTGATCTGCTGTTCTTTTCCAGAACCCAGGTCCTTAGCATTTACACTCAAGATTCCGTTCGCATCGATATCAAAGGTCACTTCGATTTGCGGCATTCCGCGCGGCGATGGTGGAATTCCAACAAGCTCGAACTGTCCGAGAGACTTGTTGTCTGGCGCCAGCTCCCGCTCGCCCTGAAGGACGTGAATCACCACGCTGCTTTGATTGTCGGCTGCAGTCGAGAAAATCTGCCCTTTACGAGTAGGAATCGTCGTGTTGCGCTCGATGAGTTTCGTCATGACGCCACCCAAAGTTTCGATACCAAGAGAAAGTGGAGAAACGTCGAGAAGCAAAAGGTTTTTCACGTCACCGGCCAAAACCCCACCCTGAACTGCCGCGCCAATGGCGACCACTTCATCGGGATTCACGGAACGATTTGGCTCTTTGCCAAAGAATTCCTTCACAGCTTTTTGAATTGCTGGAACTCGAGTGGAACCTCCAACCAATACGACTTCATCGATATCAGCGGCGGTAAGGCCAGCGTCTTGAAGAGCTTTCTTACAAGGCGCCATTGAGCGCTGAACTAAGTCTTCAATCATTTGCTCAAACTTAGCCCGACTTAACTTAATCGCTAAGTGTTTTGGCCCCGATTGATCAGCGGTGATGAACGGCAGGTTAATGTCCGTCTCCAAGGCTGAAGAGAGTTCGATCTTCGCCTTTTCAGCTGCCTCTTTCAGGCGCTGAAGAGCCATCTTGTCGGATTTTAAATCAATGCCTTGATCGCGCTTGAACTCTTCAATTAACCAGTAAAGGACCTTTTGATCTAGGTTATCACCACCAAGGTGCGTGTCACCGTTGGTCGCTTTTACTTCCACAACATTGTCGCCCACTTCGAGAACTGAAATATCGAAAGTACCACCACCGAAATCGTAAATAACGATTGTTTGGTCTTTCTTTTTATCAAGTCCATATGCAAGTGCGGCTGCCGTCGGCTCGTTGATAATGCGCTTCACGTCAAGGCCCGCGATTTTGCCTGCGTCTTTTGTTGCCTGCCTTTGCGCATCGTTGAAGTACGCCGGCACCGTAATCACGGCTTCAGTCACTTCGTGACCTAAGTAATCCTCTGCCACTTTTTTTAATTTTCCCAAAACCGCAGCTGAGATTTCCTCAGGAGAGACCGGTTTCCCCTGCACTTCAAAAGCGCAATCGTTGCCTTTTTTAACCACTTTATAGGGAACAAGTTCGAGTTCGCTTGAAACTTCCTCATGCCTACGACCGATAAAGCGCTTGGCAGAGAACACTGTATTTTCCGGATTTGTAACGGCCTGGCGCTTAGCAATTTGTCCAACGAGACGTTCGCCGTCCTTCGTGTAAGCGACAACTGAGGGAGTTGTGCGACCACCCTCTTCGTTGACCAGCACTTTAGGCTCTCCGCCCTCCATGATAGCTACGACCGAGTTTGTTGTGCCTAAGTCGATTCCGATAATTTTACCCATTTAACATTGCCTCACGTTAAAAATTTCTGAATTCATACATCTCAAATCTGGGGTTAAAGAGCGACTCGTCAAGGTCGCGGCGCGAAAAGTCTCATAATGCAGCGCTTCTTACTTGCGGCCAAAGAAGCCTTTGCTTGGGGGGCCCACATTTTCCTTCTTATGATTCGCGATTTCCCGCAAAAGCCGCTCCTCCTCCTTAGATAAAAGAGTAGGAATTTCAACGTCGACCTGGAGGACCAGATCACCGCGCCGGCCGGAACGTAAATTCGGGATCCCGTGGCCGGCCAAACGAATCAATCCACCGGGCTTCGTACCAGGGGGAACTTTGATTTTTTCTGCACCCGTTAGGGTTTCAAAATTCACTTCGCCACCTAAAATCGCCTGAAGATAGGAAACATTCAGCTGAGCAATGAGGTGATCGTCCTGCCGACTTAAAATCGGATGGGGTTTTATGCGAATCTCGACGTAGAGGTCTCCCGGAGGACCGCCGAAGTATCCGCCTTCCCCCTCTGCGGTTAGCCTTAGCTGAGTCCCATTGTCGACCCCCGGAGGCACGCTAACAGAGAGGTCGCGCTGAACCGTGTCGCGCCCCTTACCTTTACAGATTTTGCAGGGTTTTTTAATAATTTGGCCGCGACCTCGGCAACTGCCACATGCACTTGCCATGGAGAAAAACCCTTGGGTGCGCACGACTTGTCCAGAGCCGCCGCAGGTGGTGCAAACTTCCGGCTTCGTTCCAGCTTCGGCGCCGTTCCCACTACAAGTCCCACAATCACCTTCGGTAGAAAATTCGATTTCTTTTTTCGCACCACTCAAAACTTCAGAAAGGTCCACTTCCATCAAATAGCGTAAGTCCGACCCCTTCTGGGTCCGACTGCGACCTTGTCCCCGGCCACGACCACCGCCACGCTGGCCCTGAGCACCGAAAATATCACCAAAGATGTCCCCGAAAGCTTCGAAAATATCACCGACATCAGAGAATCCAGGCCCGCCTTGGCCAAACCCACCAAGCCCCGCATGACCGAAGCGGTCATACCGAGCACGCTTTTCCTTATCACTTAAAACTTCATAGGCCCGCGCGGCCTCTTTGAATTTATCTTCAGCCGACTTGTTATCGGGATTGCGATCAGGATGGAACTCCATCGCAAGCTTACGATATGCCTTTTTGATTTCGTCCGCGCTGGCTTCACGGGCGACGCCTAATATTTCGTAAAGATCTTTATCCATTTAAGAATTCTCTTGAACTAGCAATATGAGGCTTATTTTTTTATCGTCAACTCAAAAGGTGAATGGAGTGAACCCAATTTACTGTGGTCATCAGCTGTTTTCCCTAGTTTAATTAACCTTTTAAAAAGGAGATCTACTTTGGTCCGCTTGGTCATCGCCTTTGCGTATGTCATGGTCTTCTTGTCGGGAATGACTGGGTTGATTTATCAGGTCGTCTGGCAGAAATACCTGTCGATTTATTTAGGCTCCCACGCGTCAGCAACCTCCCTGGTGCTTTCGGCATTTTTCCTCTATTTGGCCATTGGCTACTTTGTCTTTGGCAAAGTCTCACACAAACTCTTCAAGAATAAATTAATTCTCTATGGGGTTTTGGAATTGTTGATCGGTGCCTACGCCCTTGTGTCACCGGATTATTTTCATTGGCTCAAGAGTTGGTTTTTATCGCTCTCTTTGGACCCCGGGTTCGCAAATCACTTCATTTTCACTTCCTTGTTCCTGGCGGTACCGACGTTCCTTATGGGCGGAACTATCCCCGTTTTAACCGAAGGCCTTTCAACCCAGTTTGACCGCAGCCACCGAGTACACGCTTATGTTTATGGTCTAAATACTGCCGGCGCTTTTGTAGGCACTTTGGCTGCAGGATTTTTCTTGATCGAAGCCTACGGGCTACCGATGACGTTGTTACTAGCGGGCATTTTAAATATTTTAATTTTTGTACTTTGTTACGGTATTGCTCGCCTTTCGGGCCTCGCGTTTGCTGGACCTGACAAACAGGAATCACCAACTCAGCTGTCGCGCCGGGAGCAGGGGATCCTCTATACGGTTTCATTTTTCAGTGGCTTTTACGTTTTCTCTCTAGAGGCCCTGATCATCCGCATGGCTGGCATCGTGACGATGAGCTCGTCATACACATATTCTATCATTGTCGCTGCCTTTATCGTGGCAATTGCTTTGGGCAGTTTTTTGGCCGCACGCTTTGATTCATCGGGCCGCCCACAATTCATGATTACCATGCAAGCCTCACTACTATTGGCCTGCACGGCATTGTATTTTTCCGTGCCATTTTGGCCAGATTTGTTTGGCCGCATCCGATCATTCATTTTACCCAGCTATGCCAACGTTCCTTGGTTGTGGCTCCTGGTTACGATCGCTTTCCTATTCATACTGATCATTCCCGTAGGATTAATGGGTATGAATCTGCCCCTCTTGTTTGGCTACTTGCGCTCGCGTCGCGAACATCTCTCGTCTTCGGTTGGACGTCTTTATGCCGCTAATTCCATAGGTAGCGTGCTCGGCGCCGCGGTTGGTGGCTATGCTTTGTTTTTTATTTTTGATGCCGCGCAAGTTTATCAAGTCAGTCTTGCAATGATTCTCGTCAATCTGCTCTTGCTGCTGAACTTAGGCCCGCGACCAAAAGCGCGTAAGGCTGCGCTTCTTGGCCTTGCCATACTGCCAATGACTTTAACGCTTTTGTTCCCATGGCCCGCCGAGCGTTTCGTTCCGAACCAGTTTTTGGGAGTGCTGTTGTCTCCCAATAGTGAAAGCTACTTTACTGCCAACCAAGCGCTGAAAGCAGGCAATCCAAAAATTATTTACAGTCAATTTGATCCGAACACCTACGTCACAGTAGTCAAAGATATGTTACCTGAACCAGATCCGCTGACAGGACTTCAGCAACGCCTAACCCTTTACGTCAACGCCAAACCTGATGCCAGTCACCCAGGTGATCACATCGCCCGCGTCTTCTTACCTTTGGTCGCGGCCGCCTTGAGCCCAAAAGTAGATAATGTTTTTATTGTAGGCCTCGGCGCCGGACTCAGTACGGCCGTGCTAACTAGTCTGTCTGAAAATCAAAAAGTCGAAGTCGCCGAGATCTCAAGTGGGGTCATCGAAGCGCTACCGCACTTTGACGAGATCAATCAAAAACTGACTGATCGATCCGGGAAATTTAAAATAATAGAAGGAGACGCTTATCAAGTTCTCATGTCGCGACGGGAAAAGTACGATGTAATTCTGTCTGAACCGAGCAACCCTTGGGTAAGCGGAGTGGATAAGCTGTTCAGTATCGAATTTTTGCGCAATATCGCCGATCATCTTTCGAGCGATGGTTTGTTTGCCCAGTGGTTTCCGGCCAACACGATTAAAGAAGCGGATATCCTTGAGATCATTCGAACTGCGACGCTTATCTTTCCTAACGTGACGATTTGGAACACTGGGGGCGGTACTATCTCTATTGTCGCCTCATTTAAACCCCATGCTGTCGACCTCAGCCGTCTCAAGCGTCGGTACCAAGAGACGGAGGCGTTTCAAAAAACAATTCATCTTTCGGACGCCACATCGATTTTGGGACGCCAACTACTACCCGCTTGGACAGTGAAAGGCCTGGCTACTCGAACATCTAGATTTCAGACTCTTGAGCATCCAACTCTGTCTTACTCCGCTGCTCGATCATTTTTAGCAAACATCGACACGCGCTTTGGTGCTTTGACCTCAAAGCTTATCAAGGAGCCTGTACCTAAAGGGGAACCACGCGCCCATTTTCTCTACGAAGAATTTAATGGCACGCTGCCTGAACAGTTCTACAAGGATACCATCGGATTTGTTTCTGGCTACGGAAGAACAACAAGTTCAACTCTGCTTGCACGCTTTGAATTCGAACACCAAAAGTATTTCCCCCGTTCTCCGGTGCAGTATCCGACTGGAGTAGATTGGACTAAATATATTTTAGGAGCGGGCAGTTTACCTAATTCAGAGCGCAATCTCTCGCCACTGCAAAATGCACGAAATGCATTGATCGCTTACTCTCGCGCCAAAGAAGCTCATCTTTCCCCGAGCAAGTCTTTGATGCTGGCAAAAGTGGATTTAACCTGCGATTCCCGGCCGTGCTTAAATGTCTTCCAACAAATTTTGCAAGAACTTCTGCCGACCAATGATCCTTTGGCAAAACTAAAGAATGTGGGAAGTGATCCCGAAGCTAAAGCCAAAATTTTAGGCCGATTGAAGACACTTAAAGGTCAGTCTGCCATCAATTGATCAGTTATCGACTGTGGGCGGTAAGCGCTGTGGTTCAACTTTGTGGCCAAGGGTAGCTTCCAGCTCCCGCCAGCGTTCAATCGCCCTTGTGGGCCACTCCTCAAATGGCAAAGTGCCGTAAAACTGTTCGAGTGCCTTTAGTCCAAATTCAGCGCGGCCGCCTGCGCTATATAGTTTTGCTGATAAAAGCACGACCCAGTTAGGAGCTCCATACTTTGCGGCTTCATTCATATAAAATGCTGCCTTTACGTCATCCTTCATTTCCAAATGGAAATGATAGCCGGCGCAGTAGAGCACATACCAGTGGTCGAAAAGAGTCTCCGCCCCGCGAGCCAAGAGCGTGGCAGCCCCGTCACGGTCGCTCACAATCACGCTCAAGTATACTGCGCCGCGAGTATAAAGAATCCGGTGGCGAGGCGCTACCCGGGTGGCGGCATCCAGCATCTTAAATAGCCATCCGGAATTACAAACGACCTCATCTTTCTTCAAATCCTCATTGTAACGCGTGATCTTTCTGCCACAAAAATCAAAATCTTGGATGGCTCTTAGCCAGAGCAAATCCGCGATCAATTCATTGTACCCAAACGTGAAGCGCTCAAGTAGTGCAGGCGGGATAAGAACAGGTTCAGATTTTCTGACTTGTGATGTCGCCGGCAAATAACTATTCGAAAGGGCAACTAGGCCTAAGAGCCCACAGAACAAGAGTCCTAGTACGACCTTTTTAAATCGATTCATGGCGTAGAGTTTAGCGAACATATGATAAGGAGCAACGATCAGCTAAAAAAAACGGGGGTATTTACCCCCCGTTCCAAAACCGGATGTAGTAAAAATCTTTAGTTATCCAAATCACCGCCATTAGGAGCTACTGGGAATGCAGCCACACTTCCAGGTCCGGAGATAGCCTTGTTGTGATCAATCGACCAATGGTCTATTCCAGGCGCCTCATCGTCGATATTCCCTGCTGCTAGTGCAGAGAACGTAGCCGGCGCAACGGTAGCACCGGTCAGAGCCAAAACAAGGGCCATACCCTGGAATGTACGTTCCACACCGCACATGCTCATGCCGATGGCCATAAAATTTGCTGGCAGCATGTTGGCGCCGCAGGGTAACGTGTTGATCGTCGTCGCTGCTGCCATGCCGCCAATCGCTCCCGTGTAACTATCAGGACTAACTGCTCCAGCTATCGCGAATCCGTGCTCATAACGAAAGGCACCTTCCGGTGTATAGCCAATTTCACCAAAATCGGCAAAATACTGCTGCCACTCGGCGTTGAATGCTTTTTCAGCTGTGTAGATCGCGGCTAAACTCGCACGGGCTTCTGCCTGGCGTGACTTAGCTTGGAAGCGCTGAAAGTTTGGGATCGCGATTGCAGCCAAAATTCCGATGATGGCTACCACGATCATTAATTCGACAAGCGAGAAACCTCTCGCGGATCTGATATTCATATAAATCCCCCTAATACGTTCTAATAAAGTTACATTTTAGTACCTGTACCTACCAAGTGTGACCGATAGGTTAATGGCTGACAAGCGATAGTCATAAGTGGTTTCAATTTGATACATAGAAGTTTGTGAGGGAAGCTTGACGGCGAGAAGTCCGGTATCAGCTTCCTTTTGAGGCATAAAGCATGAGTGACCCCAGAAACCCGCCGTCAAAGCCCAACCAAAGTCCAGAGGAGACGGAAGGCCGCACCATCACTCAAGAGCGGCCGCAGACTAAGCGACCCGCCCTTTATAAAGTAATTTTGCTTAACGATGACTTTACACCCATGGATTTCGTTATATTGGTTCTGCGGCGCTTCTTCCATAAGAGCGACCAAGAGGCGACCCGCATTATGCTTGAGGTTCACAACCAAGGGGCAGGAGTCGCAGGAGTGTATCCTTTTGAGGTGGCTGAGACGAAGGTCTATCAAGTTAATGAGTTTTCTCGCACCCAGCAGCGTCCATTAAAATGTATAATGGAAAAAGAGGAAGAATAAGATGCTGGATCCTAAGCTAGAGCAAGCATTGAATTTGGCCGTCCAGATGGCTCACCGGGGGCGGCATGAGTACGTAAACCTAGAACACATTTTGTTTTCCCTGGTCGAACACGACGAGGAAGCCATTCGAATCTTAAGTGGCTGCGGCGCAGACCTCGATCAGCTTCGGCAAAGATTAACCGATCACCTCGACAAGTCTTGCCCCCAACTTCCCAAAGAAGACACTACGGATCAAAATTGGCGACCTGAGCTGACTCTTGCTTTTCATCGCCTGCTTCAGCGAGCTGCAATTCAAGTTCAGGCCTCGGGCAAAAAGATGGTGACTAGCGGGAATATCTTGGTCGCTCTGTTTCATGAAACTGAGTCCCATGCCCGCTTCTTTTTGGAGGAGCAAGGCATTACCCAATTTGATTTGATCAACTTCTTAAGCCACGGTCATAATCGCGGGAGCGCGGTTCAATCCGTGTCCGTTGATGCTCAAACCGGCGATGGCAAAAAAGCAAATGCTTCGGCACTTGCCGCTTACACGGTGAACTTAAACGAAAAAGCGCGGGCTGGAAAAGTCGATCCCCTTGTGGGCCGAGAAGAAGTTTTGGAACGTGCGGTTCAGATTTTGGCCCGGCGAACGAAAAACAATCCTTTGCTGATCGGCGAAGCGGGTGTTGGTAAAACCGCTATTGCTGACGGTCTTGCGCAAAGAATTATCGATGGCGATGTTCCCCAGCGATTAAAGAATGCGGTTATATTCTCCTTGGACATGGGGGCTCTTTTAGCTGGCACGAAGTACCGAGGCGATTTTGAAGAGCGCCTTAAGGCGGTAGTAAAAGAATTGCGCGATCAGCCTCATGCAGTGTTGTTTATCGATGAAATTCATACAGTGGTTGGCGCTGGCGGAACATCCGGCGGATCAATGGATGCTTCAAATTTATTAAAGCCCGCGTTAGCCGATGGCAGCCTAAGCTGTATTGGCTCAACCACTTACAAAGAGTATAAAACGCATTTCGAAAAAGACCGGGCACTCGCTAGGCGCTTTCAAAAGATTGATATCCATGAGCCGACGCCGGAGCAAGCCGTTCAGATTCTTAAAGGTTTAAAACCTCGTTACGAGGAATTCCACGGCGTTACTTATTCGGATGAAGTTTTAGCCGTAGCTGTTGATTTAGCGGTTAAACATGTTCACGGCCGTCACCTTCCTGATAAAGCCATCGACGTGATTGACGAGGCTGGTGCAAGTCTAAGGCTCCGCGCGCAAAACCAGAATCCTATTGCGGTCCAAATTGCCGATATCGAGCGAGTCACAGCCGCGATGGCGCAAATCCCTGAGCGAACTGTTTCAAGTTCGGATCGCCAGCGTTTGAAAGATTTGGAAGTTCAATTAAAGTCGTTCATCTTTGGCCAAGACGAGGCGATTTCGCATGTCGCAAGCGCTATAAAACTCTCAAGAACAGGCTTAGGCCGCGCTAATAAACCCATTGGCTCTTATTTATTCGCTGGCCCCACAGGTGTTGGGAAAACAGAAGTTTCGAAGCAGCTAGCTGAAATCTTAGGCGTTAAATTTTTGCGCTTTGATATGTCCGAGTACATGGAAAAACATGCGGTCTCTCGGCTGGTTGGAGCACCTCCCGGCTATGTCGGCTACGAGGAAGGCGGCCTATTAACGGATGCAGTTTCAAAAAGCCCATTTGCCGTGTTGTTGATGGACGAAATCGAAAAGGCGCACCATGATTTAATTAATATTTTACTTCAGGTCATGGACTCTGGGCGATTGACGGATTCAAGTGGACGCACCGTGGACTTTTCAAACGTTATTTTAATTATGACAAGTAACGCCGGAGCGCACGAGGCGGCCAAAGGCGGACTTGGAATTATGCCTGATCGCACCTCAACAATTTCTATTGATGCGATAAAACGTTTGTTTAGGCCTGAGTTTATCAACCGGTTAGACGCTATCGTTGAATTCCGCAACTTAGACAAGAACATTTTGCTCCGGGTCGTTGGCAAATTCATCCATGAGCTAGAAGCTCAGCTTTTAAATAAGCAGATTCAACTCGAAGTTCATCCGGAAGTGGTCGATTGGCTCTTTGAAAAAGGTTATGAACCCGCTTATGGCGCTAGGCCGTTCGCCAGGGTCGTTGATGAAAACTTGAAGCGGTCCATGGTCGATGAAATTCTCTTTGGCAAACTTTCTGAAGGCGGACGAGTCGTAGTGACTGTGGTCAAAAACGTTTTAAATTTCAGCTACCAAACCCGTGATGAATTAAAAAAACCAAGAGCCCTTAAGGGCCGCGCGGTTGCGGGAACGTTAACCGGAAAAACCAAAGCTTAGGACGCGATCGGCTCGCGCTCTGGGTGAGCGTTGTTTACAGGCGCGAAAGACTCAGCCTGACTGCGGTGAAATGCGCCAATGTACTCCGGGTTCAGTGGCCCGAAACCGCGCTGGATAAACGCGTTCGTCTGTAAGCTTGGGAAAAGGTCCTCATAAGTTTTCACTACTCCATCTGAAAGGCGCCGTCTGACGTCTTCGCGACGAAGTTCCTTCGTGTGCCGCCGGCCCATGGCTGCGAGCATTTCGGCAAACGCGTGGATTGTTTCATGTTGAAAGTTATAAACCCGGTTCGCTTTGGACGGTGCATGAAGGCCGCGAACTAGTTTTGGATCGTTCGTGGCGATTCCCACTGGGCAATGATTCGTGTTGCACTTAAGCGCTTGAATGCAACCCATGGCAAGCATCATTCCGCGAGCGGAGCTCACCATATCAGCACCAAGTGCGAGCTTGGTTAGAATGTGAAAGGCGGTAAACGCTTTGCCTGAACTGATCAAGCGGATCTGCTGACGTAAACCGAAGCCTCTTAAAACATCATCCACAAAAACTAAGCCTTCATCCAAGGGCGTACCAACGGAATTTGCAAATTCAAGCGGTGCCGCGCCCGTCCCGCCTTCAGCGCCATCCACAGTAATAAAATCGAGAATGATGCCTGTTTTTAACATGGCTTTACAAATCGCAAGAAACTCGTGCTTTTGACCAACACAAAGTTTAAACCCAACGGGCTTTCCGCCGCTTAAGTCTCGCAGCTTTTTTACAAATTCAAGTAGACCGATTGGTGTCGAAAAGGCCGAATGTGCCGCAGGAGACAAAACATCTTTGCCGATTTCAACCAACCGGATTTTTGCGATCTCTTCGTTCACCTTCTTGCCAGGCAGAACGCCGCCTTTTCCGGGCTTCGCACCTTGGGAAAGCTTAACCTCGATCATTTTTACTTGGGATTTTACCGCACGCTCTTGAAACGCTTCTGCATTAAAAGTTCCATCTTGATTGCGGCAGCCGAAATATCCCGTACCAATTTGCCAAACTACATCTCCACCTTGAAGATGATAAGGGCTTAAGCCCCCTTCACCTGTGTTGTGAAAGAATCCGCCCTTTGCCGCACCCAAATTTAAGGCGGTGATCGCGGCGTGGCTCAAAGCTCCGTAGCTCATAGCTGAAATATTAAAAATACTCGCCGAATATGGTTGCAGGCACTGAGGTCCCCCGACGGTTACGCGCATGTCCTCGTCCTTAACTTTCACTGGCACTATGCTGTGCTCAACCCATTCATGGTTGGGCTCGTAGACATCACGTTGCGTACCGAACGGCATCGTTTGAAGCTGGCCTTTCGCGCGCTGGTATACGATCGAGCGAAGTTCGCGAGGGATAGGGCGGCCACTTAAATTGTCTTCGACAAAATACTGCTGAAGTTCTGGGCGAATCAGCTCAAAGAAATAACGTAAATTTCCAATTACCGGAAAATTTCGGCGAACACCCTGGCGAGTCTGAAAATAATCCGCGTACCCGATCACCAATACCGGAGCCACAATCACAAGCGACCAAAGTGCTGGCGGCCATACAAAAGCAAACGTAACTTCCAAAAGGACCACAATCCAACTAATCACCAGAAACTGCGGACCCATAGGCATTACCCCTCTAAATTATATCGGCGCTTAAATTCATCCTCATGACGTCGAGCTTCAGTGACATCGGCCTCGGAATTAAGTTAAACCAGACTAAAGTATGAGCACACGAGCCTTAGGCCTATGTATGGCCGTCGTAACTGGAGTCTGCTGGGCGTTATTAGCGATTGCACTTCGCCAAGCGTACTTGCACGCCAGCACCGGCACCATTGTTTGGTTCCGTATGATCGTTCCTTTTCTGATTCTTTTTTCTTATTTCGCCATCACTGATTTTAAAAAACTTAAAAAACTGCGCCCGCGCCCTCTCATCTTGGTGTCAGGCCTTGGTTTGGCCATTAACTACTTCGCCTATATGCGGGGTTTAGAATTAACTTCCGCAAGTAATGCACAGATAATGATTCAAGCCGGTCCCCTATCGCTGTTGCTCATCGGCATTCTTTATTTCAAAGAACGCCCGAGCCGTAGCCAGCTTATTGGATTAAGCTTGGCTCTTATAGGCTTTGGTTTGTTTTTTTGGGACCAGATTTTACTTTCCGTGGCAGACGCTCCTAAATACGTGCGCGGTGATTTATGGCTAATGCTCGCGGCCGTCACGTGGGCAATATTCGCGGCCTTACAAAAGGGCCTTCGCGGCGATTGGTCCCCTCAGCAATTTAATATGGTGATTTATGCGGTTTGCTCAGTGGCCCTTTTCCCGATGGCCCAGTTGGAGGAAATGACCACCTGGAGTCCCGGCATCTGGGTTCTAATGTTTCTCTGCGCTTTGAATACACTAGTAGCTTATGGGGCCTTTGCTGAGGCCTTAAAACGAGCGCCCGCTAGTCATGTGAGCCTTATTTTGGCGGCTAATCCTTTGTTAACGATTTTCTTAATCGCTCTTATGGCGCAACTCGGAATTGAGTGGATTTCTCCAGAGCCAATCACGTGGAGAGGGATTTTGGGCGCTATATGCGTCGTAGGAGGCGTCGCACTGACAGTTTTGCCGACTTCCTCTCGTTTTAAGCGGAAAAACCCCATACAATCTTAAACATGATGAAGAAATGGATTGCTTCATTTTTAGTGGGCGTGGCTCTCGTACTTGGATGTGCAACAACCAGCATGGACAACATGCCGCCCGATCAAGATTTGCTGCCCCCGTCATTTGCGGTGGAAACAGCAAAGGATCGCCAATCGCTCGATTATTTTTTATTAAAAATGGC
>JAYSTF010000023.1:0-46382 GCA_043720065.1 Pseudobdellovibrionaceae bacterium | reverse complement strand
ACGAGCGCCTCAAAATAAGACATTGTCCGAGTAATTTCATGCCGTTTTTAATTGGCGGCAAAAACGAAATCCATCCATATTTAATTGGCGCCTAACAGTCATCCCGCTCGCAATAAACAACTAGCAAGACGTTTAGTTTTCCCGAGAGCCCAATACGAATAAAACGATCCTCGCCTTCACTATGGTCCTCGTCGTAAAAATCAATGGCTTGAGGATCTAAAAAGACCGTCTGGGCCTCTTCAAATCGGATATGGTGTTTCCTATGGTTAGACTCTGACTTTTCCTCGTCCCATTCAAATTTCACAAACATCATCCTGACACAATGTATATACAATAGCAACTATCCACTTTAGAAAACGAATCATTTCAAACCCCTTTCCCGTTCCAGGCGGTGAACAGCATTGACCGCCGTCGACCTTGGAATGCCGAGCCGAGCGGCGATTAGCCGATACCCAAGTCGTTCCTCGAATCGCAGAAACGCCAGCTTCGCGATATCGTAGGTTTGCCTTTTCCATTGGATTTCGTATTCTCTTAAAATCGCGAGCCCCGCTGGTTCGACCACCTTGGCGCAGCCCCCACCATATGAGACGTGATATTTCAGTTTTCTGAGGTGCCCGGCTGCCGCTGGCCATTGATGTACCAGTTAATACCTTCAACCCGTTTAGCATAATCGTTATGCCAAATGGCCGTGGATTTATTGTCTGAGTATATGGTTTCTGTATTTAGTGAATGTGGTGGGGAAATCTCTTGCGTCTTAACCGGTTGAAATCTGACCTCAGGATAATGACTAAAAATTCCATTTAGTTTGCTCTCTGGCTCACTAGCACGAGGCACCCAAAAAACTGCCTCTAACTCTCGCTTCTCGTTAAACGTCAGCGTCAGCCTCTGGTAACCTGTGTCTTGCTGGGCGTAGTTCCAGAGCTCTTTCTTGCCTTCGAGTAATATTTTAGATGGCTTTCCCAAAGCATTTTTCACTTGGTCCTGATTTCTATACTTCTGCAGAATAGACTTAGCGATCTCAAAGTCCACCAGCGACCCATCTTTGGTGGGCATGTTCGTACAGGAAATTAAGGTAAGTAATATCGATGATAAGATAAGTTTACCCATTTGCTTCACTGAGCACCTCTGATCTTCAGTCTATCACCGTACTTACTTTTAATCCAATTATAGACCTCAGGAGTGGTTCGCATGAGAGTCTCAGGCTCAAATAAAAAGTGTTCTATATTGTTTGCATAATCCTCACTGGGTTTCCGCTGGCCATCTTCTTTAACAAATCCTTTAGCTCGAGGAATCCAATACAAGGTACGATCCATGTCCATTCTAGACGTCCATCCAGCAATACGACGATAGTCATACCCATCATCAGAATTAAGCTCTTCGTAGAGTTGGTGCGCTAACTCATGAGCGAGGACGCGCGCTAATCGAGAGGTTTTCTCAAACGCTGTGTCATAAATAACTATAAACGGGCTTCCGTGACTCGCGGGGTTTGGATAGTCCTTAGACTTAGCCAAACGATAAAAGCCTTCAAAAGAGATTGGCCTTAAGGCCTCAGGCAATTCACTTAATGCCTCCAACACCCTTTCACGCTGTTCCTCAGTCCACTTCGCGACCTTCTCATTTTTTATCCAGTCCTTAGGATGGCCCTCCTTCAATTTCTGAACCCAGAAGTCATGGCCCTCCCGCTTTTCTCTGCAACTACTCAAAACCTGGCTCGCACGGACAAATACACCGTTTGCTCTGTAATACGCGCGACGCGGGTGAGAGCGTACAGGGTACTTTCCCTCGGGACACTTGACCCCTGTATCCCCGATTGCTCCCTGACTGAGAGTCAGCACCAAAATTACCGCGATGAAACCAAATCGCATCTATTAAACCGCCATTCCCGCAAACTTATTTTACTTGCCACTGGCTTTCCCACCAGCGAACGACTAGTTGCGGCGTACGCCAAGTCGGCGGTAAGAAATACAGATTGACACAAAAATGGGATTTTCAATGTAACCTCCTAAAAAATCTATAATCTGATTTTTTTAAAGGAGTTACAGATGAAATTGATGATTGCAGTGATGGTCGGGTTTTTCGCTTCCAGCGCATTTGCGTGCCTGCCCACAGGTGACAAACTTAACAACCTAGAAAAAACCGAGTTTGCAAACGAGCTAAGGCGGCTGAATCCGGCATGTGCGAGGAAGATCCCGAGAGCGATCGGCATACTCAGCGCCAGCGACGTGAATGTTTATGAAAAACCTGACGACAATGTAGTTTTCTATGTCGTCCGGGGTGCCAAATCTCAAATGGCCATTACAAAGATAAAAGTTAAGGGTCGCCTTAGTTATGAATGCGGCAGTGTTACGGGTTTGCCGCGTTGTCTCTAATTGTTGACGGAAAAAGAGGGGTTTTATGAAAAGTATTTTGGTTTCATTTATTTTTGCATTTTCAGCGTTCGGGGCTCATGCCGACAGCTTCAACTGTTCGACGAAGTTTGCTCATTTTATACCGACTGGAAAACTTCGCATAGCTGGTACTCGCGCAAACGATTCGTTGCAAACCGTAAGTGCGCAGTATTTCGATCTTCGAATCTATCGTCCATTGGCCGTATCCATTAATCCAGAGTACAATCCAGACAGAAACTACAAACCCCGCAATTATAAGGGTTACCTGCGCTACGTGATCGTCGGAGCAAGACGTGGCGAGTCCTATGAACTTCTACTTCCCATAAAAATAATGAGTTCGTTTAAAGCCTATATCGTAGCTCGGGACTTTGAAGATAAGTCGCCAAGGTATGAACTGCTTTGTCGCGGCCGATAGAGTCTGGCACTAAAATTGAAATTCCCTTCAGCTAAACGTGATTAGTTCTCATATGGAGAATACGCATAGCGAATGGTCCCTGCTGGCTAACTTTTTATCAGCGGCGACCAGAAGGAGCCCAGTTGAAAATCCGGATACTTTTAGCCAGCCTGGGCTTCGCCACGATCTGCTGGTCTGATAGTTCGTTTGCTCAACCCGATTTCGCTCAATCGGAAGCGATTTTGAAAATGGTCGCTCTACATGCGGCTGTCCATTTGAGCGACGACCAGGTCAAAAAAGCAAAAACGCTCTCCATTTCGCCGGAGCTGGACGCCCTCAGCCAGCGCTTTAGAAGTGAAGTTTTAACTGACACCGACTACGACTCCCTTGGCTACACCATGCACATCAATCGGTACAACTGGAACGGCGAAAGAACGAGCCTGAACGAGCCTATTTGGTCTAGCTGGGCAGACGAAAAGATCGAACCTTCCAAGTACTTCGTTTTTCCTAAAGTAAAGCGCGGCGGACTTGCGCCGAATAACAACGGCCGGAACTGGCACTTTATAGCTCCTCTGCGAATGGAGGATGACCTTATAGTATTCTTGGCGTCCTCCGGTCCCGACTCACTTGGTGAAGCAGGGAGTACATTTGAAGCGCAGTTTGCCTATGTAGTTGGCGTGAAGCTCGACTCGGTAGATGAGCCAGAAAAAATGAGCCTTGCGGACGTGCTTTCATATTACCTGCGCTTAGAAACACTTTCTTTGGCTAAACTAAACGAGGCTTTTTTTAGTGAACTTAAACGTTATCCGGACATGAGTAAACTCCATCGCTATTATTCTCAGATGGGGATGTCGAAATCTCTCAAACGCTTAAAATTCAATTTTTCAAATAGGGACCTTCGCGGTGAGGTCTCTGACTTCGTTAAAAAGGCGCGCTCTGCACCCGGGGTCGACATGGCCATGGAGAAAAAATTAGCCGATGGCGGCGTCGGCCTCTTGAAAACCAAAGATGGCAGCCAGTACTTTCTCCAGACCGTTTTCTCCGGCTACAATTCCGTTATAAGCAATGACGTTGAATTTGTTAGAGCCTTAATGGACCCAAATTTAAAAATCGAAAAGAAAATCATGTTGCCTATGTCGCTGCCGGCGGCCAAAGCTGCGCTCGATAAACTTCGGGATCAGCGTGCAAAAAAAGAGAAAGAGACAGCGTTAGAAAAATACTTATCCAAGGCTATGCAAGCCCAAGAACAAGTCGCTGATAAAGTCTATGGTGACTTCATGGCGAAAATGAAAGTTGGGCCCAAGCCCAACAGCTGCGACGAAAATCTTGAATAATGAGTTAGGTAGATCGCTTCTGCCTGCCGCAGCTCAAACAGCCAACGCGACCTGCGTCAAGGGTGATGCTCTACGTCACCTTCCTCGACGTTGACTCGACAACAGGGTGCTCCTAGAACAAGGCCAACTTTGAAGGAGCTTTACATCTATGGCTAATGTTTTATCTAAAACTCTCATTTCATTATTGATGGTCTTCGGAGCTTTTACAGCTTCAGCTCAAGGCTACGGTTCTCCCATGCATGCGATTTATGGCGGGTTAGGATTTTGGACCGGCGGCATGGTCTTGGGTGTAGATTACGAATACCTAGGCAAACAGGATTTTGGCCTTGGCGGTTATTTGCGAATGTACGAGCAGGACGAAGATCGCCAGTCGCCCGGAGTAACGACGATCGGCTTTTTCATTCGCCCCCACTTCAATAAAAAATCTTGGGATTTCTATGTTTCTCCAGGTTTTGGCATCATCAAAATCGACGATTATGATAGCAACCGAAACAACGGAGACGATGCGACGACGCTCGGGCCGTCTATGGCACTCGGTTTAATGTATGATCTCGGTGGGGCTATTTCTATCGGTGTCGAGAGCATGTCGTACTGGGTTTGGTTTGAAGATGACTATCGCGGGCAGATTCTGGAAGACTTCGCGATGAAATTACGCGTAAACTTCTAACTCTTACCCGGCTTTTTGGAGCGACTTCGTCCACTGGCTGATACGGTAGAGGACGTTGTGAGAGGCATTGTTAAACGCCACACCATAGGATTTCTTTGACTCGCTCCATACGATCTTGCCTTCGACTTCGATCGCATCTTTTCCATTAGGCGCGGTGATCGTCATTTTAACGACGCCGCCCTGCTCAAGCATAGCTTCAGTATTTAACTGCACACCACCAAGAGAGATCGAAGAAACTGATCCGATGAGTTCGCGGTCGCCCATTTGAACTTTAACTTCACTGTTTAAGCGGAATCGCTCGTAACGACGGCGATTTTCAGGCGCCTGACGTTTCAGCCATTGAGAGATAAGCAACGGTGCCGCCATGAGCGCGACCACCAAAAGAATATACCAAGTTTGTGTACCTTGAGGTGCGGGAGGACCACCAAAGCGGTTCTTTGAGTTCTCGTAAAGTTTGTGAACCAAGCCACAGCCGCCACCGGAAATACTGGAGGCAAGCTCGCGGTTTTGGCTTGAGGCCGTGTAAGACGGCTGACTGGTATCGACAGCAGCAGTGCGCGCGTATGCAACACTGTTTGAAACGTCAAGTCGACCTTCGGAATAGACTTTGCCGACGAGAGAACCCACGGCATCCGACTGGCTTAGGATAATGGATTTAACTTGGTAGCCCAACATATTTGGCGACTCTACGACCATCTGGATCGCAACACCCGCAACGTATGGTGCCGCCATACTAGTTCCAGACGCTGATCCCCAGCCCCCAGGGAGAGTGCTATAAATCATCACACCCGGTGAGCCCAAGTGAACAGTATTTCGCCCGTAATTTGAAAACGAAGCGAGATCGCTGCCACCAGTGATTGCGGCAACGGATAGCAGGTTGGGTACGTTGTAGCTTGCGGGATACATAGGAACTGAGTCGTTATTGCCCGATGCATTTCCAGCGGCGGCAATAAAAGCGATTCCCGCATTGTAAGCATACGTCACGGCTTCATGAAGTGCTCCGCTGTAAGTGCGGCCACCCCAAGAATTATTCATCACTGAAGCACCGTTTTGCGCCGCATAGTAAATCGCTCGTATGGCATTGGAGGTGGAACCATAACCATTTCCATCTAGAAATTTAAGCGGCATGATCGCGATACGAGATGCTCTTCTTGGCGTCATTAAAATGTCTTGATCCACGCTCATGATGATGCCGGAGACGTGGGTACCGTGACCGTCGTCATCATACATCGAGCCGCTGTTATCGACGAAATTCCAACCATTGCGGTCGTCGACATAGCCATTGCCATCGTCGTCAATTCCATTGTTCGCGATCTCATCGGTGTTCACCCAAACAGATCCTGTTTCAGTAAACACGGGGTGATAAATATCAAGTCCGGTATCGATGACCGCGATGACTGGCTTAGAGGCGAGCGAGGTGTTTTGTGACTGAGCCTGGTGAAATTGACCGAGGCCAATATCCACTCCGCCCGAAGCCCATAAGGCCTGGGTTTGGGCGACGCTTTGGATTTGTGCTTCTGTCAGGCGCTCAACCGTTCCGGGCTCTTGGGATTTGCGTAAAACATAGTTTGGTTCAGCGTACTCGACTTCCGGATCGTTTTTTAATTCGTTGATGGCGTCTTCGACCTTCTGACCCTTTTTAAGCGCGAAGTGATAGAGATTCATCTTCCCGTAAGCTCCACGGAGCATCATCTCTTTTTGGCTGCTGGCCTTGCCAACAAACGCAAAGGCGGCCTGGCTATTTGATTGGGACTTGAGCTTAATGATGATCTCACCGGGAATATAATCTTGGCCTGAGGCAAATGAACCCCAAAGCAAAACCGAAACCCAAAGCATGAGTATTTGTCGACAATGTCGCATCACTATTAGTCTCGGACTTAGGTCAGTAAAAGTGAAGATAGTGTCGCGAAACCGCCTCGATATGATTCGAAATCTAAGAACCTTTTAAAGCAATATTCCGCAGGCGCAACAGTCTCTAAAATGCCGTCTCGAGTTGAGACGGCAGTGATAGGAATTGATTAATTAGTTGTGAGGATCTGACTGTTTCTCTTAATCGTCGCTTGGCTGAAGGCGGCCTTTGCCCATGAGTTAAAAGCATCAAAATGCTTACGCGACGAAACGTAATCCCCGAAGGTATCCGGTGCACCCGAAGTGTTCGTAAAGCTTTTTACCGAAATCACATGACTGCGGCCCTCGGACTTAAGCATCTCTGGCACAAGGCCCTTCTTCACGTTACTTTTTAAAACAGCTTCCATAGCTTTGTCCGGATCACTCAGCTTTGGAATCTGGGACGAATCCAGAGGAAACTCCCCCGTCTCTCCCCACTCAACACCTAATGCCTTTAATTCTTTGCGAATGCCCGCTTCGTCTTTTTTCACTACCAACTGGCTTAACTTTTCTTCCATGGCGGTCACTTTTGTTTTGCCGATTTCCGACTTAGCGACTTCAACCTTTACGTCCTCGAAACCTTTTGTCGTAGCGGCTTTTTTATCTTCCACCTTAATTAAGTGATAACCGAAATCGGATTTAACGGGACCGACGATCTTGCCCACTTCACCGCCAAACGCGGCCGCCTCAAACTCTGGCACCATTCGGCCCTTGCTAAAGTATCCGAGATCACCGCCTTGAGCTTTGGATCCCGGATCCTGCGAGGCTTCCGTAGCGAGCTTCGCAAAATCTTCTTTTTTCGCGCGTTCAAGCAGCGCTTCGATTTTGCCTTTAGCTTCGGCATCCGCTCCCGGCTTGCTTGGGTCTGCGCTAATTAAAATGTGACGGGCACGGACTTGTTCGGGGGCGGTGTATTTGGCCGTGTTCTCGTCAAAAATTTTTTTCACCTTGTCCGCATTTTCCTTCACGGCAAGATAGGTCTGCGCTTCCGCGGTACTTACCGGAATTTTCTGCGCCACCTCTTCAGCGGAAAACGAGGCCACCTCAAGGTTTAATTTAATTTTCTGTACACGGTTATCGAGATCCTGCTCCACTGCTGACGGTTTTAAGGAATCTTGGAAAAGGGCCTGAAGCTTTCTAACAATCAGATCCTTTCGCACCTTTTCCTCGAATTGGCCGGCGTTCATGCCTTGATTTTCAAGGTACCGCTCGTAAAACTGGCGTTTAAAGCGCTCTTCCTCTTTGAAGCTTGGAATCTGGACGATGAAATCGCGCACTTCTTCATCGGTGACCGTAATTCCGCGGTCAGCTGCCGCTTGGACGAGCACCTCGAACTGAATCAGATCTTCCATGGCGCGCTGGCGCAAGGCCGAGTTGAACTTTTGCCGTTCTGCCGGCGGGACTTGCTCCATGCGCGATTGATACTGGCGTTCAATCATTTGCAGGCGATTGCGATAATCCGAAAGCGAGATTTGGCTGTGATTGACGATCGCGGCCACCCCCGTTGCTTCATTGCTCAAACGATTGGGAGTGACATTGAAGCCAATGAACACGACGATAATGGCACCGAAGATTAAATAGGCAATAATGCCTTTAGCTCGCGACGGTCGGCGGACATTTTCCAACATAGGAAACCTTCCAAAATTCGAAGTTAGGATCAAGGGACTTGAGAGTGCGAAGTTTTATGCTGATTTTCAAGGATATTTCTTTGGCCCAACCTAAGGAAATTTGTTATTTTTTTAAAACCGGAGCGTGAAGAGGGGGCTTTTTTTGGGGTTTTTTACTTTCGATCTTCGAAAGGTATTTTTGGTTGTCGCCGTTGTGGTCGTGCCGTTGATGGCAATCAATATGCAACGCAAGTCCGAAGAGGAGCTTTGGTTCACTAAACCCTTCTCCCTCATGGGCGGCATCATCCAAAGGGCCTATTCTAATTTTAGTTCTGGGGTTCGGGGCACGACGGGCATGTATGTGGATTTGATCAATATTAAGACCGAAAACCGAGAACTCAAGGTGGAGATCGCGGAACTCCGCGCTCAACTCGGCTCTATGACTGAGCTGAAAGTCGAAAACGAGCGGCTGAATAAGCTTCTTGGGTTTCGCCAGGCGTCCAATATGGATCTTTTAGCTGCGAAAGTTGTTGGCAAGGACCTTCTCCTCGACCACCAAACGCTATCCGTGAACCGCGGCACGAGCCACGGGGTAAAAAAGAACATGGCGGCTTTGACCGTAGGCGGCGTAGTTGGCTACGTTTTTAGAGCCGACCTTTATACTTCTCAGATCCTTCTTCTCACAGACCGATATGCTGCGATTGATTCTCTCGTCCAACGGTCCCGGGCCCGCGGGATTGTTGAAGGCAACTCCCGCGACATAACGATATTAAAATACGTGAAGCGCGGTGATGACGTAAAAGTTGGCGATCTGGTTGTGACGAGCGGAATGTACAATATCTTCCCTAAAGGATTCCCGATTGGCATCGTCAATCAAGTCAACAAGAGCCAATATGGCATGACCCAGGAACTTGAATTGACGCCAGCGGTGGACCCCTTGAACCTCGAGGAACTGTTCATCGTGCTCAATGCCAATCAGGCGGATTTCTCTCCCGCAGAACCAGCTCCACCAGAAACGCCCGCCGGGGAAACCGTTCCACCGCCAGAGGAAAAGGCTAAACCACCTAATTCATGAAGACATTTGGGGCGTACCTTACCAACTATTTGATTTTCGTGATCGCGCTGCTTCTGCTCGCGGCCCTACAAAGTTCGCTTTGGCTGCAGCTTTTTGGTTGGTTTCCGGCGCCCCAGTTTTGGATCCCGATTTTGGTGTTTTGGGTTTTGTATCGGGAACTTTGGGAAAGCGTTCTTATGATGTACGTCCTTGCCGTGGTTCTGTCTGGCTTCACGGCCCTTTCCTTTCCCCACTTTTTAGCCGTGAGCCTATTGACCTGCCTCGCTCTCGTGTTCGCCAAACGCCGGGTTTACTGGGCGGGAGCAACGTTTTTCATGTTGGCAACGGGAGCGAGCGTCGCTTTTTTCATCTTCTTTAGCCTCTTGGTGTCTTGGCGTTATGACCGTAATCCAGTTCAAGACTTGAGTGTTTTCGGCTGGCTTATGACGTTGTTTCTCACGATGCTCGTGAGCTTGCCGCTGCATTTTATATTTTCTTGGTTTGACCGCCTTACTGACAAGGATCACCCGACGGAAGCCGGGACAGGCGTTTTATGAGCTATTTTCTTTCCAACTCTGAAGAGGAAGTTAAAGAATTTATCCCGCGCTTTCGCTTGCTTTATTTTGCCTTGGCCTTTGCCTGTGTCGTTGTGATGGGGCGGCTTTGGCATTTGCAAATTTATCAAGGCGAAGAGTTGCGCCAGTATTCAGAAAAAAATCGCGTAAAGGAAACCAAAGTTCGAGCTCCACGCGGCCTTATGCTTGATCGCGATGGTAGAGTATTAGTCGATAACCTTCCAGGGTTTCAAGCGACGATCACGCCCCAATACGCGACTAGGCTCGATGCCACGGCCGAGGCCGTGGGCGAAGTTTTAAATATTCCCGCGAGCAATGTGATCGCCGAGGTAAAAAAGGGACGCCGGCGCGATGGTCCTTTTCGGCCCGTCAATGTGAAAGATAATCTGACACTTGAGGAGGTCTATCGTTTAAAGCTTTTGCGCTGGGATCATCCGGGTCTCAACATTAACGAAATCGTCGTTCGCCATTACCCACTTGGGCCAAACGGGGCGCAGATGTTTGGCTACGTCGGCGAAATCGCCAAGCAGCAAATTGAGCGCTTCAACCAGAAATTTACCAACCGATTTATGTTCGAGCAGGGAGATAAAATTGGTCTCTCCGGGGTGGAGCTCTCATGGGAAGGTGATCTGCGTGGTGCCGATGGCGTTTGGTTCGTTGAAGTGGACGCAAGAGGCCGGGAAGCCGCGACTGACACCCCCCGGTTCCTCGGCCTTCAACCGCGAAATGCAGAGCCAGGCACCAATCTAGTTTTGACTATCGACAAGGACCTGCAGGAAGCGGCCTATAAGGCCATGTTCCGCGACGACATCTATGGCAACCGCATCGGTGGCGTGGTTGTGATGAAAAAAAACGGCGAAATTTTAGCGTGGGTGAATACGCCCTCCTTCGATCCTAACGAATTCACGACAGGATTTTCCAGACCCGTTTGGGACAAGTTGGCCAATGACCCACTTAAGCCTTTAAGAAACAAAGTCATTCAAGATCACTTTTCACCGGGAAGTACATTTAAGCCCATCGTCGCGCTCGCAGCTCTCCAGGAAAAAATCATCACGCCAACCACAATTATCCACGCGCCAGCGACGTTAAAATTCGGCCGCCGCATTTATCACGACCACACCAAAACAGGGCAAGGCTACATTACAGTCTTTGAGGCCATCGAGCGCTCAAGCAACGTGTTCTTTTACAAGATGGGAATCAGTCTGGGCATCGAGCGCATGGCCGCTTACGCCAAAGCTTTAGGCCTCGGCGAGAAGACAGAGATTCAGCTGCCCGATGAAAAGTCCGGCCACATTCCAACGTCTGCCTGGAAACAGAAGAAACATGGCGAAGCCTGGCAGCCGGGGGAAAATTTATCGACCGCGATCGGTCAGGGTTTTGTTGAAACTACGGCGCTTCAAATGGCAGTGGCGTACAATGCGATCGCGCTTGAGGGCGAAGTCGTAAAACCTTTTATGGTTAAACGCGTTCTTGGACCCGGCAATCGCGTGATTCAGGAATTTGAACCCCAAATCATGCGCGATGTCAGCGTGGAAGGAAATCCAAGCGGGGTTAGGATCGACAAGCAAACTTTTAAAACCGTAAAAGAAGGCATGCGGCGAGTGGCCAACGGAGTCTCAGGAACCGCGCGCTGGTGGAAAGTTCCCGGGGTTGAAATGGCGGGGAAAACTGGAACCAGCCAGGTTCGTAGTTTCTCAGCTGACGAAGTTCATGACAAATGCGTGTTAAAGCCAATTGCGAGCCGTCACCACGGCTTGTTCGTGGCCTACGCACCAGCAGAAGATCCGGAAATCACCATCGCTGTTCTTGCCGAGCATGCCTGCGCCGGTTCAACGGGTGCAGCGCCGATTGCGCGCGATATCTTGTTGGCGTATATGCAAAAGTATCATCCGGAACGAATCAAAAAAGATATAAAGCCCACGGCGCTCTCTAAGGCGCCGCCTAAAATAGAAGAGACGGTTCAAGAATGAAAACTCTAAGCATGGGATCAAAGCTTCAGGTCGAGGAGCGAACCAATTTTAAGCGCGTCGACCTAAGTCTTTGTGCCGTCATCTTGGCTTTAAATGTCATAGGCCTTATCAACTTGTATAGCGCCACTCACGGGGTTCACGTCGATGAGTCAGTCAATTTATTTTGGATGCAACTCTTGTGGATTGCGGTGGGCTGGGGGCTGTTTTTCGCTCTGACTTTTTTCGATTATAAGTTTTTTGAACGCTTCTCTATCGGTTTTTATGTCGTGAACTTGCTTGCGTTGGTCGGGGTCGAACTTTTCGGTAAGATTTCCTTAGGCGCCCAACGCTGGCTCGACCTTGGCATCTTTCGCTACCAGCCTTCGGAGCCTATGAAACTTATCATGGTGTTCATTCTTGCCCGGGTTCTATCTCGGCGAGACTCCACCCATCCAATGGGGTTCATCGAGTTGCTGCTGCCGGGTTTAATTATTATCATCCCCTTCATTTTAATTGTTAAACAACCCGACCTTGGCACCGCGGGCCTTATGTTTCTTATGTCCCTCACGATGATTTTTTTCGCTCGTGTTAAGGCCTCAATCCTGATCACATCCATGGTGATCGGCCTTATCGCCGCACCCTTGGTTTGGAACTTTTTTTTAAGGCCTTATCAAAAAAACCGCGTTCTGACGTTCCTCTCTCCCGGCCGCGATCCTCGAGGGACTGGATACAACAGTATTCAGTCGAAGATCGCCGTCGGTAGCGGCAAAATTTTTGGCAAAGGGTTCCGCAAAGGGACACAGTCGCAGCTTGAATTTTTGCCTGAACGGCACACGGATTTTATTTTTAGTGTGCTTAGCGAAGAACATGGGTTTGTTGGCAGCATCACAACCCTTGGACTCTTTTCGTTAATTTATTTAATGGCAATTCGGATTGGGTCCCAGGCGAAGGATCGCTTTGGCGCGTTTCTCGTCGTCGGGGTTCTTGCTTACTTGTTCTGGCATGTGTTCATCAACATGGGAATGGTGATTGGGATTTTCCCTATCGTGGGAGTGCCACTACCGATTATCTCGTACGGGGGAAGTAGTATGCTTTCGACAATGGCGGCGCTTGGGATTTTGTCCTCTGTCGCCTACCGCCGATATCTTTTTTAAAACGAAATTAAGTGTGACGAGAGAGCATTGCTACGATGTTCTCCTTTGGATGGTTGCCGACGATTTGATCCACTTCGCGGCCGCCTTTAAATAGGATCATTGTGGGGATTCCACGTACGTTGTATTTTGCCGGCACACCAGGATTCTCATCGATATTGATTTTTACAACTTTAAGCTTGCCGTTCATTTCGTTTGCGATTTCCTCTAGCTTTGGCGCTAACGCCCGGCATGGTCCGCACCACTCTGCCCAGAAGTCCACCAGGACAGGCACTTCAGAACCTAGCACGTCTGTATCAAAACTACCGTCGGTCACTGGTCGAGTAACTTGTCCCATTATTTATGTCTCCTTATGAAACAAACTTGCATTCGATTTAACAAACGTCAAGTTGACGCCACGCGTATGGCGCCCCATGGCTGCAGATTTTCTCACGACGCACCTCACTTAAGCCGATAGAAAGACAAATGAAACGCTCAGAAATCAAGGTCCTCTTAGTGGAGGACGACACATCTCAAGGGAAGGCCCTCCAAGAGGCCTTAAAGCGCACCGGGTACGAAGTGCGCTGGACGACCAATCCTGATGAAGCGTTGAACTCGGCGCAACAAGTTGATTACAAATTAGCGATCATCGACTGCCTCCTGCCAAAATCTAATGGGGTCGAACTCGGAGAAAAACTGCGAGCCGTATTGGGCGATGATCTTCGTATTATCCTCACGTCTGGAATTTACAAAGACAAAAGTTTCTCAAAAGACGCTCTCCAAAGAACTAAAGGCAGCGCGTTTTTAACCAAGCCTTTTGACATCGAAGTTCTTAACACCACTATCGAGGAAACCTTAGCCGACCAACTTGAAGCTGACCTGCCTTTGCTCTTAGATTCTTTGACGAAAAAAGAAGTTCCAATGGTTGAGCGCGCCCAAGCCTTGGAATCCTGTAGCTCGGTTCACGGTTTTGATCTTCCACTAATTTATTCAATGATCTTTGGCTCAAACTTAACGGGCCAGCTTAATGTAGTCTCAAGTGATGGCGATGTTTCCATTTTGTGGTTTCACAATGGAAAACTCACTCAAGTTCAACTTCAGGATCGCACTTCGTACTTTGGCGTTTTACTCGTTGAAATGGGTTTCACTACCCCGGAGGAAGTTGACGAAGTTCTCGCGCAAAATAACGGCAATCCCATTGGCGAGCGGCTCGTCGCCGCTCACTCGCTCTCGCCCCACGCGATTCACGTTGTGCGCGAGGAACAAATGCTAATTCGGTTAAGTAAAACCGTCCAAGACACTTTCGTCGACGCGAGCTTTACGGCCACTGACATTAGCCCGAGTGACGTGTCACTGGATTATGAACGATTCACGCAATTGTGTTGGGATTGGATCTGCTCAAAGATCTCAGTGGAATGGCTCAAGGATTTCTATAGTCGCTGGTTGGAATTTCCAGTCGTCCTTTCTGACCGGGCGCAGATTGTTCGCCGCTTGGCGCATCTTCCCGGCTTACAATCCGAGTGCGATCAGCTGATGCGAGTTCTAGGCGAAGGCAAGCCACTTAACGATGCTTTGGAGTCTGGCACAATGGCAGAGGAGCGCATGCTTCCTCTGCTTCACCTAATGCTATTGCAAAAGCTCGCTCATTTTGGCTCTAGGCGCAGTTCGAATCAGGATTCCGATCGCCGTATAAAGCGAATAAAACGCATGCTGACCGAAGCCGCTAACAAAGACTTCTTCCAAATCCTCGGTGTACCTCCACGGGCCAAGGAGAAGGAAATCACTAAGGCCTATATGGAACTTGCGAAAAATTTCCACCCCGACAAAGTAGAGCCCGGTGCGAATCCGGAACTTCGTCTGGCTACGGAAAAACTTTTTGCCCGCATTACGGAAGCCCACGACGCACTTAAGGACCCGGTCGTTCGCGTCAATTACGCCCGTGAGTTGCATGAGGGCTCGGCGGAAAAAGTTCTACTAAACGAAAGCTTAATGGAACAAGGCCAAGCCAATTTGCGCAAAGGCAAATACCAAGTGGCGCTCGATATCTTCGCCAAGATCATTGAACAAAAGCATCACCGTGCGGATGTTCATATCTTCTTTGCTTGGGCGAAAATGAAAGTCGGCGCTCCCGACCAAAAAATTGAAAAGTTTCTGACTTCAGTCAGTGCAATCATCAACAAAGTGCCGCCGGAAGATCGCCACTCAGCCAATTACTTCTATGTTAAGGGTCTTTTCTCCATGCAAGTCGGTGACCTGGAAAAGGCGAAAACGAATTTTAAGCATGCACTAATGCTCGATCCCACGTTCGTTGAATCGCGTCGCGATTTAGCGGTGGCAAGAAGCCGCCTTCGTTCACAAAGCGAATCCTTCGGGGATTTTTCCACGGTTGTGACTAAGATTTTTGGTCGTAATAAAAAATCTCGCTAAATCTTAGCTTTTCGGAACAGAGCTTTCACAAATGACTGCCGCTCTTCTTCAAGCTTCGCCGATTCGGCGGGATCTTCGGAGGCGCGAATTTCTTTAGTGAATTGCACAATTCTTTCTCTTGGATAATGCGACGGTTTTAGTGGTCCAATTCTCGCGATGTGCTCTTGGTAGCGCTTCTCTCTTTGCTCAGATGTCATCGTCGATGGCTTAATTATGTTTCCTGGTACGCCACCATCTTCCGCCGCCTGTATCGCGCGCTTAAGGATTTGCGCGTCCGCTTCTTGATCAGGAGAAAGATTAGCTTTGAGTTTACGGTATTTTTCGAGAAGCGCCGGTTTATCAAGCGCGAAAATATCGGCGATCATTCCCAGCAGCTTGTTCGCTCCGACCGGGCTTTGAAGAACCCCGTCCACGCTATTCATCTGGAGGCCATTTAAGCGGTCCCACATCGCACCGTTCGCCAACAAAATCACATTCGGCAAACCTCGAACTTTTCGAATCCCTTCTGCAAGCTCGAGCCCATTGACCCGTTTTCCCTTAGCCGTTGCTATGATCATATCTGGGTTGAGATTAAGAACGCTGTCTTCAAAGCTACGTTCGTTTTGAATACCGTCGACGTCAAACCCGAGCTTTTTAAGAAGCGTCTGCAAGAAAAGCAGCTCGCCATAATCATCGACGACTAAAAGGATACGTTTCATGCCTCTCATTATAAGGCCGAGGTCATGGACTTCACTAACTTTTGTGGGTATAGTCTGTGTCTTCTCATGCATAGCAGCATTTAAGCCGTTTTAGAAAGCGCAGGTCTTCAAGCCTTATGAACAAGCAAAGAGTTGAAACCATCACCCTTCCCGCCCGCCAATTTGAAGTCACTTCCGCCCGGCAAAAGGTCGTGGCCGGCCAAGGACATTCTCTCGCACTGATTGCGGGGCCGTGTGTAATCGACAGCAAAGAAATGATCATGACGACAGCCAGGCGCCTAGTCGATATTACTCAACGGCTTGGAATCCCTTTGATCTTTAAAAGCAGCTACGAAAAAGACAACCGCGGCTCCGAGAAGAATTGGAAAGGCCCCATGGCCGACGAAGGTCTGAAGATCCTTAAAGGTGTTCGTGAAGAGTTCGGCGTCCCTGTTTTGACGGACGTGCATCGCGTGGAAGACGTGAAGAAAGTCGCTGAATACGTCGACGTCCTGCAAATCCCCGCTTACATGTGTCAGCAGACTTCTCTCGTTATTGCGTGTGGTGAAACGGGTCGACCCGTGAATGTTAAAAAGGGCCAGTTCCTCGCTCCTGAAACGATGGATAGCGCGGTCTCCAAACTTCACTCCACTGGAAACAAGAATGTTATGCTCACTGAGCGCGGCGCTTGCTTCGGATATAACCGCCTGGTCGCAGACATGCGCTCAATCCCAGTAATGCAGCAACTTGGTGCACCCGTTTGTTTCGATGCCACGCACGTGATTCGCCTTTACGGAATTTCAAGTGCCGACCCAGCCGGTGGCGAGCCACGCTTCATTCCCCATCTTACCCTCGCTGCCGTTGCAGCTGGTGCGGATGCTCTTTTCTTGGAAAATCATCCGGATCCGATGTCCGCTAAGTGCGACGCGGCTTCTCAGTTAAATATTAATAACCTGGAAGCTCTCTTGAAAATGGCCATCGGGGTGCGCAAAGCCGTGGGTTCACCGGAAGCGTTGTCGACCTACCAAGCACCTTAAAAACTTGAAGGGGCTTGAAGACTTGAGAGAATTAGCGCGCGGGCGTCTCGCCATAAAATATATTCTATTCGAGATTTTGCCTTCGTTCTTCATCGGCATTCTAATTTTTCTGTTTATTCTTCTCATGTTCCAAGCTCTCAGGTTGACCGAATTCGTTCTTGTACATGGTGTCGACATTAAAACGGTGGCCCAAATTATGGGCTATCTGGCAATTAGCTTTCTCCCCGTAATTTTGCCGATGAGTCTGCTATTCTCGTTACTTATCACTTACGGCCGTATGAGCGCGGATTCTGAAGTAATGGCGTTTAAAGCGCTGGGCTTGAAACTAACTCACTTAAGCCTTCCCGCCATAGTTATCGGCGCGTTGACCACGTTCGCATCCTCACAAACTTCTTTTTACCTGGCCCCTTGGGGAAATCGGCAATTTGAGGTTCTGATGAATGAACTCGGACGGTTAAAGGCTGGTGCGACAATTAAGGAAGGCGTTTTTTCTGAAGGCTTTTTCAATATGGTTGTCTACGCCAATGAAGTGGATTCAAAGGTCGGCATCTTAAAAAAAGTTTTTATATATGATGAGCGCGAAGACAGTGCGCCGCTTACGATTATTGCCCGTGAAGGGCGCCTCATCCGAGAGACTGACCCTAAGCTTGGTGACCGGGCGCATCTTCAGCTCTTAGATGGCAGCATCCATTTAACCGAAGGCGACACCTACACTAAAATTGATTTTTCGTCCCATGACATCAATCTTTTTGATCCGGTCAAAAAGCAGGAGAGGAATAAATCTATTCCCTCCATGTCTATCGACGAACTTGCTAGCGGGTTAAAAACTCAAGCTCTTGATGCGAAGCAAACTCGCAAATACGAAATCGAAATCCACCGGCGCTGGGCCATGTCCCTTGCGTGCCTACTTTTTGCTTTTATCGGCGTGGGTTTAGGCACGACGACAAATCGGCGTTTGGCCCGGGCAAGCGGCATGGTTCTTTGCCTAATCGTGATCGTTGCGTACTGGGTGCTATATATTTCAGCCGAAGGAATTGCCAGAAACGGTTTCTTGCCACCCGCCGTTGCTATCTGGGGGGTCAACCTCATCTTCGCTTACTTCGCTTATTGGTCTATTCGTCGGGCGAACGACGCGTGACCAAGCGACACTCAGATCTTTTGCGTCTCGAATAAGAGTTGCGCCTTCAGCTAACAAATCTAAATTTCCTTGGCCCGAGCTATTTGATGGGAAAGTCGGTATCGTTAAAATCTCTTTTCCTAAGTTTAAAGCCGCGTGCGCAGTTACCATCGTACCGCTGCGGCGCCTGGCTTCCACGATCAATGTCATCGGTGAGAGAGCCGCGATCACATAGTTTCGGACTGAAAAATTCCCGCGAAAAAGTGGATGGTCCGGCGGAAATAAACTCACCACTGCACCACCCGTTTCTATAATGGCCTCCTCATATTCTCTGAAAGCAAATGGATAGCGTGATTTAAGTCCGACTGGCATAAGTGCAATGGTTGGCTTTTTTGATTTGATCGCCAGTAAGTGGGCCCGCTGGTCGATGCCCCGCGCTCCACCGCTGACAATTCCGACATTAGATTCATGCAAAAATTCAGTGAGTTGCCAATTCATCCATTCTAAATTTGGTCCTGAGGGATTGCGACTTCCAACAACGGATATAAATTGCCAACTCTTCCATGCGGGGGACCCTTGGTACCAAAGCAACACTGGCGCGTCGGGCCACGCCTGAAGCTGCATAGGATAGTTCTCATCACCCCAAATCGTTAGCTGGCAGCCACTTGCAACAAACCATTTCACATTCAGCTGATACGCCAAAGTTGACCGCACTCGGTCAATTCCAGAGAGCAATCCATCTAGCTCGAGAAAATCGATCAGCTCCAGCCATTCCCCTTGGAACCTGGATGCACGTTTTAAATGCGTCTTTGTGATTTGCGGAAAGGATGTGGCTACGAGTGCGAGTTCTTGATTAGCTTGCATTCGTGGATACCAATGCAACGACTTAGCCACCAATGAGAATGAAATATATTAATTGAGAGAGCGTTCACGTCCGGGCGTTCCCCGGACTTAAACTTTATTCGACATCTTCTTCAAGCTCATCGAAGTTATCAAATTCGTCACTGCCATCCGGCTTTACGTTGTCGCCCTCGACTGCGGAGCCACCTTCATCTTTAACCTCAAAATCGTTTTGCGACGGAGTCGGGCCCGGGGCCTGGGCGCGGACGGGAACTCCTGCACCCGATTTTTGCCGCTCTGGTGGAAGTGGGGGCAAGACTTTGCCGGCGCCCGTTACATCGCCAACAAACATGGCGTCCCAAACCTTTATAACCACAGCAGTTGAGAAGCGCTCGCCAACCCGAAGTACTTTAAGCTGACCCACGGGAATGTAACTTTCGGCGATCAAGGATTCTGGGTTGCGCAGTTTTGTATTGGCGCGAACCGTGAGCAGCTGTCCAGCTTCAAGACCATTGCTCTTGCCTCCGCTTAGGTAGGCCAAAGTGTGGAGCGAGAGGGTCTTTTGTAATTCGATCTGATGGGCGCCGACGATCTGGGTTAGCGCATCGTTCTTTTCACCCTTTGCCTCAAGCGAGATTGTTGGCAAAGCACCCTTCACAACGAAAGAGCCTTTATGGATTTGATTCAGCGTCTTTTTTACTAAAGCCCGGTAAATATCTTGCGGCTTGTTTCCCCCAATTGAGGAGAGGAAATCCTGCAATATTACTTCACCCTGGATCCGGTATTGGTATCCTTGATTCACTGTCGCGACTTCTTCGTTCACCCGCTTAAGTTTGCCGGTTCGCTCAATGACGGTATAAATCTCGCCTGTTTTTCCGGCCCCACGTGGCAGTCCTATAAATACATATTGGAAGTTGGCCGCCGTGGTTGCGCCGCCTTCAATTTCACGCACATCGCCGTCAGCTTTTAAGTGCTCATCGTCAACAAAACTCTCTAAATACTTCTTGTCTTGCAAGTCGGCGATTTTGCGTCGCCCGTAATCGACGCCCAGGTCGTCATACTCCAATCCCTTTCGCTGCAAAAACCACTCAGGTATACTCGGCGGCAATTTTTTAAGCACGGGATTGTAGTTTTCTGAAGGTGGTGGAATTTCCACTTCATCCGATGGAGTGCCGTCAACGCCAGTGGCAACGGCTCCCTCCTTTAGTTTGGACTCAGGTGTCGTTTCCTGAGTAAGGGAGAGGGCTCCGCCATCGCCAGACGGAATCTCTAGCGGCTCCTGATTTGCTTCCGTCACCGAGAACGCTGGGGTTTCAGATTCGGTGCCAAGCAAGAAACGGATTGAATTTCCTGGCTGAATTAGATGTGGATTCGTAATCGCGCTATTTAACTGCCAAATTTTAGGCCAGTAATTGCCGTCGTTAAAAAACGTCTTACTAATACTCCACAACGTGTCCCCACGCTGGATGGAATAGGTTTCACTTTCCCGCTCACCAATAAGCGCCGACCATTCTTCGCCGCTTAACTTCTTACTATGGTAATTGATGTAGATGTCATAAAGCCGCGCTTCCAAATCAAGATCTGGAGTGTCGTCGACCGGTTGAGCGGTAGGTTCTGGCGTCGGCTCCGTGTCTGGCTCAGCAACCGTTGGCGGCGGCGGCGGCGTAAACTCGTCAGATTCTGGCGCAATCTTAAGGAGTGGCGCTTTGTCTTCAGGCACTTCGCCGACCTGATCTTCGGTGCCTTCAAGCGGCTCCAAATTCATTTCACCATCGGTAGGTGCAGATTCAGGTGCAGCCTCGAAACTAGATTTATTTTTGACAGGATCTTCTTCACCGAAGTCATCGAAACTTACGTCTTCCGCCTCATCCGCGAAATCGTCGCCGTCTTCGAGTTCGATTTCTTCATCTTGCGCCCATACTTTTGAACTCGCTTGCGCAAACCCGAAAGTCAGACTTATTGCTAAAAATGCTCTAAACCAAATCACGCCTGAACTTCCTTGTTTGGGCGGTTAGTCTTTCACTTGCAGAAGCTAGCCTTTTTTCTCTTTAATTCTTAAATCAATCATCGCCCGTTGCGACTCTGGGCTTCCCGGATATTCCTTTTTAATTTGCTCTAAGAGATTGCGGGAATAATCAGGCAAATTTAATTTCGAATATGCCTGACTCTTAGCGTACATCGCCGCCGGACGCTTATTGCTTTTTGGAAAACGTTTAATTACTTCGCCGAAATTTGCGACGGCTTCAGCCAGTCGCCCGCGTTGATAATCTAATAGCCCCGTGAGATACAACGCGTTGTCCGCATGAATGCTGCGCGAGTAATGCTTCAACATCAAGTCGCGAAACTTATAAGCATCTTTCACGTTACCTTTTCGATAGGCTTCCACGAGACGCAAATAAATTGCCTTTTCTCCCTCCGGAAGAGTTCGACCCAAGGACTGACGCTTGGTTTGGCCAGATATCGGCTGCGGGGCTGCGTTGGCGAAACTAGAAAAAAACAAAGTCGCGATCAAACAGCCGAAAGACCATGACGCCATGATTTCCCCCTTCTTTAGAGTAAGTGCCTGTCACTATCTTAAAGAATTGTGCCAAACCGAGCAACTTATACAGAGATAATCCGGTTTATCCACAGGCCATGTGGAATTCTTTATGATTCGGTGGCTGGACCTATCTCTAGCCAAGGGTTTAAGCGAAATGCTGAGAGATTGGGCACTATTTAAATGCCTGAAATATAAGGGTTTTATTGAAAATTTAGCTTGCGCTCAACGCGGCAAAAACTAAATCTGAAATCCAGATGTCGGACGATTAAGCATCCTAGCCCAAGTGGATTGTCCACGGCGAACTGGGCGGCTTTGCATATTTATCCACGAATGATCTTTTTAATTCTTTGGTTATGGCTGAGCTCCACCGGATTACTAGACCTTAACCTAGCGGGATTGGTCGATAAAATCTCACTTCCGCTGCATCACTTATGTCTTTCGAGGCTTCCAAAAACCTCTCAATGGTTGAATTTGTATGGCGCCATCGTATGCGGAGCGAGCCCGCCTGCCTCACCAGAGAAATTTTGGTTTCAATCTACCGGACTCTACCATCTTCTTGTCGTGTCCGGTTCACACCTTATTTTTCTAAGCCAATGGCTTAGGCCTTTCACGAAGCGGTTCGCGGGAAAATTAATTATTTTAAGTTTTTTAGTTTTTTATGCGCTCGTTTGCCGAGGATCGCCACCCGTGGTCCGCGCACTTCTGTACATAGTTTTGTGCATGCTGCCGCTAAGATCCCGCTTTGGCTGGTCTCATTCGCAAATTTGCTTTCTTACTGGAGCTGCACTACTCAGTTTTTTTCCAAGCTGGGCAGTATCACTTTCATTTTGGCTAAGCTGGCTTGCGTCCATGCTTTGCGCTTGGTCGGACCATTTAAAGATTCATCCATTTGCGCGGGTGACTTTGATTCAAACTTTTCTTGCACCTGCCTTTGGATTATCCAACGCGAATCTGGGAGTTTCGATTGTGGGTAACTGGCTGCTGGGTCCACTGCTCGGAAAATATCTTTTTGGTTGTGCTCTATTAGCCACACTTATTTCTCCTCTAAGCTTCTTCTGCGATTTTCTCTGGACGGGCCTTGTTCAACTCTTAGGGGCAATAGTTCACTTCACCGGCAGCGACTCGAATTTTAGCCCACACGTTGTTGGCCTACTCGTATATGTCTGCACACTTAATTTCCTGTGGATGGGATGGGAACGATGGCGACGCTAAGTAGATCGCTTGCTGTATTTCTAATAATTTCCCTCGTACCACAGTCCGTGATGAAAGATTGGGCAAAAATGCTCGTCGTCTGGAATGTGGGTCAGGGACAATGGCTTACATATATAGATAGGAATTCTTGCGACCACTTTGATATGGGTGGAGAACGGGCCCCGATCAGCTTGGTCATCGATTTTTGCCAGCGGTCGCGAAACCGAGTGTGGCTCTCCCATGGCGATTGGGATCATATAAGTTTTTTAACCAAAAGCCAGTTGCCGGATCTTTGCCTCGCTTCCCGCCGCCCCTTCGTAAAATCCCGGCAGAAAATAAGTCTCCTCAATCGCTTGAGAACTTGTGGGCAAGCGAATCCCTCATGGCTGTCGACGGTTTGGGAGCCAATTCCTGCCGGCAAATCGACCAATGACTCAAGCTTGGTGTTTAAAATCGGTGAAACCCTGATTCCAGGAGATTCCACAAAGGCACAAGAAAAATATTGGGGCAGGTCGACAGAACTGGCCCGGGCAAAAACTCTCGTGCTCGGTCACCATGGCAGCCGCACCAGCACGGGGAAGTTTCTGCTTTCGCGGCTACCCCAACTGCGCCAATCGATTGCGAGCAGCAGACGCTCGCGCTACGGGCATCCCCATTACGAAGTGGTCAAAAGATTGTTCGATGCGAAAGTCCCTCTTGTCACCACCGAGGACTGGGGAACCCTTAGGTTGGATTTCTAACTATTCCGTGCCAGAATTTTTTTACGGGGTTTGCCTATGGATTTAAAAAAAATATTGGAAACTGTTTTGGAGAACGTTCCGACCCCGGACAATTGTCAGCCATGGCATTACAAGTGGAGCTCGCAACCTCCCGAATTGACGATTTATTACGATGGACCCACGGCGGCCCATCCACTGAATAAAAATGGTGCAGGCAGTCTCCTTGCCTTGGGGTTTGTGCTTGAGACTATTGATTTGGCCAGCAGAGCCTCAGGATTTGTCGCGCACGTTGAGCTTGTAGAATCTGCTTTGCTGCGACTGGGGGAACCTCACACTATCAAGGTGGGCACCGTCAAATTTGTTAATGCACCGGCGGCACACGATCCCCTTTACGATGTCCTGGCCTTACGAGAAACAAACCGAGAAGCCTTCTCACGCCAACCGCCCTCGCGAGACCTCACCGACGCTCTCGGGGCAACCAATGTCCATATTGTGCGCTCCTCCCGATTTGCTGTATTACGCTATCTTTATTCCACTGAACTCCTGTCATGGAAGCGTCCGGAAATTATCAACGCCATTTTCGGCTCGATAAAAACACCTTTGGAAATGACCGCCTTACGTACCGGTCTGAACTTAAACGCCTTAGGACTGAATTGGATGGAGAAAAAAATAGTTCATTACTTAAAAAATCACCCAAAAGTGGTCGAGCGTTTCGGACCCCTCTTTGGATGCTTCGCGCTGATTCATCCGCTTATTAGACAGGTTTTCTCTTCTTCAATCTTTGGATGTGTCACGGCCAGGGAGCGGACCGCGGACGGACTAATCGATGCCGGACGGCGAACACTTCGAATTTGGTTGAAACTTAATCGGGCTAGCTTTGGCTTTCATCCCTATTGCGCCGGCACAGTCCAAATTTTCGAAGGCCACCAGCCCAAAAACGAAGCGAGACTTAAAAATATCTTTTCTATGAATGCAGAAGAAATTCCAGTCTTGTTCTTCCGCTCCGGAAGAACCAAGTTACTCCCTAGTGATAAACGCTCGCTCAAACAGCCAGTCCGATTAGAGTCTTAGCGGATGGTACTCCATGCCGAGGTCGCGAGCGACAGGCTCATAGACCACGTGTCCGGCGTAGCAGTTTACGCCTTTAAACAGCGCTTTGTCCTTGGCTACTGACTCTTCAACTCCAAGTGCTGCGAGCATCGATGCGTACTTAAACGTGGCATTCGTCAATGCATACGTCGAAGTGCGTGAAACAACGCCCGGCATGTTGGGAACGCAATAGTGAATAACGCCATCAACCTCATAAGTCGGATTCGTATGCGAAGTGGGCCTACACGTTTCAATGCAACCGCCTTGATCGACGGCGACGTCAACGATCACAGTGCCTTTTCCCATGGACGCCACCATTTTTCGCGTTACAAGAGTTGGAGCCTTGTGACCTGTAACAAGGACGGCGCCGACCAATAGGTCCGCTGTTGCGACAGAGCGCTCAATGTTCAACATATTTGAGTAAAGTGTACGAATACGGCCTTGAAATATATGATCGAGGTATTCGAGGCGCGCACGATTAACATCAAGGATCGTAACGTCGGCGCCAAGTCCCACAGCCATTTTCGCCGCGTTCACACCAACGATTCCACCACCGATAATGACGACATGACCGCGATCAACACCAGTTACGCCGCCAAGTAGAATTCCTTTTCCACCATGATCACGCTGTAAGTAGTAAGCGCCGATCTGAGTCGCCATGCGCCCTGCCACCTCACTCATAGGAGTAAGAAGCGGCAGCGAGCGGTCTTCAAGCTCGATAGTTTCATAAGCGACAGCTTTTACTTTTCGCTCGCAAAGAACTTTTGTGAGCTTAGGCTCAGCTGCTAAGTGAAGGTACGTGTAGAGAATCAAATTTTCTTTTAAGAGATCGTATTCATCTGGAAGCGGTTCCTTCACCTTCATGATCATTTCGGCTTTGGCGTACACTTCCGCTTTCGTGGGTAGGATCCGGGCTCCGGCACGCTCGTAATCTTCGTTTGTGATTCCGCTGCCAACGCCGGCGTCTTTTTCGACGATCAGGGTATGGCCTTCCGCAACCAATTGGCGGACGCCAGCATCGGTTAGACCCACTCGGTTTTCACTGATCTTAATTTCCTTAGGTACACCGACGATCATGGCGATCTCCTTTAATTTGCGTTTTAGCGATATTCGAAGGAGTAAGTTTTATCCGTAGGTCGATGAGCCGGTCAAGAGTAGCTGACGGCCAAGTCAGTTTCAGGAATATCCGCGCCTAACTCAATGTGGCGATAGCTTTCCGGGGAGTCCAAAATCTTGCGCACAAGGCGATTCATCATGTCATGACCCGCTTTAAACAGCACAACATGACCCATTAAAGGCATTCCTAACGTAACCAGGTCGCCAAGAGCGTCTAAAACTTTATGGCGTACAAATTCATCTGCCCAACGCAACCCCTCAGGATTCAAAATGCTGTCACTATCCAAAACGACAGCGTTTTCGAGGCTCCCGCCACGGGCCAGACCCTTGGCGCGAAGCATTTCCACGTCCTTCATAAAGCCAAAGGTGCGCGCGCCAGCGATTTCTCGGGAAAAGGAATATTCGTTCACATCGATATCAAAAGTTTGGCGGCCGATGGAGCGGTGAGAAAACTCTATCGTGGCGGTCACACGAAGACCATTGTAAGGCACCACGTAGGCGTACTTTTCGTCCGTTCCAAAGTAGATGGGCTGAGTGACAAAGGCATATCTGCGGGGTTGATCCTGTTCGTGGAGGCCGGCTTCGAGAATCGCTTCCATGAACGGTCTTGCACTGCCGTCGCCAATGGGAATTTCAGGTCCATCAAGTTCAATAAACAGATTATCGATGCGAAGAGCCGCAAGCGTTGATAGGCAGTGCTCAACGGTGGAAACGCTAAAATTGTCGCCGCCGAGAGTGGTGGCGAGCGTAGTGGCCTTAACCAAATGAGCACTCGTAGAGATGGCGGGCCGACCAGGCAAATCCCGTCTGACGAAGTAAATTCCGGTGTTTTCTGGAGCTGGACTAAATGTGAGCCGCGCGGTCTCACCGGTATGAAGACCAATTCCGACAACTTCCGCTTTTTTCTTGATCGTGCGCTGAAGAAACATGCTTTTGGATCTCCTGTTTACATGTCATATCTACAAGAGCTGTGCCACCAAGAGGACTCTCGTTCGATATCTAAACCATTGAAACGACGATGATTTAGTTGAGCTGACTGAGGTTAAGTTATACGCGCCGCATCACTACTGTGTCAAGCAGGACACAGTAAGAGATTTAAAAGTCACTGGACTAGACCATTGAATCTGGGTTGGCTTCGGCCGATGAATACCTAGATGAAGTACTGGGTTTGGATAGTTTTAAGTCTGGTCTGCATAGCAAGTTTGGGGTGCCAATCGGGCGCTAAAGGCGGCTCCGGGCGAGGGACTTTCATGATGCCCGACCGCGATTCTGAAAGCAGCGCCGAAGGCGCCGCTTACACTGCCGACGCCATGCATTTCCGAATTCCAATGCCTTTGCACGAAGCCAACTCTACGCCGTTTTATTTCAAGCACTGCAATGAGAATGGCGAGCAGGCTTATTACTCGAAAACCGAATACGATTGTTCTTACCCATAAGGGCCACCGGTTACAGATTCATCCAGTAACGACGAATCATTTCCTTATCGATGTCGTCCCAAATCTTATCTGCGAGGCGCCCCTGAAAATGCTCGACCACTTTCCATGACGGCATAACCAATGTGACCGCCGCGATGTCGAAGATACTCATTGAGATGGTGGCGCACGCTTAAGCGGCCGATGATTTTGCCATCGACAAAAGCGTAAAGCATGGTGTGAGGAACGCGACCTTCTTTTAATTCTATGCCTAAGTTTTCTATGCGTAGAATTTCGAGCATCTCGGAGTACTTCATGCCGGATTGCCAACAGAAGCTATACCAATTCGGGTTTTCGCCGTCCCACTCTTTCATGCCTTCTAGGAAGGCTTGCTCGTCATTTTCCTCGAGGGCTCTTAAAATTAAATTGCTCACAGTTGTTTCCTATTTATGACTCGATCACTAGTAACAAATGTCACTGATGGCAAGAAGGCTTAGTCACCGCAGTCCCGTTTTTTTCGAGAGCTCTCATTTGCCGGAACCGAACCATCAGTCAAGCGCGTTATAAATACATTTTGTTTTATTACCCGCGACGTCGTGGGTGAACCGCCCCGGGGCGGGTCTACGATCTCATTTCCTTAATATAGTATGCGAATTTTGCTCCTCGACACTTCCGTTTTTTTCCAGCGGATCTCAATTGCGCGGCATCCTTCCCTCCGTGAGATTGCCTTTCTCACGGCCATCGTGGCCGCGAGACGATTTCCCCACCGATCAAATTTAAATCGAATTTTGGGATTATGGTCTGCTCGCCCGGACGGCGAGCAGAAAGGCCCTCACATGGACGGAAGTATTTTGCGCCTTCGAGGTCAGCAGTAAAAAACGAGAGCGCAGAAGATAAAATTTGAATGAGCGGGAATCTAAAATTTTGAGAATTTTTACCCGCCGCGATGTCGCGGGTGGATCACCGAAGAAAACGCAGTGTTTCGCCGCTACGGAAGTAAGTTCACCTTGGTGCCAAGGGATAGTGACACGCATCGCTTCCGCTGGGGAAGATAAACCTGTTTATCCTCAGCACCAATGGCAAAACTGGATTTCAAGTAAGGCTTAATAGTGCTTTAGTTGCCGCATTTAAAACAGCCTTTTTCGTTTCAGTCTTTAGCAGTCTTTTCAATTTTGGAACTGCGGCGTTGATTCCCAGATTGCCAGAGGCCTCAGCTGCACGTTGGCGCACATACCACCGCTCATCACTAAGCGCGTTCGTGATTGCGGAGGCGGCAGATTTAGCCTTCAGTTTAATCAATGCATCGATTGCATTGACGCGAATACCGCCACTCTCATTATTCAGCAGCCGACCAATTGCAGCCGCTGCGGGTTTATATTCCATTCTCGCCAGTCCCCGTATCGCATGAAGCTTTACTGTCATCCGGTCGTCTTTGAGGGCATTCACGAGAAGCGGCGCTGCTGCTTTATTGCCGATCGCGCCTAAAGCTTGAAGGCTCCATTTTCGAATTTTGGGCCGAGAGTTATCGGTTGCGGCCGCAATTAGTGCGGGAACTGCAGCTGCACCGGCTTTAACGAGTTTCGAGATAACTTGTTCCGCCACTTTATCGCTCGAAGTGTCGAGTTTAGAAATGAGAGTCTGAATTGCTACGGTCATTTCTGAAAACTAGCGAAAATTTCCAGCAGTTGCAAGTCTGCCAAGTCACCCCGGTCTCTCGTTTTTGCGAGAGTGCCTTTTTGCCGCAACAGGACCATCAGTCACGCGCGTTATAAATATATTTTGTTTTATTGCCCGCGACGTCGCGGGTGGATCACCGAAGATAACGCAGCGTTTCGCCGTTACGGAAGTGAATTTATTCTCGGTGGCGAGAGATAGTGACGCGCACCCCTTCCAGGGCCGATAGCACATGACGCGCATCGCTTCCGCCGCGGAAGCTGAATAAAATTCCAGCCGCCATAGGGATACAGTGTTGCTAAGCCTCGCCCGGCTTTAATTTTTCCAAATGCTTCAGACTCATCTCCGTGATCACTCGCCCGCGAGGTGTTTTTTGCAACAAGCCTTCTTGAATCAAGAATGGCTCGTAGACTTCCTCTAGTGTGTCGCACTCTTCACTTAATGCCGCCGACAAAGTATCGATGCCAACAGGGCCGCCACCAAATTTGTCGCGGATCAAAACCAAAATCCGTCGATCCATTGGGTCTAAACCAAGAATATCGACTTCCAATTCATTCAATGCGAAACGCGCGAGCTTCTCAGTAATTACACCGTCACCACGCACGTCCGCATAATCCCGAACGCGCTTTAACAACCGGTTTGCAATTCTAGGCGTTCCACGTGACCGCGAAGCGATTTCCTTAGCACCGGTCTCATTTAGCTCAATTCCCAAAAGGCCCGCGGATCGCTGGAGAATAGGATAAAGATCCTCTTTGCCGTAAAAAACCAAGTGCTCTTGAATTCCGAAACGATCGCGGAAAGGCGCCTTCAATAATCCTGAGCGAGTGGTGGCGCCAATTAATGTAAAGGGCGCTAGTTTAAAACGCATACTCCGCGCACCAAGACCTTCACCGGTCACGATATCTAAACAAAAATCTTCCATAGCGCTGTAAAGATACTCTTCGACGTCGCTACTTAAACGGTGAATTTCATCGATGAAAAACACGGACCCGGGCTTTAAACTTGTGAGAATCGCGGCAAGATCACCTTTGCGATGTAACGCCGGGGCTGAAGTGATGCGAATATCCGCACCTAAAGCATGAGCAATGATGTGGGCCAATGTGGTTTTGCCGAGTCCCGGAGGGCCAGACAACAACGTGTGATCCAGCGGCTCTCCGCGCTTCGTCGCGGCTTCGACAAAAACTTTTAATTTCTCTTTCACTTTCACTTGCCCGGAAAATTCAGAGAACTCTTTTGGCCGCAAAGCGGAGTCGAAAACTTTTTCGGTTTCTAAAGGGGCGCCATCGATGATTCGTTCCATTTCCATGTGCTGCTCCTAGCTTGTCAGCGCGGCTAATCCTTCGCGCACTCCGGTTTCAAGATCCGCATGCTGTGGCAATTGGTCGACGGTTCGCTCTACATCGTTTAGCCTGAAGCCCAAATGTACAAGCGCTGAAATGATTTCCTGACGGGTTTTTGTAGCCGCAGGCTTAGCCACCTCGTCCGCCGTCACTAACTTACCTTTAAGAGTTAAAACAATCTGCTCCGCCGTCTTTTTTCCGACCTTAGGCAGCTGCGATAAGCCTTTCGCATCACCGTCGTTAATTAAGTTAAGCAAGCGCTCGATAGGTGCGGCACCAAGAATGGTAATCGCCGACTTTGGACCAACCCCGTTCACCTTAATTAAAGACATAAACATCTGCTTCTCAACCGGCTTCAAAAATCCATAAAGCAAAATCGCGTCTTCACGCACCTGAGTATAAATGTAGAGCTCAAGGCCAATCCCAGGTTGCGCCATCGCAAGCGTTGCCGGCGTACAAGTCACTTCATAGCCGACCCCTGCCGCGACAACGATCATCGAATCAGAATCTACCGTTAGAACTTCGCCTCTTAAAAATCCAATCATAAACTTCTCTCCTCAAGCTCTCTTAAAAGCTGACTTTGTTCCGCCAAGCGGGCGTGGCAAAGAGCCAAGGCGAGCGCATCGCTCGCGTCTAAAGCCATTTTGCCCGGGGCGTTTAACAGCTGACTTACGATCAATTGAACATGTTCTTTGCTTGCGCCACCATGACCAGTCACTACTTTTTTTACTGAGCGCGGCGCATACTCATTCACTGGGCTTAAAGCTTCAGCCGCGACCAAGAAACAAACCCCGCGCGCATGCCCGAGCTTAAAAGCCGAATCGACATTTCGGCCAAGAAAAATCCGCTCTACCGCCGTCGTCGACCCCGGCCATCGCTCAAACAGAGGTCTTAGATTTTTCGCTAGAAACACGAGTTTTTGCGCGAGCGAGTATTGCTCTGGAATCACTACCACGCCGTGATCGGCATACACCCAGTCCATTTTCGTCTTTTGAATTACACCATAGCCACAGAACCGAGATCCCGGATCCAAGCCAATAATGGTCGTCATTTCCCCGCCTTAACCCCCGTAAGCCCTGTCCGGCATTAAACTACAAGGCCACTCACGCTTTCAAGTGTATTGAAAATAAGGATTCAAACTGCCAAGATGGGTTATGACGGACATTAATCCAGTCCTTGTCGAGAAATACCAGCTGATGCTCCAGGCGGATCCCCGCGCCAAGGTCTTTGCCCCTCTCGCTGAGGCGTACCGTAAAATGGGCCTTTTTGATGAAGGCATTCAGCTTTGCTTAAAAGGTATCGAATACCACCCGGATTTTGCCAGCGGTCGCGTTGCGTTAGGACGCATCTATTTGGATAAGGGCAACCTGGTTCTCGCAGCCGAACAGCTGCAAAGAGCTGCCGACCTCTCGCCTGAAAACTTATTGGCGCAAAGTCTACTTGGCGAGGCGTACATGAAGTTACGTCGCCCGAAAGATGCTCTGGCCGCTTTTAAAATGCTTCTTCTCTTAAATCCCAATGATGAAAAAGCTCAGAGCACCGTTCGCAAACTTGAAAGCCTCACCGCCGACGAGTACGAAGATGACGTCTTCGCGATGGCAAAACTCAATCAGGTCGCCGAAAAAGTGCAGGGTCTTGAAATGGAATTGGCCGAACCCCTTCACCCGCTAAAAGCCAACGTTCACGAGCAGCGCCAGCGCCGGGATCTTGATCGTTATGTTTCATTGGCAGATGCCTTTTTAGTGCGCAACGACTTTGAACGCGCCCGCCAAACACTTGAAGACGCGGAGAAAACTCACGGCCAACACCCCGATATCGCTCGCCGGTTGAAACTATTAAATCAGCGTTTCGAAGAAGATTTGGAAGTGGAATCCACGCCCCCCCTCAAATCGCGGCAAGACCAGGTAAATGACCGTCAAATCGCGCTTTTAACTGAATTTAATCGCAGAGTTCAGACCCACCGGCGCTGAAAGCACCACGTGACAAATCAGAGTCGTCCCGCTAGAAACATCGCTTTCCACATTTTTAGCAGGACGGGCCCATGCACGAAACCAGCGACTTTAAAAAAGGCTTGAAGATTCTTATCGACGGCGATCCCTACACAATCACGGACTTCCAACACGTGAAGCCGGGCAAAGGGAATCAGTTCACGCGCACCAAGATGCGCAATCTTCTCAATGGCTCAAACCTTGAGAGAACCTTCAAGTCCGGCGAAAAATTTCCTGAACCCGACATCCACTATCGCGAAATGAATTTCCTCTACAAAGATGAAAACGGCTTTAACTTTATGGACCAGACCAACTTCGAACAGCTTGCCCTTTCGCCTTCCCTTATCTCAGAGAACGCGAACTATTTAATTGAAAATCTCGAAGTCAAAATCTGCTTCTTCAACGATCGCGCAGTCGGCGTCGAACTCCCAAAATCAGTGAATCTAAAAGTCACTCGCACAGACCCCGGCTTTAAAGGCAACACCGTACAAAACACCTTTAAGCCCGCGACTTTAGAGACGGGACATCAAGTGATGGTTCCGCTGCATATCGCTGAGGGAGATACCCTTAAGATTAATACGGAAGATGGCGCTTATGCTGAGCGCGTCTCAATGAAGTAGACACGGGCAAATAGTCGTCTCCTAGGCTTTCGCCTGTATGCCTGATCGCCTGTCTGTCTGGTCTTAATGCGCATGGTTAGGTCTAACTCCCATCAATATATTCCAGCGATAATGTTGGGATGGCCGGTAGCGCAGATCTTGAACTTGAAATTCGCAATCTTCTTTTAGGCAAGACTTCGGCTCGCGAAATTCTTGATTCTCTTATTATCAGACTCTATGACAATCAGGTTAGTACGGAAAGTCGGCGGGAGATTTTGGCATTCGCGTGGAATGCGGGCCTTTATCAGCAGGCGCTTGAGTATTTTCCGGAACTGTTACGAAAGCGGGCTGTAATTCCTTGGGCGTGGTTCGCGGAGTTGATGGCGAAGGCGAAAATGCCGGCGACGGCGGAGTTTTGCGAATCACTACTAAAGGGTGCACGGCGGCAGGAGCAAGCGGCTGATCTTACGCTTTCGCGTAGCTGGGACCATAAAATTCCGCTGCTAAATGAGTGGCGCGTTGATGCTGAAAAGACGCGTAACGAAAATTTAAAACTTCAGCGCCAGTTGCTCTTCGACAAGCTCGCGTTTTATCGCAATGAGCAACTGGCGGAAGAAGAACGCCGGCTGCTCCAGCTGCTTAAGAAAATGTTCCCGGCCGACCCGGAGCTTCATCAGCATGAGTCTGAGTTCGTCGAACGCTGGGCCCGCCATGTGATTGCCTCCCACGCCAGTGACAGCGACGCTTGGGACCGGGACACAGAGCTGCAATGGGGCCCTGAAGTTCTCTTAGCTGTTGCACCCATGATTGATGAACTAAAAGTGATTGTCGAACGGCGACCCGATTTGGCGTACGAAGTAGCGGTAGCGCTTCTCACTATGGATTTGGAAGCTCAGGCGGAAGGTTTTATTCCAAGGGAGAATGCCGAGTCGGCCTCCGATTGGTTGAAGGCGGAAATTCTTTTGCGCTCGCGCCGTTTTGTGGATTGCCTGGATCATATAACTCAACTTGAGACGAGATATGGTGGCGATCCCGAGACCGCATTCTCGATCACCTACATCCGAGCGCAAGCTTTCTTTGCCCTTGGGCAAACAGGACGCGCCATTGAACTTTTGCAAACTCTAGTTAACATTAGACCGCATTACAGGTCAGCGTCTTCGCTGTTGAAGCAATGGCAAACTGGAAGGCAAAAATGAGGGCCTGGCTCCGCTTCGGCCTTGTGGGCTCCCTTATTGGCGCGACGTTTTTCTTGCTTGGCTTCTTTCACCAATATCATTTGCCGCGCTTTGAACAGTGGCTGATGGTTGAAATTGAAAAGCAAAGCACGCGCAAACTCCCCGTTCGCATTTGGCCGGAAACTCTGAATATTGAATTCTTTCCCCCCAGTGTCGTCCTTAACAACGTGAGACTTTTACCACAAAAAGAATTGGCGCAAACGATGGCGCCAGCTGTTGTTGAGCGCGCCGAAGTGCGCATCAACTGGTTTCATCTGCTCACCGGCCGCCTTAGACTTTCCTATGTCGGCGCTAGCGGCGCCGATTTTAAAGTGGTTATTAAAGACAATCTGCCTAAGTCTCAAAAGGCCATGGGCAAATTCGATTTTAGTAGTTTAAATTCAATTCCAATCGACGAGCTAGAATTAAAACAAATCGCCTTCTGGGCTCGCTTCGAAAACGAAGGCTTGGCGCTAAGACTTTCTGATTTAAATTTAAACTTAGGAAATCGCGGGCGGAGCTTTTTCGTGCAGATCAACGCGCCGAAAGCGGAAGTGAAATTTAAAGGTGCTCATGATCCCATGGCGCTTCACCTCGCCGCTCGGGGATTGCTTGAAGAGAAAAGGATCCAACTTTCTGCCTTTCAAATCAAAGCAGGCAAGTCGTTTCTCGTCGCCGCGGGTCGCGTGGATGGCGGGCTAAAGCCTGATCAGTGGACGCGGATGGATGTGAATTCTCGCGTGCAGCTCGATCTAACTGACATTGCGCAATGGGAACGCATATTGCGCGATCCGAAATTACCAAAAATGGTCGGCAATATAAAAGCTGAGTTCTCCCTCCAAGGAAGCTCCAAAGCTCCCGAACTCTCGACGATTGCCAGCGGATCTGGCATCACAGTCAAAGATCATTTGCTCGGCGATTTTGGTTTAAAAGCCGCATGGCAAGACGGTATTCTTACAGCAGAGGAAGTCGTAGTTGAAAGCAACGCCGGTAAGGTTAACGTCAGCAAGCTTTCCTGGAAGCCCGAAGATGGTGAAAATCTAGTCGCCACCGTAGAGGCTGATCAACTTGAGATCGGTCAGCTTTTAAACAATATTGAAATCAAAGATGTACCGATTCGAATTCCAGTTTCGGGAAAACTAGAGTGTAAAGGCCCACTCCTGCCACAGCCTGAAATGGAATGCTTTGGAACCGCACGCGTACGTAATCTGCTTGTTCATACGCAGGATCAAAAAAAGAAGGTTATCGTCGCCCTGCCGTCTGGAGAAGCCAAGGGCACCGTAAAAATCACGACGAAAGCAGTTACCTACCAGGCGGAAATTGCCGCCGGCGAAAAATCAAAAGGTGACTCGTCAGGTGTGATTAATTATCAAGACGGTTTTCAGATTAGTTATCGGGGTTCAATGGTCGACATTCATGACCTTAAAAGCTTGCTCGGGCTTAAAGTTGATGGCGCGTTTCGACTGAGCGGAACCACTGAGGGTACGTCGAATTGGGCCCGCCTAAAGATGAATGTTGACGGCAAAAATGTTTTTCTCGAAGACTACTGGCTTGGCGACGTGCAATCGGAAGTCACTTACAAAACTGGAGTAATTCAATTCGGTAATTTACTTGGCCAGGCCGGCACCTCACGCTATACCGGGCAAGTTTCAGTCAATATTCCCCGCTCTGAAATTTCCATTCAGGCCAAATCGCCATACGCCGACCTCGCGGACATAAGGGAAGTTTTTGGGCGCAAAGTGAAACTACCGTTTGCCGTCGCGGGCACCGGAACCGTAGACGTTACGGGCTCTGGTCCACTGGCATTTAACGAAATGTCGTATGAATTGCGGTCGGCTTTCTTCCGCGGCTCGGCTGCTGGAGAAACTTTTGATCAACTGACCTTCAACGTTGGTGCAGTTCGAGGACAGGTGCGGGCGGAAAAAGTTCAGGCGGCGCGCGGCTCAAGTCTTGTGGATTTAACTGGCGGCATTAACTCCAAAGGGATCATTGACGCCACTGTGGTGGGAAGAAAGTTGCGCCTCGAAGAATCTGAAAACGTGAGCCGTTTGGGGTTTGATGTGACTGGACAAGTTGACCTTACGATGGGGATTCGTGGCCAACTGCCGCAGCCCGTATTGGACATGCAAGGGAGTTTGTCAAAACTCGTCATTGGTGACAAGCCGGCGGAGGATTCAACGTTCAAACTAAAAATTTCTTCAGAGCGTTTAGAAGGGGGCGGAAATTTCATGGGAAATGTTTTGACCGCCGACTTTATTTATCCCCTGGTTCCCACTGCGCCATTTAAGATTTACGCTAAAGCAGATGAGTGGAACTTTGGCAGCCTGTTTTCTATTCTTTCAAATTCAGTTCGGCAACGCGATATTCAAACGTCAATGAGTGCGGTCGTAAATTTGGAATCTAATCGCGGTGGACCAGACAAGTTAAACGGCGAGATTGAGGTGAACGAGTTTAAACTTCGCCGGGGCACCGTTGACATACAAAATGCCTCGACCGTGTTTTTAATTTTCAAAGATGGCGTCTTAAGTTCAAAACCGTTCCTCTTCGAAGGGGAAGGGGGATCGTTAAGAATCGCTATCGGTGAAGTGTCGGCGAATAAAATCAACGCCACGGTCAACGGCAAGTTGGATTTAAGTCTTCTCACCTTGCTTACGCCGTTCTTAGCGGACTTACAGGGCAAGTTTGCGCTCAATACGTCAATCTCCGGAACCTTAGCGGCGCCGCAGGTTTCTGGCTCAGCATTCATCGAACAAGGCCTAGTGAAGTTCAAAGAGTTCCCCCACGCTTTTACCAACATTCGATCCGATATTTTATTTAGCCAACAAGATGTCGTCATAAACGCAATCAAGGCGGACTTAGCCGGCGGACTTATAACGGGAGATGGGAAAATTCGAATCCTTGGACCAAAATCAGCGCCCGTTGACGTTAAGGGTCAGTTCACCAACGTGACTTTAAATGTGCCTGAGGGCTACAAAACCTCAGGTTCAGGCACATGGTCGATGAAGGGACCCTACTTCCCATACATTCTTGGCATTAACTATGAGGTACAATCAGGAGAAGTGATTAGTGAATTTTCTGGCGGCTCCAATTCAAGCGCCGTAACTGCCAGTGCCTTGCTGCCGAAGTTTCTTGTTGAACAATCCAGTCGGCCAATCCACTTGGATTTACTAGTGCAACTCAAAAACGCAATTAACGTGAGAAATTCTCTCGTGCAAAGTCCTGTTCGGGGCCGGATTCGGGTGGTGGGGCCGCCTAGTGAGCCAAAGCTAACGGGGGTTTTAAATCCGGTCCCCGGTGGCCAAGTTTATTTCCGCGATGTGGGATTTGAAGTTTCCGCCGGATTCTTGGAATACCAAGATGATCCGCCTGAGAATCCAAAAATCTATCTGACCGCTCAGACTGTGGTCACTGAGTACGTTGACGACAAAGACAAAGGTACGACCGAAAACGAATACGAGATCAACCTAATGATCCAAGGTCGCGGACGAAATCCGAAAATTACTGTAAGCAGTCTCCCCGCCCTAAACGAAAGAGAAATTATTTCTCTTCTCGCTTTAGGCCTTACGCCAGGAACTCTCCAGGCGAAAAGCAGCAGCCGGGTTGGTGAAGCTCAGGTAGGACAAATCGGGACGTCGCTGATTCAGAAAATCTCTGGGCGCGAAATGCGCAATCGCCTAGGCGTGGATGTGCAGCTGAGCCAAACGACGGCGGAATCCGGATCGTCGCCCAAGGTCACCATTAACAAACAGTTTTCACCGAAATGGGCCGCTTCTGCGGGTCGAACTATTGATAAAACGCCTGTAAGCACGGTAAAGATGGAATACAAAGTTAATCGTAACCTCTCAGTCATCGGTTCTTGGGAGGGCAATGAAGGCGCCTCGCAAGCGATCACTCGCAAAGACGTGACCCCCAGTGTCTTCGGACTCGATTTGGAATATAAGGTAAACTTTAAATGATCTTTCACCTGCTTTTTCTGGCGCTTCTCACTTCTTCCGCATTTGCTGAAGAGGTGCGCGTTCATGGCGTGAGTGAAGAGTTGGTGCGCCGACTGAAGAAAGATGTTCCCGAAGCCTACTCCGGCGAACTGACTCTTGAAGAAGTAGATAACATTGTTCGGGCACTTGCGTTGACGGGCCAGTTTGAAAGGGTTCTGGCGGAATCCGATGAGGACGGAAATATCCAGGTCGTCGCCCGTGCTTTAAGGACCGTGAAACAGGTTTTAATTCAAGGCGAGCAAAACTTTGGCGAAAGAGAATTGCAAGCAGTGATTGAGATCCAGCCAGGCGATCGTTTCGAACGAAAAAAAGTGATCGAAGCCGGAGAGCGCCTCAAAGAATTCTATGGCAACAACGCCTTTTATAACACCGTAATTGAAGTCAGCTTCTCAAAAGAAACCGATGCGGGCCTTACCGTGATTTTCGTAATCGACGAGAAGGCCCCGTGTCGGATCGAGGACGTGGTCATCGATACGGAGAACACACAATTAAAAGAGCGGCTAGAACGCATCACTAAACGCCGACGCGGCAAAAATTTAACCACTGAGCGCGTCGCTAAGCTACGAGCAGAGACCACTGTATTCCTGCAAACCAATCGCTACTTAAAAACCGAATTGATCGGCCCCGAGCCGTCTTACAACGCGAATAAAACCAAGGCAAAGCTCACCTTCCGTCTATCCGATCCCTTCCGTTATGAGTTTTTGATTGAGGGCAAACAAGAAAATCTCGCCGAACTCTACCGCTACATGAATCCCGACACCATCGAGCGTGGAGCTCCTGATCCGGGGAGCGAAGCAGCCGATCGACTGCGCCAAAGTTTTTTGCAGCGCGGCTACCCTAGTGTTGAAGTGCAAACTAAAACAGTTGAGATACCCGCTCGCTTCCTGAGAGAAGTCATCGTCAGCGTTGCGCAGGGGAAAAAAGTAAAAATCAGGGAAATCCAAGTCACTGGGCGGATAAGCCGGCCGAGCATTTACTATCAACGATTTCTAATAAAAAATAGTTCGCCGCTCATCGCACGGGGTTATTATAACCGGCAAGACCTAGATAAAGGTTACGAGAGTTTGCTAAACGAGCTGCGTAATCAAGGCTTTCTACGGGCTAAAATTCAATCGTCCCGATTGGAATACACCGACGTGCCCGGTGAAGGCCGAGTTATTCTCGTGATGGATGAAGGTCCACTCACTCAACTGGGGACAATTACTTTCTCTGGCGCGGAGAGCATTTCGCCTACGACTCTACAAAGTGCGATTTCGCTTAAGGCAAACTCTCCCCTGCGGCTAAAGGATTTAGAAAATTCCCTCTCTGAAATAGTGAGCTTCTATCAAAAAAATGGTTACCTTGAAGCTCGGATTCTCAACGAGGCGGAAGATTTAATTCAGTATAATGACAAAGGCACTCAGGCGAACGTCCGCTTTGATGTTTACGAAGGTCCTAAGGTAGTCGTTGCTACCATTACGGTTGAAGGCAATAGCTTCACCAAGACGGACGTCATCATGCGAAGCATAGACATCGGCATCGGAGATGTTTTAACGCCAGCGAAAATTGAGGACTCTGAAATCCGCCTGAATCGAATGGGAATTTTTTCTCGCGCGGCCATTAGGACCATGGAAGAGGGCACAAACGTAAGCCAACGAAACATCGTAATCTCAGTCACTGAGCGCGATCCAGGCGTTTTTCGCTTCGGCGCGGGCGTAAATAGCGAACGTGATTTGACGCTAAAGGGATTCCTAGGCCTTTCTTATAACAACCTGTTCGGTACCGCGCGAGGTTTGAGCGGTCGGGCGGAATTAAAAACCCATGTCATGGAAGTCAACTATCCCCAGTACGAATTCGTTGCCGGATATCTTGAACCATTTTTGCTGAATTCCAAAACTCGTGGAAGAGTAAATGCCACGATTTCTGAGAGGGTTTGGGATTTCAATAAAGAAACTGGCATAACAAAAATCACGTTCAGTAATAAAATCGATGTGTTTCTCGAACGCGACGTGAACAAAAACTGGCGCACAAGCTGGAAACTGTGGTCGCTCGATACGCGAGAAGATTTGGAACGTTATAATCGCTGTAACGAAGCCGGAACTAACATTTGCTCTCGCTTGCAAGTCGCCACCATGGGCCCACTGGTTGAAGCAGATTTTCGCAATGATCCCTTTGTCCCAAGTGCCGGCCACTTTAGCACGTGGAACGCAGAATATTCCCGGCCCGGTTTTGGCAGCTCCGCGGGTGTTAACTTCTTTCGCTCAGAAGCCTCGCACACTCGCTATTTCGCCCTTGGCTCACCACGATTCGTATTCGCCAGCAGTTTACGTGGTGGTTATCTTGCCAATCTCAGCAGCGACAAAGCCAGTGGTGTGCCGGCCTTCGAAGCGTTTTTCCTCGGCGGCATCTCAAGCATTCGTGGCTTTGGTGGAACGGATCAGTTTGAGCGAGTTCCCACTGGATTTGAGTTTACCAGCAGTACGCAAAAGTTAATTCGCTCTGATAGCCATTACTTTCTCTTAAAAGAAGAATTTCGCTTTCCCATCTACGGCGACCACGGCGGCGTAATTTTTTATGATGGCGGTATGGTAAAAGTGACCGGCAAGAGCTTCGACCGCGAATACCGCGACGCCGTGGGCTTTGGCTACAGGTACAACACTCCCGTGGGCCCGTTCAGCTTGGACATTGGTTTTAAGATCAATCCAAAACGAACATCACCGGGCAAGGAAGAGCCGTTTAAGGTGCATTTCTCTTGGGGTTATTTCTAGGTTTTTTTCAACAGCGAATAATAAATAGGTCCCGATTGATGTTTATCGGGATGGATCTCTACGCCGTGACTTGTGCGCTGGCCTAGCCAAAGAGGCGCCTGGTTAAGCAAAACTCGGCCTTCGCGCTTTTTAATAAAGCGCTCTACGACCGCATCGTTTTCAAACGGAGATATGCTGCAAGTGGAATATAAAAGATGCCCTCCCGGTTTTAAGAATTCCAATGCGGAACAAAGTATAGCGTGTTGCCGCATGGCGAGAGTTTTCGATCGCTTCGCCGACCACTCCTCCAAGTACTTAGGCTTTCCGATCATGTGATGCTCGGCCGAGCAAGGAGCATCAATTAAAAGGGAATCAAATTCTGCCGCCGAAGCTCGCCAGCGGGTGGCATCTCTGTGGACGACTTTGATACGTTTAAACTTTTCATCCGGAATAAAGTCGTGCAACACAGCTCTAAGCCGCTTTAGTCGCGTCTCTGACGCGTCATTCGCCAAAGTGTCGACTTCGCCTCGATGAGAAAAAATTTTTGTGAGAGTCTTGCCGCCCGGAGCTGCACACATGTCTAGCCAGCGCTCGCCTAGACCAAGCGGAAGAGCGCACGCCGTTAATACGGACGCTAAATCCATTTCATAAAACCCGGAGAAGTCGGGCTCTGGCCGTTTCCAGCCCTCCACAGGCCGTCGAATATCCACCGGCAACTGTCCTTGGAGAATAGGTTCAGCACCATCGGGCAACTCACCTCTATAAAAAGGATTTACCAACCAGACCTTGAGGGTCGGTGTCTGCAAGGCCGCTCTAAGTCGAGGCCAGCGCTCGCCAAAATGTTCGGAGTAAAATTTTTCGAAACCGCTGGCTCCACGCATCACGCCTATATTCGCACCGACCTCCGGCCAAATCAAGACCACAGCACTTTATCCAGTTTGAAGACATTCCGAATACTTAGCCGGAGGTCAAATGACACGAAATCTTTTTATATTGGCAATGTTGGTGTTTTCCCTCTTTGCCTGCAGCGAAGAAAAACCCACACCTACGCCCAATGACAAAGTGAAACCAGGTCTTGGATTTAAGGCGAAAGTAATTTATGGCCGGGACAATCGCGCTGATCTCTATGAACTCGGTAACTCTCCCTGGCGCCAAACCGCTCACGCGACAGTCGCCTTAATAAGACAGGATAAGCTCGCCTATCGCTCAGGAAACGAATACGAAGTTCGCACGACGAACTTTGGTCAAAGCTATAACCTTTGCCCCACTGAGCCGTACCGTGATCAGGGGACAGCTGCTTTTTGCTCTGGCTTTTTTATTGGCGCAGATAAAATCGTGACCGCAGGACATTGCATTCGATCCCAGTCTGACTGTGAATCAACGTCAGCTGTTTTCGGTTTCGCAATAAACACCGAGGGCCAACAACCCACCCGTGTTTCTGGGGCAAACGTCTATCGTTGCCGCAGCGTTTTAAAGACACAAGTTTCCGCCTCTGATGGTGTCGACTTCGCGATCATTACTTTAGAGAGAAACGTGACTGGCGTAACACCAGTTACACTGCGCTCATCCGGCGTCGCACGAGTGGGCGATGAGCTAGTCGTCATCGGCCATCCCGTTGGTCTGCCAACGAAAGTTGCACCCGAAGGCATTGTTCGCACGATAAATCCCGGATTCTTGGTAGCTAGCCTCGATACCTATGGTGGCAATTCTGGCTCGGCTGTATTTAATGCCGATAGCGGCGAAGTCGAAGGAATTCTCGTTCGCGGCGAAATGGATTTTAAATCCGTCGGTGCCTGCCGAGTTTCATACACCTGCGCCCAAGGCGAATGCCGCGGCGAAGACGTAACTCGCATCGACCACGTCCTCAAAGCACTTAGCGAAAATCCTTAAAATTTTTTGTACTTCCAATTTAATTTGGGAGTACTCGTGCAGGCCCGCTACTCCGGGCCAATACTTTCGCCCGGCCATTTCATACCATCACGTCGGAAAACCGTGACCTGACTATTTTTTGGTCCTCATTATTTACTATTCCTTACTATCTACTTTTCCTTACAATCTACTATTCCTTACTATTTACTATTCCTTATTATTTACTATTCCTTACAAGTTACTAGTGCTCGCGAGCTGCAAGTGCTCACAAGTTACTAGGCCTCACAAATTACCTCTCCTCATGCGAAATATTTCTAAACGAATTGTGTGCTCTGCAAAGCACTCTCAAATTTTCAGGATTATTGCCGCCGCCCGAACGCACCGGCAAGACATGATCAATCTGCGCCTGAAATTGACTCTTACACCGGTGCCCCGTCATTGACTGAAACTGGCATTCGCCGTTGTCTCTCTTAAATACGAATCTTTTCACGTTCGCTGGAATCGCTCGCCGCCGATTTGGCATCGGCTCTTCTTGACGCGCTCCCTGCGGCACTCCCTGCGGTGCAACTCGCACGTCTTTCACTTCCGTAACGGCGAAACCCTGCGTCACAAAATCCTCCGCCACTGCTTTTTTGTGATCCATATTTAAAGCCGCAGATTTCCCCGTTTGAACTTGCGGCACGATTTTGCTCCCCGACATCGGATCTCGTTTCTTAATAACATCTTTCGCCATCAGTTTAATAACTTGAACCCAGTCGGCATGAGGATCGATATGCGAGTAAAGATCCTTAACACGCTTTAGCTCGTCGAATTCTTCTTTTGAAAATTTAAGGGTCACCTCGACCGATTCATCTCTCTTGTGAGCAACCTCAGGCCGCGCCTCAGTTTGATTTACGAGATGAGTATCTAGGATTCGCTGTGTGGCGAGTCCGGACTTGCCAGAAACTTCCGCAAATAAATCGCGTCGCGCCTCCACAGAAATTTTCTCTCCCGTCGCAGCCTCTTCTCGCCTGAGCGCTGTTTGCACCAGCGAAACTTGTGAAAGCTTGAGTGAACCATCTTCAAGCGCAGATTTAATCTCAGGGATCTGATTGTAGGCCCGAGTGGCTTGAATCCGCCGATAAGCGGCCGATTCGGAATAACCCATTCCGCGCACCAAATAATCAAACAGACTTGCGTAACCCCATTTAAGATGAAGACTGCGCCGATTAATTTCACTCACGCATTCAATAACCAATGCCGTAATTTTTCTCTCCGTACGCGCCAATCTCTCAAATCTTTTCTGCAAGTCCTGTTCGGAAAGTTTATTTATACGGTTTTGCATCGGCAAAGCTCCTTAAAATCAAGTTGCTGGAATTTAAAATCTTGCCGCAAAAAAGTAAACAGTTTTTTCGACTTATTTCGTTATTTCAATTTCAATTTCAATTTTTTATTTTTTATTTAGCGTCAGAAACGCATAAAAGGCCGACATAAACTACAATTGTTTTTAAAGGCAGGGCGACCGCCGCCCCCGGATATAAACAGATTAATTAGTATCCAACAGACTTGCGAGTGCCGCAGTTGTTCAAGTTACCCTGATTGCAGAGCGACTTCAAAGTCTGGCTCGAGCGCGAAAAAACACTCTGCCCAAATTTTGGTGAAGTGTCCGACGCCAGCATTACACCGGATGCCTTTGCCGGAATTCTTGATTGGCTCGCCTGATCTATTGAAGTTGGCGGCTGCCCAACCGGCATAGTTGGCTGACCGACGGGTACGGTCGGCGGCAATGTTGCGCCCGCAGGAAGTAGTGTCGCGACGACAGAAGCCCATTTCAGATCCGTGAAGACTGGATCATCGGAGCATGTGTGCTTGTAATAGCCCATCTCTTGAACCGTATTCTGATGTCGACAGCTCGCTGGATTCGCAAGACATCGATTGGCCTGGCGATCTTTCAGCGTCAAACAGCTATAACATTTTGCCTTCGCTTCATTCTTACAATACTTACCCGCCATCGCATCTTTGCAAAGTTCCGATCCCAATCCCGGCGCTGAGTTGATTTTATCTGTGGCCGCTGAGAAACCACAGTGCCGATCCGTAAAGGCCGAGCACTTCGCAGAGGTGACTTTGTTAAGCGCAGAACATTCGATAAGCAATTGCCCGTCACAAAGAAGATTTTTTGCAGCATCATCTTTCGTGCAATCCGGCACACCGCCACCAACACCGCCAGTTATCGTGCTACTGCCTGATCCACCGTCGCCGCCTTTATCGCCCTTTTTAGAAATCGCAACAACAGCCGCGACGCCAAGTCCACCAACCGCGAGTTTGCCCCAGTTATTTTCGAGAAAATCCCCTGTCGTTCCAACCACATCCTCTGCGACATCACCGACGGTTTTACCAGTTGCCGCGAGATTTACTTTCGTATATTCGGCAATTTTTTGCGCTGACATTCCGGCCAGGCACATGTAGTTCGTGCCCTTTTTCGTGAAGTTTATCTTACACTCGGAAGTTGCGCGCTTAGCTTCCGCGAGATCCTTTTCAGCACCATTGCAAGCTACCGTATTTACTGTCCTAAAATTTTCAATTGTATTGCAGTCACTCACATATTTGGCCAGCTCGGATTGAGTCTTGTAACACCCTTTCATACAAATTTTGACAGCAAGGGTGCATGCATCCTGACCAAAGTTTCCAACAATGATGCCATTTATTCCGGCTACGGACCCTGCGGCCGAGGCATTCTTTGGGCCGCTAGCTGGGGCTGCGGCTGCGGCCGAGTTGGACGCTCCTTTTAATTCAACTGTAGCTGTAGTTTTAAAACACGTTTCGTTCCCCTGAACTACACCCGCCGTACAAGCCGCACCGGTGTTTAAGCCATTCATCGATACAAACGTAGGTGGCCGAGCCGGATATCCATTTTCACAGATTGGCTCATCCGCATTTGCTATAGGAATCAGGGAGAAAAGCAGCAGTCCGAAAACATAGTTTTTCAGTGGCATTTGGTCCCCTTAACGTATCTATATATTATGCCCCTTTCCCGTCTCAAAAGAATGCATCACTACAGGCACCCCGACTGATTGACGGCTAAACCTTTAAAACTCTTGGGTGACTGGCCTTTGGCCTTGTCTTAATCTGAGACAGAACTTATAGACCAAGGCTCAATCGGGGGGCTGCACGAATGGATCGCATCGCTGGCTTCATAGGCATTTTCATGTTTTTAGGGTTGGCTTATTTGCTGTCGGCAAATCGTAAACGTATTAGTTGGCGGCTGGTGATTTGGGGGACATTGCTGCAATGGAGTTTTGCGCTGCTAGCGCTCGGTGTGCCGGCGCTGGGAGTTTCGGGACCGCTTAAGTTTGCGTTCAATGCGGCGAATGACGGAGTTAATAAAGTTCTCGATTACACGATTGAAGGAAGCCGATTTATTTTTGGTGGCCTTATGGACACCGATAAATTTGGGTTTATTTTCGCGTTTCAAGTTTTGCCAACAATTATTTTTATGGCGTCACTAATGGCGGTGCTTTATCAGCTGGGCGCTATGCAGCCGATCGTCAAGGGTCTTGCAGTGGTGATGCAGAAATTTATGGGAACCAGTGGTGCGGAATCACTTTCAGCGGCAGCAAATATTTTTGTTGGTCAGACGGAAGCGCCCCTTGTCGTGAAGCCATTCGTTAAAGATATGACTCAGTCTGAACTGCTAGCAGTGATGGTTGGCGGAATGGCGAGTGTCGCTGGAGGAGTTTTAGCCGCGTACACGGGAATGCTGAGAGGTTTTATTCCCGATATTGCAGGCCATCTTCTCACCGTAAGCTTCATGTCCGCGCCGTCGAGCCTTGTGATCGCTAAAATGCTTCTT